>JAAZNL010000040.1 GCA_012798315.1 candidate division WWE3 bacterium | reverse complement strand
GTAGCGTTAAATAAAAACGCCGCGTGTATTATTATTGCTCACAACCACCCGTCTAACGATCCCGCTCCCAGCAACGAAGATATAAACGTAACTAAAAAAATTTCCACGTTAGGTAAAGCAATGAATATTCCCCTACTCGACCACCTGGTTATAACGGACTCCGGATATGTAAGTATGAAACAACTTAATGTATTTACCTCTTTTGAAAGTAATGAAAAGAAAGGGGGTGATAATAATGAAAAAAAGCAATTACATTAAAAAAGGACTTTTAATTGCAATCCTAATTACGGTAACTGCCGGACTTACTTACGCTGCTTTTGGCGACAAAGGTAAAGTTCTTGGATCTAAATTTTCAGTGGGAAGCGCGGACATTAAATTACTGTTGGATACAGATGTTGGGACTGTTCCCGAAAACCTGGTCGAAGAAATGCCCGGGCCACAATTTGATAATGTCGTGCCAAACTGGTCAGAGGATTATGAGATTAAAATATTTAACAACGGCAGCACACCGGTAACTCTGACGTCTAATGCGGATTACTTAACAGCCAACGATCCTGATGAATTAAGATCCATAATTTATGTGGAACCGATTATTTGGAACGATATAGACACCAACGGCATAGTGGATTCGGGGGAGGAAGGAGAGTCTTTGGGGAGAAAAACAATTGTAAAATGGAAAACGGAAGGGTACCAGATTGGCGAAGTGGCGTCCGGTGCCGTAAAAAGCTTGATATTGAGGTTCTCTACAGACGCTGTAAGTGACACAAAACAGGGAAAGTCCGCCATATTCGATTTTTCGTTTGATTCGTTAGGAATGTAGCATAATCTACTCCTACCCGGGGGGAGTAGAATTTCGCTACAGGTATGCGGCTTTTTTTGCTATGCTGATATATATATGAAAGTACATTTTCGGTACCCTCACCTGTTTTTATACTGGTGGCTGATTACCGCACCCAAATATCTTTTTACACTGATAAAAAGGGTAATTATCTTAATTAACAGCCAGATATCTTTTACCCTGAATTTACAACTTTTGTTTACACCTTTATTCGGGGATTACACTGTGGTAGGGCGTCTGATTGGATTTGTGGTAAGAATATTTGAAATTTTCTTCGGCACAGTTATACTCGGTTTTTTATGTACTCTGTCAGTCTTAATACCATTTTTCTGGCTGGTCTTCCCAATAATGATCTTAGTACTGCAGGGGCTACTTTTGATCCCCTTTGTCCTGGCCGTGTATTTGTTATGGAATTTCGCTGTTAAAGATATTCCGTTAAAAAAAGTTAACGAATGCGGCTCCGATGAAATGGAGCGAGCTTGCAGACCACTAACATTGGAATTTCTTAACTTACTTAAAGATAATAGGTCGGACGCCATTTTGAAAATTACAGCAACACCGACAATAAGTTATTTATTAAAAAAAACAGAACTATTAAATGAGGAATTTATTCAAAAACTCAGCACAGCCCCGGGAATAGATCTGAACCAGCTCAAGAAAAAGTGCTGGGAAATGGCAAGAGAAAGCAAATTGAGGTACGTGGAACCCGAACTTGTGATCACTGCATATATTAGCTGTATTCCCAACGCCGACACAATTTTGGCAACATATGGATCAAAACTGGATTTGGTTATTAAAAGTACAAAATGGGTTGTAGAAAATCGTGAGATCCTGGAAAAACTATATATTTGGCAACCTGATTACGAAACCATGTTGACCGGAGGCACGGGTAAAGGAATGACCGGTAGAGTAACTCCCTACTTAAACGCGATGTCAGAAGATTTTACAAAAAAGGCAATACAAGGGAATTACAAAAGGTACGCCGTCCGGGAAGACTCTATACGGAAAATGGCCGAATTACTCGGAGGTTCTAATGAAAACATCTTGGTAATAGGAGCTCCGGGTAGCGGAAAAACTTCTCTTGTGAGAGGTATAGCATACAAAATAATGGAAGGCACAACCTATAAATCACTAAATAACAAGCGTATTGTGAGTATAGAATTATCCGGTATAGTTTCGGGGACCGCCGGTGTAGGAGAAATAGCAGAAAAATTAAAACGCGCAATAAGTGAGGCAAAAGCATCCGGGGATATAATATTGTTTATTGATGAAATTCACACGCTAATTGCAGGTGGCAATTCTCATCCTGAAATTAGTGCTCTTTATTCCATATTAGAGCCGGAATTAGCTTCTAACACAATACAATTTATTGGCGCCACTACAATACAAAATTACCGTAAATATATTGAGCCGAATGGGGCTTTTTCCCGTTTATTCAACATATATGAAATCACGGAAGCATCAAAAGATGAGACTATTGAAATTTTAAAATACGATGTTAAAACGCTTGAATATAAACACGATCTTTTTATAACTTACCCGGCTTTGGAAAAAGCTGTCGATTTGTCCAGAAAATTAATACATGAGCGGGTACTTCCCGATAAGGCAATTCAGATAATACAACGCGCCGCGACAAGGGTCTCGGATAATACGAAATATTTGGACTCAAAGGCTGTGGCATTAGAAATTGCGGACATGACACATATTCCCGCTTCATTAGTTACTGAAGACGAGGCTAAAAAACTTTTGAGTATTGAAGAAGATTTGAAACAAATGGTTATCGGTCAGGATGAGGCAATTAAACAAGTTGGCTCTGCTATAAAAAGAGCGAGAGCAGGAGTTCGCAACGAAAGTAAACCTATTGCCAGCTTTTTATTTGTAGGAACAACAGGAGTCGGAAAAACGCAAACGGCAAAAGCATTAGCCAAAATATATTTTGGCGATGTAAAAAACATGGTTAGACTCGACATGAGTGAATATCAACAACTAGATGCAATTTCCAGGTTATTAGGAACCCCGGACGGAACAATAAAAGGAATTTTAACCGAGTCAATTAGAACCAGACCTTTTTGTTTACTATTACTGGATGAAATTGAAAAAGCGCACCCGAATATCTTACTTACTTTTTTACAGGTTTTGGATGACGGAAGACTAACTGATACAAGCGGCGTTACTATTGATTTTACAAATACAATAATAATTGCGACAAGTAATGTTGGCACAAGAGCGATACAGGAAGTTTTTTCTAAACAAGGGTCCATACAAGAAATGCAAGATATAGCTATGAGAGAAGTGAGATCGCACTTTGCCCCGGAATTTTTGAACAGATTTACCGGAATCAGCGTATTTAACCCTCTTACTCTGGAAAATGTTAAAAAAATTACACGAATGCTTTTGGCCGATGTTGCAAAAAGTACGGCAGAACAAGGAATTACTGTAAAATTTGAAGAAAGCGTAATCAACGAATTAACCATACGGGGTTTTAATCCGGAGTGGGGCGCACGACCAATGGCCAGAGTAATTGAAGATACGGTTCAATTGTATTTAGCCGAAAAAATTTTGGCAAAAGAAATAAAACAAGGAGACATAATTAACCTTGGTATGGAAGTCTTTACAGCAAGCTAAAACCCTGGTTTTCAGGTATAATACCCGTTATGGACAACGAGATAATGCAGAGAATGCAACAATTAAAAAAAGCCTTATTCATCGATGAAAAACGTGAACAGATAGCCAAATATAAAGCCGAACTGCTGGATGAAAACCTATGGAAAGACTGGGAAAAGGGTCAGAAAATTTCACAGGATCTTTCTACATTAGAAAAAGATATTGAAGAATACGAAATGTTGGAACTGATGTTGGAAGATGGGGATACAAATAAATTTGAAACGGAATTTAAAATTTTAGAGTTAAAAACATTTTTACCCAGTAAACACGATATGGGAAATGCTCTTTTATCTATTCACGCCGGCCAGGGAGGCACCGAAGCTATGGATTGGACCGCCATTTTATACCGAATGTACCAGAGATACGCCGAACGAAAGGGCTGGAACTGCCTGGAAGTAAATAGCGTGAACGGAGATGAAGCAGGTCTCAAAACTGTCAGTGTAGAAATTGACGGACCATACGCGTATGGTTTTTTAAAAGGTGAGGCCGGTGTACACAGACTAGTCAGGCAATCTCCGTTCAATGCGGATAGTCTTAGGCAAACCTCTTTCGCATTGGTAGAGGTTTCTCCGCTCCTTGAAGAATCGGATTTGGACATAGAGATAAAACCTGAAGATTTGGAATGGGAATTTTTTAGAGCGGGCGGAAAAGGCGGCCAAAATGTTAACAAAGTTTCAACTGCGGTTAGATTAAAACACAAACCTACAAATATAATTGTCGAATGTCAGGAAGAAAGATTTCAGGGAAAAAATCGGGAAAAGGCGCTGCAAATTTTAAAAAATAAAATTTACGCTCAAGAGCTAGCAAAACACGAAAAGGAAAAAAGGGAACTAAAAGGCGATTATAAAATGCCCGGATGGGGAAGCCAAATAAGAAATTACGTTTTACATCCGTATAAATTAGTAAAAGATTTACGGACCAATATAGAATCGACAAATCCCGAAAGTGTTCTGGACGGTAATCTTGATCAATACATAGACGCAGAAGTAAGGCTATAACCAAATTAGAACTTTAAACCCGATACTTTTAAGACTACTAAAACCAGGAGAACAAAGAGCATATATATACCATTTTTCACCATATCCCGCTTAATGGCAGTTACAGGCAAGTTGAATTTGTCATTGACGGGGGTATCCTTTTTGACAGTTGTTTCAGTACCTGTCTTGATAGAAGGTTCTCCATATACAACCCCCAGACGTGATTTCATACTGGCTTTCTCAGCTTCATGAAGCCTTCTTTTATCTTTTATGCTATTTGAAATCTTTTTCTTCTTAGACATAGCTACAGAATATCATAAATCTAAAGGAGCGGTATCTCCTACTTGCATGGATTTTGTAGATTCAGTTGTTTCGGACAAAGTAAGGTTTTCCTTTTCCGGAGGTCTGTATATTATTGTCTTAACAAATTCGGTTTGCTTATCCAATTTATTCACAGCCTTGATACTTATTGTATTTAAACCCTCTTTTAGTTTTAAAGATTCGGCAAAGCTGCCATCCGTGTTCAGCACTATTTTTTGATTATTTATGTAAACCTCTGAATCTAAATCAGTAACTCCGGTAATATCCAATATACCATTGTCTACTACAGAATTTTCTTTTGGATTATAAATGGTCATATTTGGCGCCCCGGTATAATTTCGATATTGGTAAAACAAATATCCAAAAAAACCTACAACAGCCGTACATATTACAAAAACAAAAATTAATGACGGAGTTATATAAACTTTCGGGTATTTAACAGGTTTCTGAGGTGCTAACGTTGTAATTTTTTTGGTGTCAAAATATTTATCATATTCCCTTCTCCATAAAGCAAGTAGTTCTTCGGAATTTAAGTTTAAAAATTCAGTGTATATTCGTAAAAAACCTTTCGCATGAACTTTGTCAGAAAAAATTGTGTAGTCATCATTTTCCATTGCTCTCAGATACTTATTAGGTATTTTAATATATTTACTTACATCATCCTGCGTAAGGCGACGTTTTTCTCTCGATCGTTTTAAAATGGTACCTATAGATAATGTCATAGGAACAGACTATACAATTATAGCTTCTGCAGAGATTCTAACTCATCTTCTTCATATACAGAAGACTCACTAATTTGGGGCAGGGGCGAATTTATTAACACATCACGAGGTTTGGCAGTACCATCGCTGGGAGAAATAATTCCCTTACTTTCTAATTCATCCATAATACGCGCTGCACGCGCATATCCAATAGCCAATTTTCTTTGCAGTAAAGATGCAGAAGCTTTTTTAGCAAGACATACAATTTCTACGGCCTCATTAAACAAGCTATCCACATCACCCGTGGCACCCGATATTGCATTCTGAGACTTCTCTGTCATCTGAGCAATACCTTCATCATACATTGGGGGCACACCCTGATCTTTAAGAAAAACAACCAATTTTTTAATTTCTTCAGGAGAAACCCACCCACCTTGTAGACGTATGGGTTTTGCAATATCAGGAGGAACAAAAAGCATATCGCCTTTTCCGAGTAATTTTTCGGCGCCTTGTTGATCGATAATAACCCTTGAATCTACCTGGCTTGCGACGTTGAATGCAATCCTGCACGGTATGTTAGCTTTTATCGAGCCCGTAATTATATTCGTAGACGGACGTTGTACAGCCAATATTAAGTGAATACCTACCGCACGGGCTAGTTGCGCAAGTCGGATGATACTTTTTTCAACTCCCGCTGAATCTATAACCATAATTTCTGCTAATTCATCAACTACCATTACAATATAATGCAAGGCTTGAAAACCTGATTGTTCGTTATACGCATCAATATTCGGAACTCGTGCCTTTTCCAATAATTTGTAACGACGTTCCATTTCCCCAACAAGCCATTTAAATACACCTGGGGCTTTGTCCATGTCGGTGATAACGGGTGTGATCAGGTGCGGAATATCCTGATAATGGATAAGTTCCACCCGTTTAGGATCGATTAATATAAATTTTACTTCATGCGGAGTAGCCCTATATAAAATGGAAAACAATACATTATGAATAAAAATTGATTTACCTGAACCGGTCGTTCCGGCAACTAACATGTGCGGCATTTTTCCGATGTCATAAGAAAGTACCTTACCTCCCACATCTTTACCCAAAACACAGCCCAATTTGGATTTCATTGCTTTCATGGAATCGGAAGTAATCAGCGTTTTAAATCCTACAATACCCCGAGAATTATTTGGAACCTCAATGCCTATAAGCGATTTTCCGGGTATAGGAGCCTCTATACGAACAGTACCTGTAGGAGAAGCTAGAGCCATTGCAATATCGTTCTGTAGGCCCGAAATTTGGGCAACACGGGTGCCGAATTCGGTCCTAAGCTGGTACTGAGTTACAGAAGGTCCTTTTTGTACATCATCAATTTCTACATCGATGTTAAAAGACTTAAGTACTTCTTTGATTTTCTTTTTGCGTCCTTCAACGTCTCCTGAATCTACTGAAATGTCGGAATAATCCTTCAGCAGATCCAAAGGCGGATATTGCCAAATACGATCTCTTCCGGGACCTAAAACAGAAGGCATAGGAACTATTTTTCCGTCTTTGGAACCGGATGGTTTTGCAGTGTGCGTTATTTCCGTGGGTTCGGAAAATGACGGGATAATTTCCACTATAGGAGTGTGATTTTCAGCTTCCGGGGCGTGCGTTGTTGGGAACTCAGAAGAATTATCTTCGGGCATTCTGCCACCAGTTGTAATTTGCGCATCTGAATCATCTGCCGCAGCCGCTTTTTTAAAAGGCAAACTAAAACCAGCAGGGATTTTTATTATACTTAGTTTTTCACCTATAAATGAAAAAATATCGTCCAAAGAAATGTTAAAAAGTAAAATTACGGAAACGCCTCCTAAAAACATTAGCGCAATAATAGCTCCATAAATACTTATTGTGGAACTTAACAACGATGTGACTTTATACCCAAGCATACCTCCACCGCCACCATCCTGAGCAGTTTTCAGCGCTTCGTCTGCGTTTATAAAAATGTGAAACATAGAAGAGAGAAATACAAGGTTTAGTAACTGACCCAATATCACACGTGGTTCTTTTAACTTAATATCTATGGAAGGAATTAACAAAAACGCAATACTTATAACCAAAATGGGTGCGATGAATGAGGGATATCCGAAAATACCAAACCAAAAATCCTTAATTTTAGAATTTAACGCGTAATCAGAAAAGAAAAACGAAACATAGCTCAGCAACGAAAAGAGCAACAAAAAAACCGCCAAGATTGATCTGTATGCATCCGGTTTAATTTTAGGAAGAATATGTAATTTCTTTTTTCTACCTCTGGGCATTAGCTGTTTCTATCTTACCATAAACATGCGAATTTGGCCTTAATTATAAGTAATTATATCTGAACGTTATGTACTATTACCAAAGGTGTTCTTCCTGTCTTTTTGTACAAAAAATCGGCCAATTCTCTCTCACATTTTTTCTTTAATGCTGCAGGTTCTTTATTTTTCGCCATCAATTTATTAAGCGTCTTAGTTACGTATTTTCTGGATTCATCCATTAATTCCTGCGAACCTTTTACATATATAAAACCACGGGTTACGACATCTATCTTATCAGACAAAATATTACCGTTTTGTGTCTGTGGAACGAATACAACAAAAACACCTTCAGTTGATAACTGCTCTCTGTCTTTTACAACTATAGGACTCAAAGTATCGTTGTTTCTGCCGTCAATATACACTTGCTTAAGTTCTAATCTGTCGCCTAAACGGGCGCCAGCTTCATCAAATATAAGCGTTTGACCTTCAAGTAATTCAAAGACACGGTCTTTGGTTACGCCCAATTCCTTAACCATATTCGTATATGCGCGCATTTTTGCTGCCGTACCTCCTATAGGAATATAAAACTTAGCTTTAGAGAGTGCCGATACCGTAGCTAAATCTCCTTTTAAACCATGCCCTGAGACATGCAGATTGTCCTGAATTTCGCTATAAAGCACCTCAGCTCCACTTACCGTGAGGTTATGAAGCAAACGTTCAACATTTTCTTCAACACCGGGAAAAGGATCAGCTGAAAATATTACCAAGGCATTTGGTTCAAGAGTAATGTTATTATGTTCACCAATACTTAATCTATATAATCCGGAACCTGTCTGGCCATAACAACCTGCGATTATGTAAACCAATGAATCCTGCGTGTGATCTTTAGCCTCTTTTTCAGGGACAAATGTATCACTGTCAAAAGGTAAAAATCCCAATTCGCGTGCTATTTGCGAACTTTGATCAATAGATCTCCCTGAAAAAACCACTTTTCTGCCATGCTTACGCGCAGCATTAATTATCTGATACATTCTGGAAACATTAGAGGAAATTGTTGTTACAAAAAGTTGTCTCCCTGCGGCATTTCCGATAAAGTGATCAAACGATTCATCTAAAGTACGCTCTGATTTTGTATATCCATCCGCAGTTACGCCTAAACAGTCGGACAGTAAACACAATACACCGGCATCTCCGTAATTAGCTATTTTTCCTAATTCAATTGGTTTGTCCAGAACCGGCGTCCAATCTATTTTGTAATCTGCCATATGTAAAATAGTGCCTTGTGGTGTGGTTATGGCAAAACCCATTGGAGAAGGAACCGAATGATTGATCCCGATGGCTTTTATTTTAAAATTTCCCAATATGACCTCAGGTGTTTCCGGAGTAATTAAGTTAAATTTAACAGCATCCGGATTTTTTACACCCTTATCTTTTATACGTTCCTTTATAAATTCAATCGCGATGCGGTTCGTATAAATCGGAACGGGTAAATCTTCAATAATGTATGGTATTGCTCCAAAATGATCCTCATGAACATGCGTTACAAATATACCTCTTACTTTCTCTCTGTTTTCAAGTAGATAAGTAATATCCGGAATAACTACATCTACACCTAACGTTTCACCGTCAGGAAACCCAACGCCACAGTCCACTATTATGATGTCGTCGCCTGATTCATAAACAACCATGTTTTTGGTTGCTCCAACATCGCTTCCCATTTTTATTATTTTTAAAGGTGTCATTTTATTTGGATACTTTTGTTCGTCATAAATAGTAAACATTGTACTAATGATGCCATTCCTTGACGAAATTTCAAAGAACTAAAAATTAAATCCTTGCTGGCCTTTCTCCCCAGTTTTTAACCCAAAACTTTGGTTTGTTTCTTTGGCTAAGTCCAATTTTTTAAGAACTCCCGGAATTTTTATAAAATCCGAAATAAAATCTTTCATCATTATTGGATTTCTAAGTGCCGCTGCCGGGTGATACACAGGAAAAATATTGTAATCTCCCGCTTTAATTAAAGTTCCTCTATCCCGGCTAATTTTTCCGTCAGGGTAAAAATATCCCATTGAGTAGCGGCCCAGGGTTACAATTAG
Organism: candidate division WWE3 bacterium; assembly: GCA_012798315.1. Taxonomy (GTDB): domain Bacteria; phylum Patescibacteriota; class WWE3; order UBA101185; family UBA10185; genus JAAZNL01. Next base: position 4,867 of record JAAZNL010000040.1, on the reverse strand, counting down.
TTTTGGTTTAATTGTGCGCAATTGCAATGTCAGGTAAGGCATACAGGCACTGATTTCGTCGGGTAAAGGATCACGGTTTTCCGGAGGCCTGTGTTTTATAACATTTCCAATCCACACGTCCTCCCGCATGAGGTTTATTTTTGCCAACGCTGTTTCTAAAAGTTTTCCGGCACGGCCTACAAAGGGGCGTCCCGTTTCATCCTCAGTGGCACCCGGAGCCTCGCCGACAAAAGCTATTTCCGCATCCAGGTTTCCTTCCCCCGGAACCGGATTTTTTGCTAAACTATGCAGTCTGCATTTACTACATATCCGCACATTTTTTTCTATTTCCTGGAGAATTCTTTCTTTTTCTGTCATTGTGTCAACCAATTAAGCCTTTTTCTTTTAAAAGCTCCATTGCCTTTAACGTTATTCTTTTTTTACCTTTTTGAGGTATTTTAGCCGCTAAAAATGAACCAGCTTTATATCCTAGCCAAAAGTATTCGCTGTATGGGGTACCGGATAAATTTAAATCCTGAGTAGTTTTATACAAGGCATAAAAATAATATTTTTTACCTTTCGGTTCAACAACCGCTCCTTCGTCTGTTTTTAGCTCTGTAATATTATGTTTACCGGGAGCAAATTCAACCTGTTCGGAACCCAAATAAATATAATCTTTAGCACACGATTCCATAAAGATATCGCCAAAATCATCATGCAAAGCTCTAAATATACTTTTTTCCGGATCCTCGTGGTTTTCTATACCCCCCTGAGGAAACATCCAAAAGTTATATTCCTTATTAAACAAGATTAAAACCGTGTTCTCGTTTATTACACAACATAGAACACTTGGTCTAAACCCGTTTTGTCTGTCTTCGTTTAGTTCTTGTAATGTAGGCATTGTCCTTTATTTGGGTAAGTAATATTTCAAATTATCAGCAGTTAAGTATACGCTTTCAGTCTTGCCTTCTACTATCTCTTTTGCAACTTTTCTGCATATCGATTCTAAAGTTCTGCCCAAGCTACGTATACCTGTATCAAAACCGAAAGGTCTGACTATCCCTGGCCACAGATTAGGATCAATTTGCAATTCCCCTTCGCGCAAGCCGCTTTTTTCAATGATTTTTGGAAACAGATAATCCTTGGCAATCGTAATTTTCTCATTATCCGTATACGAAGGCATCTTGATAACTTCCATTCTGTCCATCAAAGCGGTCGAAATTGTTCCGGTGTTGTTTGCCGAACACACAAATAATACTCCGGATAAATCTACAGGATAATCAATATAGTGATCTCTGAATTCTTTATTTTGGCTGGGATCAAGAATTTCCAATAGAATGGCCATAATATCGTTACGCAGGCCGGCTTCACCCGAAGCTTTCTCTATTTCGTCTAACAGAATAAGTGGGTTACGGACACCGGTCTTCATTAACGCTTTTACTATTTGTCCTGGTTCGGCTTCCGGATAGGCCTTGCTTCGACCTCTTAACTCAAACGGAGAACCTATACCTCCCATGGCTATTCTCACAAATTTACGTTCCAAAGCTTCGGCCATTGATATAGCTAGCGTAGTTTTACCTACACCTTGTAACCCGACAAAAAGCAATATAGGCGGACGGGCTTCAGACTCTTTGCCCCGTTGGTTCAGTAAAATCATCGAGGACATATACTCTAATATTCTGTCTTTAACACCCTGCATCCCATAATGATTACGATCCAATGCCTCACGCACTGCATTAAGATCTAACCTATCTTTTGTTGTAGATGACCACGGTATTTGCAAGACAGTCTCAATATAATGGGATATGTTATCAAATTCGGTAGCATAATGACCTAGTTTTGCCATTCTTTCCAGACGTTGCAGCATTTGCGTCATTCTGTTTCTCAGTTCATCGGGAACACCCTGTGCTGATTTTATGTTGCTATTGAGAGCTTGAAGTTCTTCAAACGCAAACTCTTCTTTCTGATTATCCATACTATATATTCTACCCTAATCCCTTATAACTAAGTAATTGCTGTTGCTTATAAAATGACTCATGAGTATCTCTGTCAGATCCTGGGGGATTTCCGGTGGAAGTGATTTACTAAGTAAATTTTTACCCTCACCGGTTATTGCTACAAAAGACATTTTTCCGGTCGCAGACACCTTTGAGCGCAGTTGAACATATACGGGATTCATGTTTATGTTTTTTTCCAGCCCTGAAGATGCCGCAATTGAATTTTCTACTAACTGAGCACTGTTTGAAAGTATTATAAAATTATCGATCTTTTTAAGATGCAACCACGAGTATTTTTCCGGAATGGAAAATTCTGACATATTTGCATCGGATTTTAATGGCATAACAACTGCCCACAATGTCCCGGCGGGATCGCTTTTAGCAAAAAACACAAAATGTTCTGAAATAACCGGAACTAAAACGTCATGTAACTCCCGATAGTAATTATCTTTAATTACCAACATTTTAATAGCATTGTATACGTCCCCACTCTCAACAATAATATCTACATTGTAAGGAACAAAAGGTATTAACGTCTGATTACCTAATCTTGCGCTTAACAATGGAAGCGACTTTACCGAACCCGATGTTTGAGCAATTTTTGGAGTCGCAGGTAATGTTACAACAGACGGTCGCTTTTTTGCTAACGAAATTGATTGGAGCAAATCGGTGTGCAACCCCGAAAGAAAGATATATGTAGGCAAACCGATAAAGCCCAGAACCGCCAGAAGTATAACAATACCTTGCAAGTTTGTTATTTCAACAACATTCTTCGCAACCTCGGTTATTTTCTTTTTTTTGGGCTTAGTCTTCTGAAACGCAATTTTATCAAGGTCTATTATTTTTTTGGAAGCACCTGTGTTTACAACCAAAGCAGATTCAAGCACACTGCCACAATTTCCACAAAAGAAATGGTCATTAGTAGTTAATTTTTCATGGCAAGCCGGGCAGGTTCTTTGCATTAGAATCATTATAAGAGTAACCGGAAGGTTATGCTAGTTGTTTTAGCGTCTTCTATTGCCGCCTGGTCTTCGGTCGTTTCTGGGTGCACGTTCAGTAGGAACGTAACCCGGATCCATTGCTCTTTTTGATAAGCTTATTTTTCCATCATCTGAGGTTGCAATAACTTTTACGGTTACTTTATCTCCAACCTTAAAGAAATCTTCCACGGATTTCACGTACTCGCTGGAAATTTCACTGACATGCATTAATCCAACTTTGCCGGGTAAAATTTCAACCAACGCCCCAAAATCTAAAATATCCACGACAGTGCCTTCGTACACCTCGCCAATTTCAACCTCATGAGTCATCCCCTGAATAATTTCCGCGGCTTTATTGGCATTTTCCATACTTTCTGCTGAGACTACAATGCTACCATCGTCTTCAATATAGACTTCAGAAGAAGTTTTCTCCTGTATATCCTTTATGGTCCGGCCGCCTGAACCTATGACCATACCTATTTTGTCCGGATTAATCTTAAAGGAAACCATTTTTGGCGCGTACTGCGATACGGAAGCGTTCGGTTTATTGATTGTTCCTTCCATAACATCCAATACTTTCATGCGTCCTTCTTTGGATTGCTCAAAAATCTTTGGCAACAACTCCATAGGTATACCGGGTAATTTCATATCGGATTGTATAGCTGTAACACCATCGCGAGTTCCTGTCATCTTAAAGTCCAGAAAACCATAAGCATCTTCCATGTAAGCCAAATCGGTCATTATTTTATATTTACTAAAGTCATCATTAACTATTAAACCAACACCAATGCCTCCAACCATACCTTTTATTGGGACACCTGCATCCATAAGGGCCAGTGTTGATGCAGAGGCAGAAGCCATAGAAGAACTTCCGCTTGAAGATAAAGTCTCAGAAACAAGCATTATAGTGTAAGGAAAATCCTTCTGATCAGGAATAACAGGTCTTAGCGCTTTTTCAGCTAACATACCATGACCAATGTCGCGTGATTTTGGTGAACCCATTTTTCCCACTTCACCTGAAGCAAAGGGTGGAAAATTGTAGTAATGCAAAAATCTTTTTTTATCTTCACCGTACATATCCTGAATAATTAACTCCATTGACGGAGAACCTAAAGTAGCAACTGTCAAAACTTGGGTTACACCTCTTGTAAACAAAGCACTACCATGAGTTCTGGGTAAAATTCCAACGGAAGCTGATAATTTACGAATATCTTTAATTCCGCGTCCGTCCGGTCGTTTTTCCTCATCAAGAATCATGTGCTGAATGGATTTCTTTTCTAATTCAGAAATTGCTCTTAGCATGTCCACTTTCTTATACTTGCCTTCCAATTTGGTCAGCACATCGGTGGTCATTTCATCCTGTTTTTCTTTAAGTAATGTTTTGTCCAGTTCCAAGCGCATAATTTCTGCAATTTTTTCTTTGGCCAAAGCGGCAACATCATTTAACAAATCTTCGCTTAACGCCTTTGATACATATTCATATTTTTCGTTTTTTGGATTTACTTCATTCACAAAATCCGTTAAAAGCTGATAAAGAGGGTCTACATTCTCTCGGGCAAATTCAATAGCACCCAAAACTTTTTCTTCCGAAAGCAAATTTACACCAGCTTCAAGAGCTAAAAATTTCTTTTCAGCGCCACAAAATGAAACCACTAAATCCAAATCACTCTCGGCCTCAATAAGCTCCCGGGAGGGATTTAACACATATTTATCTTTAATATAACCAACCTTTGTGGTAAGCATCGGGCCATTCCAAGGAATATCAGAAGCTCCCAAAGCCGCGGAAGTTGCTACCATAGCAAGAAATTCCGGATCCGCGGTTTCGTCAGCAGACAATACCGTGGCTACGATTTGTACTTCATCCATATAATCATTGGGAAATAAGGGACGAATAGCGTGATCAATTAATCT
>JAAZNL010000039.1 GCA_012798315.1 candidate division WWE3 bacterium | reverse complement strand
CGCCGTCTACCTTTGTTTTCATTTCTTCTAGGTGTTTTCTGTAAACAACCATTCTTTTTTGCATCGCCTCAAAGTCTTTTGGATCCATTTTGCCTTTTAAATCAGGCGTCGCTCCTAAAAACATTTTATCGATGTCATCTATTGTTGATTGAATATTTTCACTATAGCTACGAAACAGGTCTCGCTCAGGCGCCCCGTTTTTCATAGCAAGTTTAAATTTACCTGTCGCGGCGTCTACTACAGGGTTTCCGGCCGAGTCGAGCTCGTATTTTATTAAACCCTCGGTACTGCCTTCTAGGATCATCTTTTGCAGTCCGGCCTTTAAACCACCTTTACCTCCGTACCCTTTACCAATAATTTCCATGCCGGCGGCTATGTTCTTTTTTGCTTGGAATGCCTCAAATTCAGCCTTTAGTGCGGAATTCGCGGGATCGTCAAGTATTGTTTTGACCGTCGGGTCGTAACTTAGCTCTTTATCTATAGCCTTAAATACCGCGCTTTCAAACTCATCAAACTTATCATCACGTTTTGGAGCAAAACTTGAAAATCTCTCGAAAGCAACTACCTTTGAACCTACATCGGCCAACTCATCTTCTACGGTTGTATAAACATTTTTAATGTAGTCGCCTGTTTTAGGATCTGTTTTGAATTTAGTTTTTCCCGTAGCGGGGTCTAGTACAAATGCTCCGGACGAATCGACCTCTAATTCATAAGTTGATTCCACACCCTTGCTGGTACGGGTTCCGGCGCCATGACTTACCAAAGCTATTCCTGATGTTAAACCGTATTTTTTCCCCGTGGTTGTCATTCTGCGGGTAATTGCCCCTGCAGTCGCTTCTGCCATGGGGGCAGTGCCTTTGAAATTTTCTGCCCCTACCACCGCGGTATAATCTGGTGTTTCTTCAATTACCTGTCTCCAAATATTTTCCTTGACCCTTGTTTCTACGTCTCCCCAATTCACCATCGCTTTTCTAAGTCCGTCCAAAGTTTTCTTTGCCATTTTTCCCGGGTCTTTCGCCCAATCCACAGGATTTAAGTTGACGGCAAACCCAAAGGCCCCCGGTAAAGAGTTAGCGTCGTATTCATCCAGTTGTTCCACATCAATAAAACCCTCGGATCCTTTAACTGTAGCTTTAAATTGTTGCTTAAAGTCGTCGATAAGTCTGTCTTTCACCCAGCCGGGTAAGTAGCCACCATGATTTGTTAGCTCCAGTTCAAGAGAATCAATTTCTTCAAGGAGATGATCCATCGTAAAGTCAAAACCTTTTAATGGTTTTATATTTTTTTGAATACGCGGCAGTTTTTGACCGGGATAATATCCCGGATAACTCGGACTGCCATCGGCTGCATCGGGCAAGTAACCCGGATAAAAAGCGTTGTCGGCCATATGCGATTATTTTATAATTATTACAGTGTTTATTAAAGGGTTGAATATATTTTTGGGGCTACGTATAATATTGAAGGAAAGGTAAAAAACCACACACAAATGTCAAAAAGACTAGCACAATCTATACTTAGTCTTTCATTCGTCGCATTGTTATCAGTGTTCGCCCCTGCGGCGCATGCTCAACTTAATGTGTGTAATCCGCCTCAAAGTATTTTCCAAAAATTACAGGATTCGTTCGATAGAAACATCCGTGAAACGGCAATTAACCACGCAACATCTCTGGTTGTCGACTGGACTTTTAGTTCTGCCACGGGAGTTGAATTATCCGAGTACATGGGTTGTTCAACATATCTTTCTGAACAGATGCAAGGGGCCGATCTTGCGGATATGAGAAATCGTGTGGCGAGCTATGATTGTGGTCAGACAGATACCACCACTTGTCAGAACGTAATGAACCAATATGCTTTTGATGCCAACGGAAATTACGATAGAGAGCGTTTTGCGCAAGGCAAGGTTTCCGGAAGTGCTTTGGGTCTTGCCTATGCCCTCGATAATTCTTTAAAATACGAACCTTTACCTGTTAATACAGCATATTTTTTTAAAGACTACGCTTACAGACTTCCTATTGTAGGGGAAAAAGTACTTGCGGCTGATGTTGATTACCGCCACACACTTATTAATTCTGTTTTGGGTATTTGGAAAATTACGCGGAACGCTGCTTATGCGTTGATGGCAATAATAATGCTTTATGTGGGTATAACAATCATTATGCGTAAACAAATTAATCAAAAGGTTGTAGTTACAGTGCAATATTCACTTCCTAAAATAATTTTGGCCTTGGTGCTAATTGCATTTAGTTACCCAATTGGAGCTTTAATGGCTAGTTTGGCCTGGTCGCTTTTCTATTCTGCAGATGATATTATCCGTACCTTGGGACAAGCGTCCGGTGCTGTTGATCCTACGCTTTGGACAGGCATCTTTAAGTCAGTTGGGGGTATTTTACTTTTAGTCTTGCTTTTTATAATCTCAACCGGTGGTATCAGTATTGTTTTAGTAGTTCTGCTAGTTATTTTAGCCGTGGTTACAATAGGTTTAAATGTCGTTGCCAATTTTAAAGCTTTAATGCTGTACCTTAAAATGTTAATCAGCATTATTACTGCGCCAATTACTTTTGCTATTGGAGCTATACCGGGCAACGAGGACAAAACTATGGAATGGTTTAAACAAATGGCCTCTTATGGTCTTGGGGTGTTTGCTATATCCGTTTGTATCAAACTAGTTCATATGTTTGGTGTTACCGCAATCCGTGATTCATTCAATCAGAATATGTTTGCTGGGGCAATGTTTGGTGTATTCGGTTTTCTATTTATCTTTATTTACGGATATACTTTTGCTATTAAAGCTCCTGAAAAGATTGAACGTGCCATTATGGGTCCGAAAAAACGTTAACTACTCGCTCGCATTAAGTGGTGTTCCCCTGCTAATCTCTATTTGTACGGATATTAATTCGGGTTCTAGCTTGGATTAAAACTCATATCAGGCATTGGGACTCATTATTGAGCGTGTCTATTCATTAGTTGCGTAGTTACCTACAGGCGTTGTAAACGGCCATTAATCCGCCTGAATTCGATGAGTTGTAGATTCCCCCGCTGTAACTGCTTAGCGCAATCATAGGGTCATATCCGGCGGAACAATCCCCCGCATTACCCATGGTTTCGGGTGTCGGACGTACTCCTCCCGGGAGTAATTTCAAATGATATGCAGCTATTATGGAAGCATCCAGGAAATTACATCGGCTGGCGGAGTTACTTCTGCCTGTCGATAGATTTTCAAATGTAGTCACAACGGCCGGAATTCCCATGTACAAATCAAATGTGCTCTTTAATATTTGATATGGGCTTTGAGCGGACCAAACGTTATCGTCGCATTGAGCCGCATCTCCATCGTCAATTCTCCCATACCATGGCCGGCTCCACATCTGGATCTTAAAATCATCTTCCCAATAACCTGAAGGAGTTGTTCCGGCATCGGACATTCCACTTTCAGACATCATAACTGCCACAATTACTGCAGCCGGAGTTTGAGCTAAATTAGCAGCCATGTTTATTGTGTCAAAATACGATTCGGGTAATGTATCGGGCACCCCGGCTGAGGCCAGACACGCTCCTACGTTTGAAATAGCGCACGGCCCTGCTGTATTTGTATACTCTACCCATTCCGGTTCAGGTGTTGGGTAAACATTGCAAAGCCAGCTGCGATCATCCATAGGATCTAGGGCAGTTATATTGCCGTCAGCATCTTCTTCGACTCCGAACAAACCGTCCCCATCATCATCAACAGTTCCCATGTCCGGATTATTATATGGCCAGGCTGCCGTTAAATAAGGTTCCATATTTACCTCACCTCTCAATATTGGTGTGTATCCCTGTAGGTGACAGTGATAATACAAATCTTCTAGCGGTATGTTTTTAGAGCTTGGTATTGGCGCTGTTGAATATTGCGATGTCTCACTGTAATTTCCATACCCAGCGGTTTCTATTTCCGCTCCGTACGTGTATAAACCTTCCATAGCATCTGAGGCTTTTCTGTCACTATGACTGGCGTTCATAATTCCAATGTATGAACCTGTTGTAGTTGGTTGGAATGGCGGCAAGAAAGCGTTGTTTATTTTTAGTGATGCTGTTCTCGAGTTGTCCAACGTTTGTGGCTCTGGTGTTGTAGCCACCTGATTAGGAGGTCTATTTTCAAGTCTTAAAGCAAAATCATCAATTTCCAGCGTTCCGTTGCAGGCAGCCCCGCCTGTCATAGGGCCGGCCCTACTTACGTTACATCTATGAGCGGTAGGTCCGCTGTCTCCGTCTATATCGAACTCTTGAATACCTCCCTCATAAATATCGTATTCCTCGAGTCCGACTTCATCGCAGTCAGTATCATCCAGCCGATCATTCGGATACCAGTGGCCGTCCCATCCACCTCCCAACGCAGGGGGCAGATGCATTTTTTCAGGTTCCGTATCTTCCCCTTGTACGTGACGTAACGTTGTGTTTTGTTCTTGTGCGCAAACAAGCCTGCTTTGAGCATCACATTCGCCTCTGCGTAATTCGTAATTTTCACTATCACTAAGATAACAATTATATCGGCTACTGCATGTACAAGTGCCTGTTTCCTGCAGCCAAAAATTTCTGCATTCGTCCACACGACATGTTCTGGAAACGCCGTTAGGGGCTTCTCTAAAGGAATCACATATCTGAGAACCTTCGGGTAACTCATGCCACGGATAACACGCCACACCGGCCGTCCAATCATCAGGCATTAATGGTATCCCGTCGGTACCAGCATTTCCATAATAACCTGACGCGTCAGCAGCTTCTGATAATGGAGGAAGTACAAAAGCACCCTCACTCACTCCTGGTATATACGCAAAATTTTCTTCACTTAACGGATGTTCTACGTGATAATACGGCACAGGAGTTATTGCTTCCTCTACGTGTCTGTCACCAAATACTTTAACATCAGAGTTGTCTTCGATTTGCTGCGCGGCGGTCAATACTTCTGTTATATCTATACTAAATATTCCGGAACCGGTATCTGTTTCATGTAACTTTGCATCTCCCTGCATCATACTCAAAACACTGTCAAATACATCTCTTGCAGGCATGTACTGAAGTAATACATCTAATAAAACTCCTGTATTTCCGCCCAAACCTATTAAATTAGGATCAGCTATAAGACCGAACAAGTCCCCAAGGTTCAATATAACTGACGAACCGAATGCGGGATCCACAGATCCTACTTCTCTAAGATACTCATCGCGGTTAACTGCATCCTCGGACATATACCAGGTGCTTGTGCTTATTGCTTTATTCCTTAGCTGTCCCGGGTTATTATTTGTGTCGGTATTTCCCCTAAACAAGTTGTCCGGTTGAATATTTGTTAAGGTTTCCTGTGTCGGTCCATTAATATAATTTCCGGTATGTGGCCACGGATCTCCCACGCCACAATAGGCAACCGGTGAACCTATTTCGTATATTTTCCAAACAGCTAAATCTTCATAGTCGTCTTTAGAATTAGTAAATGGCGAGGTCAGTGGTTCTGCGAAAGTTTCTGTTCCGTCCACATATTCTTCTATGGATGCAATAGATTCCGAAGTTAGCAGTGAATTTCCTTTTTGGCCGTTTCTTGTTTGGCCGTCAACAATTTTGTTTCCACCTCCCGCAGAAGCGCGCGTACTTCCTGTAAATGAGGTTGCCTGATTTTGCATTTCTGAGTTGAACAAAAGATTTTCGCTTTGTCTGTAATTTGTGTTTAGCGAGTCATTAAAAACATTACTATGCATAGAGTTTGCGGTGTCCGCGTTCGCAAACATTTGCTCTGTACTAAAATATTCCTTACCCAAAACATAACTGACGTTTCCAAATGCTCCACAAGGGCCTCCGCACCCTGCCTCACCAATTCGGCAATGAGATATTTCCCCAAAAGATGGTTGAATTTCGCAGAATCTAATGGCGGTGCTTCCTGCTGTTTGTTCGTTACGTCCGTTAATATAATCATTACAAACAAAATCATCGGGTTTTCTTAAATCACAATATGCCGGATTCGTTGGGTCGGTAATTGTTGAATCACAGTTAATTACTTCGTTATATATTCTTTCCCAGTCCGTAGATTCAGGAGCGAGCCCCCCCAGAGGTCCGCCGTTAAGATATTTGTTCTTTTGCGGTGATTTTCCCGGACCTATTTTATATGCTGCGTTTCTTTCCTTAAATTCCTCGCACGAAATGTAGTAGTCGCCCTCACTGTCTGCGAGATAACCTCGCAAAAATACATGAGGACTACCTACCGGATCGGAAATACCGCTTCCCCAAAGTCTGCTGGTAAGTGCTACCCCTAGGTATTTTTCTTCGGCGTAGTCTTTTAAGTTAGCCCTAATATCAAGTCTTCTATAAGGGGGCATGCTGGATTGTTTTGGTATGTTAGGATAAAAAGCTTTAGTCAGTCTCTCTTTTTCTCCCCACGCCGGAATACCCTCGCCATCGCACACGATATTGTCACTCCCCAATTGGCCTCAGGACCACGCCCTGCTGTTCCATTCGCACGTAGTTGTTACATTACATAAAAATACTGATCCGCTGGGAGCGTTGTTGTTTAAAACAGAAAGTTCATCTTTTTGAAGACAATCAGGTTCCCACCAGCCTCCGGGGCTATAAAAATTTAAAAGCGGTTGAAAAGATCCAATAATAGGTACGGGAATCGCCTGTCCTAATGTAACCTGAAACTGGTTTTGAGTGTGCCTGTGATCAAAATTTTGAGAGGCGACAATGTCGTTGACCGTAGGTTGTTCCTGTTTAGACATGTTGGTAAAAACAACTTCGGATTCATCTATGTTGCAACCCAGAAATCCCGATGAATCTACAAAAGTGTATGGCAGAGACGGAAGTTCGTATTCCATATCTTCCGATCCGATACAGCCAAGTTGAAAGTTTAAATTCCAGTAATCGTGCCAGGAATCCAACCTTTTTGGTTTTTGAGCTTCTTCACCGCATTTAAATACTAAATAAACAGATTTATTCGGAGGTCCTACTTTTCTCATGGTTAACTGAAAACGTCCATCCGCGTTAGACGTTGTAGAGTCGAATACGTTGGTGAGACTGCCTAAAAGTTTACCTGTAGGAGAAATCGGATTTTGTTCCCAAAGTTCTATTGTAATGTTTGGGATTGGCATATTAGCAAGGTAGTTGCCTCGATTATCCCGCACTTGCTTTCCGGTAATAACCCGTCCGCAAATTACCGCCAGATCGGGATTTTCAGCGGGTAAACACCAGGAAGGGGGCGAACCGTAAATTTCACGCCAATGTTCTTGTTTGTAAAGTTTTTTTTCTAAACTTGTGTAAGCAAAACTGTGAAAGAGAAAAGCAGGGATTATTGTTCCCAGCAAAATAAAAAGAACAACCTTCACTCTCCTGTTTTTTGGGCTAAAGAAATATCTCATTTCGAGAATAATTATACCACCTAAAAATATTGAATGAACACCATTTTTTCCTTTTGTAGTTTGAAAATACCGTGTTTTCATATATGATTAGGCTAGCTATGACAGGCCTATTACTTTCAAAAAACCGAAAAGCACTTTACGACCACCAGCTTTTAGAAAAGTATAGTGCCGGTGTTGTCTTAAAAGGTGCAGAAGTTAAGGCTATCCGCGAAAAAAAAGCTAATTTTGAAGGTGCTTATATTCAAATTCTTCACGGGGTTCCTTATTTGATAAATATGAATATTGGTCGTTATTCTAAACAAGGCAAAGACTTTAATGAGCAGGACGCCCGACGTTCCCGCTTGCTCCTTTTAAATCAGCATGAAATCGATGATCTGAAGCGTCAATTACATGAAAAAGGCCACACCGCTATACCCATGGCTTTAGTGCTAAAAAACAATACAATCAAGCTGGAATTTGGCGTTATGAAAGGCAAGAAAGCGTTCGAGAAAAAACAGGCTGTTAAAGAAAGACAGATAGATAGAGATTTACAGGCCGCATCCAAAGATATCCGTAGGATGTACTGGAAATGAGGCCGTTGGACTCCTTCGCTGCGCGAAGTGATGCCTTTGCGACTTCGGGTAATATTTGGTAGAATGCACATTGAACTTTGAAAACGTGGGGATGACCAGGATTTGACTTTATTGATCCCTGGTAAAAGTGCAAGCCAGAACGCATAACGCTGTAAAGGTCTGCAAAAATACATGCCAATGATGACATGGAATACGCATATGTGGGAGCACCAGCTTTCGCAGGCGTTGCTGCTTAATTTTTTTAACGCAGCAAGTGTTTAATCTTCTGTCTATAGAAGGTTAAAACGCTTCATAAAGATAGACTGAGGCTGTTAGCAGAAATAGCCCGCTTGTTAGTGCCAAGTAGCCGAACTACAAAAGGGTAACCCAAGGACTTGCGGAAAGAGGTAGGTCGGTTAAACACCTTATCTTTTCTAAGAACAAGTTTAACTAAGCTTGTAGTACTTTTATTAAGGCAATTTAGGACGCGGGTTCGATTCCCGCCATCTCCACCAAGGTTTAAAAATTCACTAACACTTTCTTATTCCATGCTGGCTTGAACTTTTTATAACCTGTGCGAAAATACTTAAATGGCTACACCCAAATTTAAAAAACAAATAGAAACAATGCTTGCAGAGAATAAAGATTTATTTGCAGAATACGAAAAACTTGAAGAAAATTACGCTGAGAACCCATCAAAATATAAAGAAGAGCTTGGTGAAATGCGCAGAAAATTATTAAGAATTATGCGTAAACACGAAGACCGTCTCTGTGCCCGTACTGAAAACACAAAATACGCCAACTATTCCGAAAATCTGGCTATGTTGTTTTGGCAGGATATTCGGGTGATATTCCCCAACGTAGAAAAATCTATAGATTAAAAAATAAAAAGGGTGAGCCGCGCAGGTAACAACCCCCTAAGTTAATTAGTATTTCTGCGGCTCACCCCATATCTTTTATATTCCTTTTATAAAAAAACTGAACCACCGTTTATCTACTAATACTAGAGTTACCTCTCTTTTCTAAAAACAGTTTCACGCTATATTTACTACAGGATCGAAACATCTATTTACTACAGGGCATGTAGCCCCATAATGCTGTTGTTACAGTATAAATTGCCTTGTGGATAACTTATGGAAAACTTATTAAATATTTTATTTCCTCCCGGATGCAAATTCTGCGGAAAGTTCGGGCATATTGTCTGTCCGGCGTGCCTTAATAAAACTGTAAGACTTACACGACAGTTTTGTTTAGTGTGCGGAAAAGAGTCATTTTCAGGATTTACGCATGAAAATTGTATGTACAAAGACGTTCCCTATCGCCTTTACAGCTTATTTTCGTATGAAGGAATTGTTCGCGAAGGGATTAAACATTCAAAATATGGTTTATACGAATTTAGTATTTTAAAAAAACTAACAAGCTTTGGTATTTTTGGACACACGAACGATATTGAAAGTTTGTCCGGAAGCGTTTTCGTG
>JAAZNL010000038.1 GCA_012798315.1 candidate division WWE3 bacterium | reverse complement strand
TTGTCGCTGATTTTATCCGAAATGTTAAAAACTGTTTCAATTAATCTGGCTGTCGCTTTCATACCGTTTTCGTTCCACGGATAAGTGTCTTCGTATGGCCCTAAAAAGCTTATTGCTAAACGTAATGCGTCAGCTCCGTATCTATCTACCAGTTCCATTGGTTCCACACCATTTCCTTTTGACTTGGACATTTTATGTCCATCAGGTGCTAACAAAAGGCCGCCGTTCATACGCCAAGCGTAAGGCTCTTTTGTGGGTACAAGGCCAATATCATAAAAAAAGCGATGCCAAAATCTTGAGTAGAGTAGATGTAAAGTTGTGTGTTCAGCGCCGCCAAAGTATTTATCAACAGGCAGCCAGTATTTCATTTTATCCATGTCGGCAAACGCCTCGTTGTTATGTGCATCAACATACCGAATATAATACCAGCACGACCCTGCCCAGTTAGGCATAGTGTTAGTTTCTCGTTTTGCCATACTGCCGTCTTTAGCTTTAGTGACAACCCAATCTTTACTTCTTTCGAGTGGGGAAGATCCATCGCTGGACGGATTATAATCAGGCAGTTCGGGCAATATTAACGGTAGTTTTTCTTTCACTTCCGCTGGGTTGGAGGGATCACATACAGATTCTATAGTGCCGTCTTCCTTGTGTATTAAAGGTATAGGTTCTCCCCAATAGCGTTGTCGTGAAAATATCCAATCCCTAAGTTTGTAAGTTGTGGCTTTTTCGCCGCGTCCTTCCTTTGTTAATCTTTCTGTTACCACATTAAAAAAATCCGTAGAGCTCATTCCATTGTAATTGTCTGAGTTGGTCATAGTACCGATACCGGTAAAGACCTTGTCGTCGGCAATAATTTCGTCACTATACGGTTTTATTACTTCGTAAATTCCTAAGTTATATTTTTGGGCGAATTCGTAATCTCTTTCATCGTGGGCGGGGACTCCCATTACAGCACCGGTACCGTAATCTGCTAAAACATAATTAGTTAGATAAATCGGGATTTGTCTTGTTACTTCTGAAAGCGGGTGTGTCGCATACACGCCATCAAGGGAAATTCCTGTTTTTTCCTTGTTTGACAATCTTTCCAGGTCGCTTTGTTTTTTTACTTCGTTGATATACTTGTTGACTAAGACTTTGTTTTGGGCTTTTTCAAGCAGTTTGCTTACCAGCGGATGTTCGGGTGCTAAAGCCAAAAAAGATACGCCAAAAAGTGTGTCAGGTCTCGTTGTAAAAACTCTTATATTTTCATTATTAACCGTAAAATCAACATAGGCCCCGTAACTTTTGCCTATCCAGTTTGCCTGCGCGGCCTTAATTGATTCTGGAAAATCTATTTCGCTTAAACCTTCAAGCAGTTTGTCCGCGTATTTAGTAATTTCTAAAACCCACTGTTTTAGTAATTTTCGTTCGACAGGATGTTCGCCTCGTTCGGATATCTTATTGCCATTTTTGTCCGTGATAACCTCTTCGTCCGATAAAACCGTTTTAAGTTTTTCACACCACCAAATGGGCATTTCCTGGTATTTGGCCAAATCCCTTACAAAAAATTGTAAAAATAACCACTGTGTCCATTTGTAGTAGTTTGGGTCAGTTGTATTTATTTCGCGCTCCCAGTCAATACCATATCCCATCCGTTTAACTGAGTCCCTGTAATCCTCAATAATGCTTTGTATAAGTACGGAAGGATGGTTACCGGAGTTGATTGCGTAGTTCTCGGCGGGCAGCCCAAAAGCATCGTATCCAAAAGGAAATAGCACGTTAAACCCCTGCATTCTTAAATATCGGGCATACATATCAGGTACGGTGTATCGCATCATATGCCCGGCGTGTAGGGTTTTCCCTGACGGGTAAGGAAATTCTGCCAGTATATATTTTTTGGGCTTTGGCGAAAAATCCACAGCTTCATAAACGTTGTGTTTATCCCACTCATTTTTCCACTTTGATTCGGTTTCCGTATGATTGTATTTTTTCATTTTTTTTAGTAGTTGAAATTCAGTTGATTTTATTATATATTTCTTCGCATGGCAAAGAAAAAAGGCAACAGAGTTTTAATAGGGCTAGAATGCACCGAAACAGGGCGTAGAACATACGTTACTCAGAAAAACCGTATTAATGACGCGGAAAAGCTTCAGATAATGAAGTACAATCCTGTACTCAAAAAACATACACTTCATAAAGAAGTTCAAAGATTAAAGTAATTCCATTAATTTTGAATAAAACCTCAAATTGTGTATTGTCGCTAACGAAGCCGCAACATTAGGTTCGTTCTTGAACAAGTGATATATGTACGATTTTGTGTATTTTTCGCACACAGGACAATCACAATGTTCCGAGATTTTGGTGAAATCATTGGCATATTTTCCGGATCCGATGTAAATGTAGCTGTAAAAGGGCTTTTTATTCAGTAATTCCTTGGTCGGCTCGCCTTCGTACACATATAACCGTTCATGACGGGCGTCGCGTGTGGGAAGAACACAGTCGAACATGTTATAGCCCATGTTAAAGCATTTAACTATATCGTCGGGTTTTCCCACCCCCATGGCATATTTTGGTTTATCATTGGGCATTAAATCAGCGGTAGCTTTTAAAACTTCCTCCATAAGAAATCGATTTTTATCTACTGGCCAGCCGCCAAAAGCATACCCGTCAAAACCTATTTGGTTAAGTTTTGTTCCGCATTCATTTCTAAGTTCAAGGTTGTCACCGCCTTGTATAATACCGAAAAGATACGGTTTGGATTTCATCTCTTTAGTAAGGTGTTCAAATGTTTTTTTGCATCTTTCTGCCCACAAAACGGTTCTTTCCACGCTGTGTTTTTGTTGGATTAACGACTCAAATGGTTCTGTGCAGTCGTCAAAACACATAACTATATCACTGCCGATTTTAATTTGTGTTTCTATTGATGTTTCGGGTGAAAATAAGAAAGAACCTTTTCCGTTTATATTAAAACGGACACCATCGTTGGTAATTTTACCGTTTTTGGGGTTTCTGCGTACCAACGACATTACCTGAAAGCCGCCGGAATCAGATATTATTAAACCGTTGAAATTCATATAGGAATGAATTCCTCCGTAAGACTCTAGCTTATCAGATACTCCATCTATATACAGGTGATAGGCATTAACGACAACACCGGTTGTTTTGCTGTATTCAAGGTTATCCGATATTAATCCTTTTACCGCGCCGTGCGTAGCGTCGGGGAAAAATGCCGGAAGCTCTAGGTCTTTTGTTTTTCCTTTTATATTCATACAAATGCCCAATTTAATGATAAAATCTACTGGTGCTTATTCAATAAGCACGTAAGTATAATATATGGACGAACAAAGGACAGCAACTAAATTAAAGATAGTATCCACGCCTATAGGAAATATGGCAGATATTACTCTAAGAGCAATAGAGGAATTACGGGACGCTGACGTTATTTTGTCCGAAGATACAAGGGAAACTGATAAACTTTTAAAACATTTTAATATAGCCGGAAAAGAAAACATCTCATACAGAGACCAGAATCACGACAGAATTTACCCGAAAATTGTTTCTTATCTAAATGACAACAAAAAAGTGGTACTTGTCAGTAATTCCGGCACACCGCTAATATCTGATCCTGGCTTTAAATTGGGCAGAGATCTAATAAAGGATGGTTATGATATTGAAACTATTCCTGGTCCGTCAGCTGTAATAGCGGCTCTAACCGTTTCCGGTTTACCTACTGATAAATTTACATTTTTAGGCTTTTTACCGCGTACAAAAGGGGATAGGAGAAAAATCCTGAAAAATTTTGGCGATACGGAAGCGACACTGGTAATTTATGAGTCTCCATTTCGCATTCTGACTCTGTTGGAAGACATAGTATCCAGTTTAGGCAATAGGCAGATTTGTATGATTAACGACATTACAAAAGTTTATGAGAAAAAGTGGTATGGGAATGTAATATCCTTGCAAAATCAACTTAAAAATTATAAATTGAAGGGCGAATTTGTTCTAGTTATTGCAAAGGATCAATTTAAATAATGAACGACCC
>JAAZNL010000037.1 GCA_012798315.1 candidate division WWE3 bacterium | reverse complement strand
CGCCAAATTAAAGCTCGGGAAATATAACTGCCTATAAAACCTGCGGCCCCTGTTACTAAAATGTTCATATACTATAGTATTCTATCACCTATTTAGACGGCGGCTGAATATTGGGCTCACTGCCGTAATTTGGCATTGGCAACTGATCTGCCGATTTATTTCCCAAAGCCCAGTTTAAAATGTTGCACAAGGTAACTCCGTTTTTTAAACCCGTAAAAGATCCTGGGCCCAAAAAAGGAACAAATTCCGTAATATCCTTCGGTTTTAGGTTATGTTTTTGGAGCAGTTTAAAAATTTCTACTGCTGGATCAAAATTACCTTCAACAGTATCAATTGTGTTCCATTGAATATCAGTTAGTTTTCGTAGCTGTATTGTTTTATTTATTCGGTTTGATGTATCAACGTAAATTTTGTACATAAAATTTTCTTTCGGTTTCACCTAAAACTTCAATTTTAATTTCAATGACATTGGCAGGCAACAAATCTTTCGCAATGGAAGGCCACTCTATTATTGTTATTGCGTCAGGCTGACAAAAGATTTCTGTCAAACCCAAGTCCTCCAATTCCTGTGCTGAAGATAAACGGTACAAATCCAGATGATTTATTACTTTTATAAAAGCAGAAGGTTCGTTATTTATATACTGCCTTGCTAAAACAAAAGTGGGACTTTGAACCCGATTCGAAAAACCGAGAAATTGCACTAAAAAACGTACAAATGTGGTTTTTCCTGCACCCAATTCTCCTTCCAGCAATACTATATCTCCAGGGCAAAGGCGTGATGCTATTTGCTCAGCCAGTTTTTGAGTTTCTTCGGTAGATATGGTTGCAACTTCCATAGAATTAAACCCGACAAGACAGCTCCTATACTGTCCACAAAAATATCAAAAAAACTTGAAGATCTTCCCGAGGTGAATAACTGGTGTAATTCGTCTAATACACCGTAAATAACGGTTAATAAAACGGATAGTAATATGCTTTTTGTGGCTTTATAATACGAAAAACACAAAAGTACAAACAGCACAAAATGTCCGTTTATATGGTAGGACTCTTTACCTAAACCTATCTCGTTAATTGTCGCTCCCCGGATAGACGAGACAACAAAAATTGTCACCATAACCGCCAAGGCCGGAAGCCATTTTGCTAGTTTTATCACCTAGGTATTTTACCATTAAACGGACAACGAAGACTTAAAATCCAAATAAATTCCGAATAGGGATAATGCGCATCCTGTTATAAAAACTGTCGGAAGAAAATTACTTAAGCCTGACGCGTTATATGTTTGGGACACTACGGAGGTTTCTGCTGACGTAGTTTCTTGGTTAAGAACAACCGTACTTTCCGAAACGGAGTCATTTATTTTTTGAATGTACAGATTTTTCTGTTCTTTCCAATAAATTTCTACAGGCATTGAGGTTAAAACTGTTCCTGATTTAATTTCCTGAAATTGTAAAGTCAGCCAGACACTGTAGCTCCCGTTATCCGCAAGTTTTAATTTAAATTTATTTTTCATAGTGGGCAATTGTGTCCAACTAACCTGGCCTGGCACCCAACTGCCTGGAACAGTTTCAATATAAATTGTTCCTTCGTTAACCAAAGGGCGAACCCGGTACTTTTCCCCTTTTATATTCGCTGAAATTAATTCGATCGGAATTTCGCCCCTTTCGTCAATTTCACCCGGGGTCGCAAACTCAATAGATTGAACCGATTGAGCAAAAACGGTTCGGGATGCGCTAAAAAGAAGAAAAAGAAAAACTAACATCAAAACCAGAATACTGATTTTTCAACACCAAACAACATACGAAAAACTATTTTAAATAGGAAATTATTTTAAGTGCCAATACAAAGTCATGTAATTATCATCATGAAAAATAAAAACCCCGTTTCCGCCGTCACCTAAGCAGTTACGACAAAAATACGCATCGCCACTTTCCGCCGCGTATACCGGAGATCCGTAGTCTGAATACATGTCCAATGCAGGGTGGTCTTTTCCGTTGTAATAAATATTAGACCAGCAGGTATGCCCAAATCCCTGCGAAATTGTAGGATCCGACAACGGCCATCCCCAATCGCCTTTTCCTACTTTTTTCTCTGTAGCGAATTCGCACCCCGTATCCCAGCCGACGGTTTTACTTTTTAATTTTTTTAAAGGGTCCACATAATTCGAGTAGTACCAATTCCACCCGTCAATTTCTTCAAAAGATGAATACCTATATACACCAAAGTGCAAATGGTCTCCAAACGAATAACCACTGTTTCCCTGAGTTCCGATGCGTTCGCCTTTTTTAACTTTTTTCGCGGTAGTATTTTTTAATACAGATACAGCGTTCGTAATTTGATTTAATTCTCTTTGTGCCTCATCAAGTAATTTTTGGTACTTCGCTTCATCATTTTGAGTTACCTCTAAAAGTCTTTTTTTCTCGGCTTTTTGGTTTTCCAACTGCGCTTTGTAAGAATCTAGGTTAGCTTTCTCCTCAACCAGCTCGTTTTTTAGTTTTTCTTCTTCCAGCTTTTTATCCTCAAATAAATCTTTTTGCTTAGTAAACGCTTTTTTGGTCTTATCCATTTCAGCTAACAGTTTTTTATCCTGTAGTTCGGATATACGCAGATATTCCGACTTTTTAACCAACTGGTTAATCGTGTCCGATCCAAACAAAATGATAATCGGAGATGTTTCGCCGCTTTTATATCTTTCCCGCAAACGTGCGTTCAATGCTTTTTGTTGAAGATCAATATTTTCCTGAAGTTTCTCAATACGTTCCTTTAAATTTGTTATGTCGCTTGCAAGTTTAATAATTTCTTCAGTCTTTTTATTAATTTTTGCTACGGAATTTGTGATACGAAGTTCGGTAAGGCTGACCTGGTCTGTCATTACTTCAATATCTCTGGATAACGATTTTTCTTTCTTAGACAGATCCTCCAGCTTTTTTTCATACTTCTCTATTTTATTTTCCAGTTCTTCCACATCTTCTTCATCAGTATTGTCCTGTGCATATACTATGGTTGGAACAATAAACGACAGCGTTAGTAATATTAACAAGCTTGTTACTATTAAAGCTTTTAATTTCATTGATTAATATTTTAAATATTTCTTTACTGCAGAGGAGCTGCCAAAGTAACCAAGGGCAAGACCGGAAAGGAGCAACAAAACCGTTAAAAGTATAGAAAATACATAAGGTTTTACAATAAACGATGCGCCTAAAACTACATACAAACCCGTAAAAAACATATCGTTAGGTATTATGACAGCACCTAAAACCACACTCACCACTATTACGCTGGCTATTGTTGACGAAATTAAACCGAACAAAACACCTTGGTAAATTAACGGTTTCTTCACAAAATTATTAGTAGCACCGACTAATTTAAAAATTTCTAACTCCACACCTTTTGAGTTAATGGTAGCTCTCAACGTGGCCAGAATTACAGAATAAGAAATCAGTAAAAATACCAAAACCAAAACTCCTCCAACAATATAAATAATGTTAGTAAACGATCTGAAACGTTCGATTACATCTTGAAAAAATTTAACTTCTTCTACACCATCACGCGAACTTAGTTCGCCGGCCAAAACAGATAGGTCTTTTATGTCGTTTGTTCTGATTTCCAAGCTTGCCGGCAAGATACTCGCAGAGATTGATTCAAGCAAAAGTGGCTGATCTTTGTTCACTTCGCTAAAAAGTTTAAAAGCCTCGTCTTTTGAAACATAATTAACAACGTCCACACGCGCGTCTTTTTCCAATTCCAGCTTCATGTTCAATATATCTTTTTCCTGATAATCGTCCTTAAAAAATACTGTAAGCTGCGCCTGACGTTCTAAATATTTTAATGCAGTCTGGGATCCGACTATCATGGAAATTAAAAATCCAAGCATTGTAAATGTTACGGTCATTACAACAATGTTAGAAATGCTAATCATTTTCTCGCGTTTAATATTTGTCATCATGCTGTTCCATATTTTAGACACGGTATTTTCCTCCTTTTTTATCCGATATTATTTTTCCATTTTCTATTCGTATAACTCTTTTTTTCATTTTATCTACAATTCGTTCGTCATGGGTTGCCATAAGTACCGTCGTCCCTAAAGAGTTTATTTTTTGCAAAACTTCCACAACCTCATCCGCTGAATCAGGATCAATCATTCCGGTGGCTTCATCGGCAATTAGCACATCTGGCTCGTGAGCAAGGGCACGGGCTATAGAAACACGTTGTTTTTCACCGCCGGATAACTGCTTTGGGTATTTAAACACTTTGTCTGACAACCCTACTAAGCTCAAAACGCTTGGCACTATATTTTTAATTTCCCTATCACTAGCATCTGCAACTTCTAAAGCCACAGCAACATTTTCAAAAACAGTCCGCGTTTCTAATAGTTTAAAATCCTGAAATACTACACCAATTCTTCTGCGCAAATAATTTAAGTCTGT
>JAAZNL010000036.1 GCA_012798315.1 candidate division WWE3 bacterium | reverse complement strand
TAATCGAACATTATTCAAAATATAGAAAAATACTATATATTTGCAGAAAATATAGTAAATACAAACAGAAATTTTATCGGTATTGAAATGGATAAAAATTACTTCGAAATAGCTAAAAACAGAATTTATGGCAAAAAAGCGTAGAGAAATAGTATTTAGACCAAATTTCCTGTTTTACTGGATGTGGTACAAGTTAGGAATAGCCAAACACAGGGTAAATTCAAATGGTGAAAAGGTTGTGCCAAAATTTGTCAACTTAGGGGGGAGTAGGAGCTCTAAAACTTTTGACGCCATACATTTAATCTACAAAGTACTCACAGACTTGCCGAATCAGAACATTGTATGCAACGTTTACAGAGCAACACAGGTTGATTGCAGGAAAAACACATTAAAAGACTTCAAAAAGTGCTTTATAAACGTAATGAAACTTGAAGAAGACGTTGACTTTACGCTTGTTGGAGAGATAAGCGGAACGCCTTATATAAAAATTAAAGGAAACAGTATATTTTTTTTAGGATACCCGGAAGAAGGGAAACAGGCTGGGGACTGCCATATTGCATACATAAACGAAATACTTGAAGACGAAAACGAAGCAGTTGTTGACAATATACTTCGAAGACCTACAATGTTCAGTATAATGGACGCAAACCCTAACCTTACAAGCCATTTTATATTTAACAGGACAGAAAGATTTAACTGGTTCTATACATGGACTAATTATCTTGATAATGACAAACTGCCTGATGGTTTAAGGGGTGAATTTGAAAGCAAATGCCCGTGGGATTACAGAGATAGCAAGATAATTGTTTATGATTACATTCCGTCAATGCCGGCAGGTTGGGTAAAAGACGAAAAGGGAGAAAAACTGTTTTTTAATGGTTTTAGAAAAAGGGTATGGACTAAGGAAGAAAAGCCTGATAATTATACCGACTTAGAATATCCAAATAATAAATACAGGGCTGTAAACAAAGAGAATGAGAAGACAAACAGCATTAATCGCTTTGATTATTTGGTATATACAGAAGGTATCCCATGTAGCAGGGAAGGTGCTATATTCAGGTATGTAAAATGGTTGGATAAATTCCCTGAAACAGGACATGATATGACGTGGTATAGTATGGATTTTGGATATACGTCAGACCCGACTGTGCTTGTAAGAACAGGATACAGAAAACCAAAAACGCTTTGTTGTGATGTAATGGTGTGCGAGCCTACAGTAACACCTCGAATAACATGGGATTTAGTTGATAAACAATTACAAAAGGAGGCTGAAAGAAGAAAAAAAGAAGGTGAAACACATTATGACACATTTTGGATAGCATGTGAGAGTGCTGATAATTACATGGGTCAGAATTGGGTTGAGGCACTTAATGAAATATCATATCTTGAAGGTAAAAACTACAATTTCTTTAAAATAAGCAAGGGTAGCATTTCAGCGAGGGTTGATTTAGCTTTAATGTTTAATCTTGAGTTCGTAAGACACAAAAGACTTGAAACAGAGGTACAGAATTACGTGTATCTGACTATAAATGATAAACCCACAAACCAACCAGACCCAAACAGTAAATTCTGCGATTGTTTAGACGCTATCGGGTACGGAATTTGGCAAAACGGACATGGATTGGAATAATTTAATTCAAAAAAATATGATACAATTAATTAATGGGAATTGTTTAGTAGAGTTAAAAACATTAGCTGATAATTCAGTTGATAGTGTTGTTACCGACCCACCTTATGAATTGGGATTTATGGGTAAGTCTTGGGATAATACTGGAATAGCCAATAATGTAGATATGTGGAAAGAATGTTTAAGGGTATTAAAACCCGGTGGACACTTATTAGCCTTTTCAGGAACAAGAACT
>JAAZNL010000035.1 GCA_012798315.1 candidate division WWE3 bacterium | reverse complement strand
GTAATGGGATCGGAAATTGGGAAACCCTCGGCAATTCGGGTAACGCCAAGGTTAAAGCTTTGCAACCAGAATATTTGTTCCGAGTTGGCTAAAATGGTCTCGTTGCTACCGCCTCCAATGTCAACCACAACTGCTGGACTTTTACCTAAACTTACAGCTGCATTTACCCCCTTCCATATCAGCTCAGCTTCCCGATTACCATCAATAACCTCAACATCGATGTTGAACCTTTGCTTAACCTCATCTACAAACTCTTGCCCATTCGACGCATCGCGCACAGCCGACGTGGCAAATGCGAAGCAACGGTTAGCGCCTAAGCGTTTTGCAGTAATTAGTTGTGTGTTTATAGCTTTAAAAGCCCTTTGCATGGCTTCGGGTGTAAGACTACCGCTACTAAAACCGCCCTCGCCAAGCTTTACAGGCAACTTGCTCTCATGAAGAATTTTCCCAGAGGTTTGAGCCACCAATAAGTTAAAGGTATTGGTGCCCATATCGATAATAGCTACAATCATCCTTTATAGTTCCACTCCCTGTAGAATTGCTCTAAAAAAGTTTCCATAAACCTATGCCTCTCCTCGGCCAGGGCTTTAGCCGTAGCGGTGTTCATCCTATCCTTCAGGAGTAAAAGCTTTTCGTAGAAATGGTTAATGGTGTGTCCTTTGGCTGTTTTATACTCCTCAAAGGTTGAATGAAACTGAGGTTCCACATTGGGAAGGTACAAGGGGCGTTGCTTTGAGCCCCCAAAGGCAAAAGCCCGGGCAATGCCAATTGCGCCAATGGCATCGAGCCTATCGGCATCCTGAACAACCATGGCTTCAATACTACGTGGTGTGGTATCGACACCAGCCCCTTTATATGACACCTGCTCCACAATCCCTAAAATGTCAGCAATCTGTTTACTGTTGTAACCGGCTGCCTTGAGTATTAAGGTTGCATTCGGATATCCTTCTCCTCCCTTTAACTTCCAGTCGTCGGTATCGTGAACAAGTGCTGCCGGCTCAACAAGCAGAACATCGGCCCTTTCGTGCTTGGCTAAATGTATTGCCAGCTGTGTTACTCTATGAACATGCCACCAGTCGTGCCCGGTAGTATCGTGCTCAAAAAAATCCTTAACCAGCCTGTAAAGTTCGGCTATATCTGTCTGATTCATTAATATTAGTTGAAATATAAAGGATGATTGAAATTAACGAAAATAACAGTCTACATTTTAAAATTAGTGTTAAATTCATTTATTTAACATCTGCTATTTAATAAAAAAGCGCGTCTTAAACGCGCTCAAAAAAATCATCCTAATACTTTATTGTTTCATGAAGTTCGAGCGTGTCTCTTCCTGAAAACTCTTTTATTAACACATTTCTATTAAAAACTGAAACATGAACACTGTCCCCAATTACTATTAAATCTAATTTCCAATCATCATTATATTCATTGTATATTGTAAAACCATTAGGAACTATGACTGTATCTCTCCAAATACCTTTATTGTCAAAATAACTAACTTTATAAGTTTGCTGATTACCCGTAATTACTACAGGAAAAGTATAATTACCTTTATAGCATGATGTTAGTGCTACAGTTAACACTAGACCTAACAAAAAACGTTTCATGTTTTTCAGATTTTAAGTTATACACAAAAGTAAAAAAATTCTACTGATTTAATACACTTGGTGTGGCAAAGAAATAAATTCAATTAATATCTACTGTCCTACAAAAAGATTTTAAGATTTAATAAAACCTTTATATGTATAACTTCTGATATGAATAGCAAATGTAGGAAATGAGTTTTCTTATAATATTTCTTCGCCTCCGGCGAAACAAAATCATTTTAACTCGTATCGATTAAACTCTTTTATAGAAATTTTAATATTCCTCGTGGAAGTTAAAGATTCAATGTTGTATAGTTTTGACATTTGTCATGCTGAGCCCAGCCGAAGCATCTCTTTGTACCTTAAATCCTTTTTTCCCTTTTAGCTGGTTTACTTGTAATCGCTCTTTGCCATGTTTTTCTATGTGCGAAACAACGTTTCACCCTTACTATTTGGAAAAAGTATTGCGTGCATCGCTATACAAGTGTGAATAGTCGTGGAATTACAAGTGTTTAGCACTTACGAGGCTGGAAGCGTTGTTCGTTGTTCGTGAAAACTACCTCACCTCCAGCCCTTTTCCCTAGAGGGAATGGAGCGGAAGAAGCAGGCAATGGCATAAAAGCCTGACCCGACAATGGGTCGTGGGTGGAACGTTGTGGTGGGCTTAGTAAGCGATACCACATGAGTCACGCCGAAGGCGTGGCGAATTGTATCGCGCAGCAGTTCCACCCACGGGGCACCCATCGGGTCGGGCTTTTCAGCCTTGATTTTCTTTGGTTCTTTCTTGTATCAAGACAAGAAAGAACGTGTAAATCGCTCTTTGCATTGCCTATCTGTTGCGATGCAACGTATCACCCTTGCACTTTGGAAAAAGTATTGCGTGCATCGCTATACATGTGGGAGTGGCCATGGGATTACAAATGTTACGCCCCTACGGGGTTGGAAAGGTTGTACGTTGTTCATGTATTGTTATTCGTGAATGCCATTCAGTACACTGTGTATCACTGTGTAACTCTGTGATACTTTCCTTTGCGCGGTTCATGAGACAATTGCATGCTGAGCTAGCCGAAACAACTCTTTGCTCTTTTTTCACTTTTAGTTTTGACTGAGATCCTTCGCTAACGCTCAGGATGACAATGAAAGTGTCCTAAATCATTTTTATAAATCTGTCCAAAGAATATGGGGTTAAACCACTTTTTTTATTGTCTAATGGATTAGTCGTAAAATAATGCACTCCCTTTAGGATCTTCCTCAAAATCGGTAGAACGACAGCGCGGGCAGCGGGGAGATGCTTTAAACCTAAACTGTCCGCCACACTTACATTTGCCCACAAATTCCTCAATTGCAGCCTCATAACTATCCTTTGGAAGTGGCTCACCCGGAAAAAGTTCCTTGATTAAACTATCGTAGTGTGCGGTAGCAAGGCTATATGGCTGATTCAAACCTTTAAGATACC
>JAAZNL010000034.1 GCA_012798315.1 candidate division WWE3 bacterium | reverse complement strand
GTTTCAAGCAAGCGACCAAACATTGACTTTGAAGGATCGTTTGTATCGTTGTTTGCTATTTCGTTTTTCCTCCCCGTATGAAAATTCTACTTCTCGATTATCTGATACAGCAATCCAACATTAATAACTCTTCCCCGCCTAGTATTTTTCTTCCCGTCGTCTTTCACCGGAGAAAAAAGTTCCTTGCCATCGGAACTTTCCTCCCTTAATACATGATTGCCTGCGTTGTCCCTGCTTATGAAATACGCATTTCCTGATGATGTTATAATGTGTGCAAGCTCGATCTCCCCATACTTATTAATGCTCATCTACTGGTACTTCCCATTCCGCCTGTTCTAATGTCCGTGGATTCATCGTCGTCGGTTTTGTAAAACGGGAGGATAACCCCCTGCATAAAGGCATCGCCCTGATGGATCTCTATTACTTTATCTCCGTTATTACATAGCTTTACGTGAATGTGCCCTTCGTTAGGTGACGAAAAATAATCGGCGTCGATGATGCCAACAGTATTGGCAAGTTGAAGTTTATATTTAAACCCCAAACCGCTGCGCGGGAAACACGCTAAGAATTTATCCTCATCCAGCTTAACCCGGATTCCAGTTGGAAATTTTATTTCTTCTCCTGGGCTCAGAGTAAAATCAAATGGTGCGAAGAAATCGTAGCCTGCAGACAATTTGGTTGCCCGTCTGGGAAGTAGAATGCGGTCATATTCTTCCGACGCAGCGGCACCTCTGTTAGCATCTTTTATGTATTGTTCAAGACTTACTTTATAAAATTTATTCAATACATTTTCTCCTTATCAAAGTTATATTTTATGATATTTGTTCTGCGTATTGATTGTCGCTAATCAGATTAACTCCAAGTACTTCATCAAGATGGGGTTTTTGGTTGGGCTGATAGCGACCAAATTTTATTACGATATTTTTGAACTGCTTAAACTGGCTGATTTGTTCTTGAACCTCCTGTGGGTAATATCCGGTGTAAATTACAAACGTGTCATCGCACCCACGCTCTCGGAAGTACTTGATTAGTTCTATAACCTCTTTAAATTGCAGCATTGGCTCCAGCCCACCAATAACGATAGCCGATGTAATAGGGTTTTGAGAGTACCTGTGGAATATTTCATCCACAGGCATCTCAATGTTAGGCATCTTCGCAATTGGTTCATTTTGGCAAATTGAAATGTCAATTCCAAGTTCTTTAGGGCACTTCCATGTACAAAAACACGTGGCAATAAACATGGACGGATCTTTATAATTTACGAAGTCCTCGTCAATAATATCTTTTACACGCATTACATCAACCCATTAATATCAAGCCAATCTCTTAAAGCAAATTCGGCTTTTCTTTCTTTAGAATAAGTCCTCTCTGGTGTCAAGAAACCAACAATTCGCTGATATGTCGTAACGACATCGCCTCCACAATATGGGCAAGTGTTACCAAAAAAACCGTGATTGTTTTTACACGCACTAATTCTTAAACAGAACGCGAAATATTGGACTCCTTCGTCTGAAATATAGTTGAGCATTTTCCACGCTGTATCAAAGTCTGTAAACGGGGCGCTAATATTGATATGCGCTATCGACCCACCCTGACACGCTTTATCTAAAATAGCACTTAGCTTGATCTTCTCGTTAAGCGTAGTTTTAACGCCAAGAGGTATCCATTGATTCCCATACAAAGGAAGTTCGTACTCTTGCTCTGGGTATAGCAGTCTATCCTTTTCCATCAGAACAGACGCTGCTCGCTCAGCAGGAATTTGTTCTACGGACATCATATAGTTTTTATCTAATACAAATTTGTCTTTAGTTTCGTTAATGGTTCTCAAGATGTT
This sequence comes from candidate division WWE3 bacterium, assembly GCA_012798315.1. GTDB lineage: Bacteria > Patescibacteriota > WWE3 > UBA101185 > UBA10185 > JAAZNL01. The sequence continues at coordinate 5,096 of JAAZNL010000034.1, read as the reverse complement.
TTTTGCAAATTCCACACCTGCATCGGTGTAAAACGTGTATCCAAGTTTATCCTTATATGTATATCCAAATTTCTGTATTGCCTCATAGAGCCCTGTTATTCCAATTGTGTTATACTGAGATTTCATATGCATCAAGTCAAGACTATAGTTTGGCAAAAGTCCTTTCTCTATATTGCGTTGGATGATGCCTCTGATTACATCAAGGACTTTTGAACACAAAACAACTCTTTGGGTAAGCTTTTCAATATATTCTTCTTCCGATGACGATTCATAAGCGATTCTTGCGAGGTTGATGGTGTTGACTTTGACACTTCCAACTTCAAGTGCTGTACCTCCGATTGAATTAAAATACCCAAGGTCTTTGATGTTAGACGAGAGTCTGCAACAATTTGAGAGGCTTGTTACGTCGTCGCTAATAAAAAAATTAGAGTCCGCCCATTTCATGTTGTGTTTGCAGCACCACTTTGCAAAATCCTCGTCAACAAATTTCTTGTCTTTTTTGAGCAAGGCATACGTTAGAACAGGGAACGTCATCATATTCTGTGAGCGTATATCGCTACAAACTTCCATAAATCTTTTTTGGTATTCAATAATGTCTTCGATGTAATCGATGGCAAATGTACCATCTGGGAATGTCATTCCTCCAAATAGAGCTTCAAGATAAGGTCTGTCAAAAATTGAGAAGTTCGTAAAGGCTGACTGGATGCCGCCTCTTACATATGGCTGATTTAGTTTATATATGATTCTTTGAAACTCTTGATCCCTATAATACTCCGGTGAAGTGATACAATACCCATTTTTACAGTCTTTCTTCCAAAAATAATAAGAGTAAATTAAGAAATTTGGAAGTCCAACTGCTCCACTAGACCTATTACAAGCCCAGCTTACAAACTCGACAACAAAGTCTGTATATGTAACAAGATGTTTTGGCGGTTGAGCGTTAAATCCTTCAATAAAAAACAGTCCTTTTTCTACTACGGGAGAAAGATCGTAAGCGAAACAATATGGCTTATAGGATGTACTTGGAGCATCATGAAGGTAAAATTCTCCAGTCCATTCGCCTGTTAGCCAATCTACCGCATCGGTATATCCATATTTTTTATTCATCTCATAGAATATTTTATTAAAAGCCAACAATTTAGAATGAGGCTTACTCATCTCATTTTCAAGTGAGACAATATCTTTTTGTCCTACGTTCGCATTACCGTCAATACTTGCATCTGCAACAGTTTTTTTGTCCACAAAGTTATCAATAAAATCCGTATAACTTAATTGCTCGTCTGCAAAACCGTTTAATCGAGCAAATTGCTGCCCATAAGTATTTTTAAGTCTATTAAACGTAGTAGTAAATGCGCGATCAAGTTTAATATTAATTTCCATAAAATTACCCTCTTTCGTTAATCCATTTATTTGCTGTTGAAAAATCCATCATGACATTGTTTACTTCAAGGCACGGTGCAGACGTCATCCCTTTATCAAGCATTACATCTACGTCGGTAACTACTGAGTACTTGATATCTGCCGCGTTAAGTTTCGCTTCAAGAACCTTACATTTCGGGCATCCTGTTGTATAAAGTACTACTTCTTCCATGTTATTCCCCTCTTTCCATTCGTTCAACAATCTTATCTATTTCTGAAAAGCTATGGACCCGTGTTATGCCATTCACCTCACAATTAAAACTGCGGTTCCAAGGCTTATCAAAACAAAGTTTGGCATACACTGGCTTGATACCAGTTTCTTTGTCTGGCAACAAGTTATGAGCCCCGTCGTCCACGAGTATGTCGCCATAAACAAGTTGCTTCTTATAGGTAAGAATTAGATTGTGGTATGTAAACCAGTCATAGTGTTTTTTGAGCCATTCTGCTTTGGCGTCTATGTTTGTGGTACTCGTAGAAGTTACAATCATAATGGTATGCCCTCGGCAGCGCCATTCTTTTGTTATGCGAACTGAATCTCTGACCGGAGACATTCTCCAAACCAAATCATTTCCAATGACCGGATGGTAGAGTTCATCATCCGTGAGGTTTGGATAAAACTGAGACATATCCCACGCCGTAATATCTTCGTATTTTAAGTTTGTTTTGTGCCGCTCGTTGAGGGCTTCTATCCATAACTGATTTTGATTGTTCAGGACATCATCTAAATCGAGCAACAAAATTAAATTTCCCATGTATTCACCATATTCTTGACCGCATTATTCAAATCGTCTAGTGTCCCGCCGTTGTTTACGATATAATCATACGGATACTCGTCCATTGCAATTTCAGATATGTGTTTCTGTTGTTCCACTGTAAGAGGGCTCTGAAACAATGGTCTGACTACACGAACGTGGATTGTATTTATTCCAGTGCTTTTCAGCCTGTCAATTTCATTCGGAAAGCGACAATCTGGAATAATTACATAATCCCACTCATTCGGGAATAAACTCAATAAGCCTGAAATAAAGTCTACCCAATAATTGGGATTTTCTTTTCTTATTACGTCCGTCCCGACACGTTGTAGTAGGCTTCTCCCGATGTCATCTTTTTCTCCGTCCCAATTAAAAAATGTTCGGCATATGTATTTAAGAAGGTCGGCGTAATGAGTTACAAGAACTTTATATCCTTGTTTTGACAAAACATCTCGCATGAAGTTTGCTGTTGTGTCTTTTCCGTGTTGAGCTTTTCCTGATATGCAGATTATTTTCACTGAGCTCCCCCTGTTATAAGATGATTAGATAGCGGCAACGTCTCAATCCAATCGTTTATGTACCACCAGTCCGGCAAACGATGCTCTCCCTGTCTTCGCCGCTGTGCATACATCGTTTTAAGTTGACGATAATTTGTAGTCATTCCTGCCGTTAATTCAAAGCCAGATGGCATATTGTAAAGAAGCTCAAGATAAGCGGACTTTTTCTCGTCTATATGGTCTGCAGGAATTCCGTTATATTTTTCTTGCAGGTTTTCTACGGTGGCGATTACTTGTTCTGAAACAAATTGATTACAACAATTACGAACTTTAAATTTGGAGACACAATGCATGGTTGACATTGAGCTTACAAAGTCCAAGAAGTGGTAACGTTGTAACTCGGGCCAACACTTTAGTGACGCGGACAAGTCGAATTGGACAATTATCCCCGTCAGGAACTGATCGTGTCCCCCTCCTTTCGCATTAGCTAAACTAATAGCTCTCTTAATGTGAGGGTTTGTTGTATCGCCATCTTGTATTGCTTGTTGAATTAAGTTGATTTCAGACTGGAATACAGCTTCAGATATTTCGTGGTCTCGTAAGGGATAACCACTTCTTAAAATACTTTGGGCTAGCCCATACACATTTACATTACTGATTTTTGTCATCAAATTTCTCCTTGTCGCTTTTAATTTGTTTTAGAATTGAAACAATGTTGCCTTGCAACTCAACAGCCGAAATATCACCAAGAATTTTAGCGTCTCTATGCAATTTTTTTGAATCGACAATAAACTCAAGTATATTCCCAGATGACTCAGTTACAGGCGTGTATCTATTAGTTTTATCAGTGTGTTTGTCTTGCTTTATGTCGGCAACTACAGCCTCAAAATATGTTCCATTTTCTAGCAAGACAACGAGCTGCTCTCCGCACTGTTTCGCATAATAAGTTCCAACAGCCACCATATATTTGCCATTCAGTTTTCTAAAGCCGTTTTCATCAGTAACAGCGTCTTGTTGAAGTTGCCACTGGACAGACGTCTTGTTTGTTATGGTGCGATAATCCATCCATGCTTTAAAGTCGGTAGACACTTCTTCTGGTACCGATAGAACTTCACACTCGATGGTCGGGATATTGGCTGGCGGCGGATATGCAGACCCCGTGATTGTTACACATACCGTTATTACCAGTAAAGACACAATTAATTTCTTCAGATTTTAACCCTCCGTCTCTCCCATGGAAATGGCTTTCTAAATGATTTGATGACAATGCCAAGTTCTTCTATACTTATTGCTTTTTGAATATCCAGAAGCCGTCCAATTATTTTGAATTTAGTATTGACATATCCGCTTGTGCTTAATATTGTAATATCGTTGTCATACAGTACTTTATTCATTTTTGATCCATAAAAGCTTTGCAACCAATTCGATTCAAGATAAGCAATTACTAAAGACGAGTTACCAACACGCTTATCGGTTTCGGCGCTTTTCATTACTATCATTTTCAAACTCTGAATCTATCGGGATTTTCAATCAATATATAGTGTTTAATCTCTTGGTTTTAGCTATATATTGTATTGTTTTTGGTCGCCAACTTAGCATAGTCTGTCAGCATATCAAAAGCCCAAGAAAATTCTACGTCATCAGTCTTGTCTTGTTTCTTGAAAGTTGCACTGGCTTTTTTATTAATTAGCTTCTTAACACGGATGAAGTCATCATAAATCATGTCAAGCAAGTCGTTAAACGGAAGCCCGTCGTATGTAGAATAAACCAGAAACATACCATCTTTGTCTGTAATCAATAATTGTGGAGAATTACAGTAGTTTCGTAGCGATACCACGCTCTCTCTTTTCCAACTTCCGCTCTCGCTTTCGTCTTTGTTAATGAACTTACCATACATATAGAAATCATCACCACTAAAACCAAGAGGGGCTACACTAGAAATACCACAATTCATGGCAGCCGTTAGAACCCCACCCATGTATTCTTTTGTAATTTCGTCAAGATTGTCTTTTCTAAAACAGTAATTTTTACTCAAATACTACACTCCTTTATTTAATTAATGTCTGTGAAATCTATCTTTCATTATGATTATCTGTATGCATCGTTAATTTCGAAGCCTATCCATCTTCTTTGCAACAACTCCGCAATTCTTCCAGTCGTACCACTCCCTATGAACGGGTCACAAACTAAATCTCCTTCGTCGGTCATCATTTTAATTATGTATTCAGGAACTTCAGTAAAAGTTTTCTTTCCCTTCACAATCAAAGTTGCATAGATAATTGCCATTACATCCGCATCCTTTCTTAATAAATATTTAAGCATTGGATTCACTATCCAAAATTGCTTGAACTTCAGCCCTAATTCTTTCAGGCACATCATCAATTGTTTTCAAGCCCTTTCTGATTAAATCAGCATAAACCTTTGCCAT
>JAAZNL010000002.1 GCA_012798315.1 candidate division WWE3 bacterium | reverse complement strand
TCAAGAATCGATGTTTTTCCATGATCGACATGCCCCATAACTGTAACAATCGGAGCTCTGCGACTAATATTCTGTTGTATTTTTTTACCCACTTCTGACATAGTTTTAAAAACGCCTGCTCTACTATTCTATTTTTTATAGACTTTAGGGCGGCCATGTTTATTCCTTGGTTTCCGGTTCAGCTATACTATCGCCTTCTTCAGCTTCAGCTTCAGCTTCAGTTTCCATTTCAGCCTTTTCTGCTGCTTTCTTCTCCTCTTTCTCTACACGCTCGGTTTCTTTAATTGCAGCGTCCCAAATGCCCACAACTTTTTTCTTGTGCGATTCTGTTGCAGACTCATCAGGAGCTTCGTCAGCCTGGAAAACTCCTGTACTGCTCTTAATATCAATTTTCCATTTGGTGAGTTTGTTGGCTAAACGGGCATTCTGACCCTCTTTACCAATGGCAAGACTTTGCTGGTCTTCCGGTACCGATACAATAGCTCTGGTGTTTGTTTTGTCGAGTTCAACATCCGTAACTTTTGCAGGTGCTAAGGAAGCTGCGATAAACTTTTCAACAGAAGTAGAGAACGGGATAATATCCACTTTTTCACCGTACAACTCTGAAATTATAGATTGAACACGTACTCCTTTTTGACCTACGCAACTCCCTACCGGATCAATTTTTTCATCTTTAGATGAAACCGCCATTTTGGTTCGAAAACCCGCTTCACGAGCTATAGCCTCAATATTTACAGTCTTGGAAGCTATTTCGGGAACTTCCTGCTCAAACAACTGTTTTACAAACTCGGCATCCGATCTACTGACTATAATTTCGATGCCTTTGGGAGTATCACGGACATCTTTTACTAAAACCTTAAGCTTTTGATTAATTCTATACATTTCGGATTGTACCTGTTCGGACTGAGGCATTACCCCATTAGCATGAGATTTTCCTAAATCCAATGTAACCACTCCGTTTTCAATTCTGAAAACCTGACCAATTACAATTTGTCCGATTTTTGCCTTGAATTCGTTAATAATAAGCTCTTTTTCGGATTCTCTGATTTTTTGTAAAATTACCTGTTTTGCCGTTTGCGCGGCGATACGACCAAATCCTGAAGGAGTTACATCTTTTCCGTCTTTTAAGATTTTAACTTCGCCGGTATCTTCATCTAAATCAGCAACAAACTCTTCAATAACAACATCTTCACCGTGCTCTTTTCTGTCTTTCTTGTAAGCCGTTAACAGAGCCGATTTTACAGAATCCAAAACATGCTTAACGGGTATTCCCCGCTCTGTAGCAACTTGATTTAACGCTGCACTAAATTCTGTTATTGCCATAGTATCTAACCTTTTTTAACTACTATATAAATATATACCTTATTATCTAAATAAAAAGGCGGGCTTTGCCCACCTTACGCTAAAAACTCTTATCTACAAGTTATTTGACCTCAGACGCCGATGGCGTCTAGTTCCAGTTATTTTTACCACACAGACAGGCAATATGCAACATTAACAGCTAAATCGACTTTCGGTATTCTTCAAGTAAATCCCTTTGTTTCTTAGACAATCTTGTAGGAATACTAATACTAATTTCTACATAAGCATCCCCTTGTCCGCGGCCTCGCAACCTAGGCATCCCCTTACCTCTGAGCACAAATCTAGTGGCATGTTGCGTACCTGCAGGTACCTTAAATTGGACCGTACCTATTCCTGTTGGAGTAGATGAATCCACCACATGAATAGTTAACGTTTCGCCTAGTATAGCCTGAATAAAGTTAACCTCTATGTTTACCAGAATATCATCACCGACCACTTTAAACTCTTTTGGTGGAACAACTCTAACCGTAATAAAAACATCACCATGAGGTATATTTGCGCTTTGCCCCGGCATACCTTTGCCTTCAAAACGCAACTCGGTGCCATCCCGGACACCGGAAGGAATCTTTATTTTCAACTTTCCGCTTTCTATACTAATTTCTCTTTCTAAACCCTTAACAGCCTCAGAAAAACTAATCTGTAACTCATAATATAGGTTCTTACCTTTTCGTGGGGTTCTGTTACCACCAAAACCTCTAAAACCAAAGAAATCCTCAAATACGTCAAACGGATCCACATCTCCAAAACCGCTAAACCCCTGCGATCCTGTATTTGAATATGTGTAAGAAAACGGCCCCCATTGGCCTTGAAATCCCCCCGGATTACCCTGTCCGCCATTAGCGAATGCCGCACTACCGTATTGGTCGTAAGTCTTTCGTTTTTGTTCATCACCCAAAATCTGGTAGGCTTCGTTTATTTCTTTAAATTTTTTTTCGGAGGCTGCCTTATCCCCATTTTTGGCAACGTCAGGATGGTACTCCCTGGCCAGTTTTCTATAAGCTTGTTTTATGTCGTCAGCAGAGGCGTTTTTGCCCACACCCAGCGTCTCGTAGTAATCTTTATTGCCGTTCATGTTGAAAATTCTATCACTTTAATCATAGGTTTGCTAGGTATCCGAAAATGCTGTCTTAAAACTAAAGGAAGGCGGCTTTTTAAGCCGCCTTCCAAATTATCTTTTCGAAAAGTCGTTTCTCCCTCCACGGTGCGCACCGTAGGATCTAATCACGCATGCATTCGATCATAGATCGGCGAGAGTTAACGCGGAACGCTTATTTAACTACATCTTTCAAGCTCTTACCTGCCTTGAAGGCTGGTGTTTTGCCTGCTGGTATGTGCATTGGGGCACCAGTCTGAGGGTTTCTACCCATTCTGGATTTTCTTGGTCTGACTTCGTATGTACCGAAACCGGTCCATGTTACTTTTTCGCCTTTCTTTAAGGCTCCCATTATAACTTCGGATACTGCATCAACTGCTTTTGCTGCGTCAACTTTGGTCATACCAGCTTTGTCTGCTACCTTAGCGATTAAATCTGCTTTTGTCATTGTGGACACCCCCTTTCGATTGCTGCCTGGTTGGCAAAATTATTATTTTATTTCCTTATCAATTCTAGTAATCTCTTTTTTTTCTGTATCAAATAATACACTCCTAAAAGCGCGTCTTCCAGATGTTTCCCACTCAAAACGCTGGTTTCTTGCCGTCATGAAAAGATTTATAATATTCTCTTTTTTTACGCCCAAAACACCATCAATAATGCCTGTCATACCGACATCTGTGACGTAAAAAGTACCGTTGGGTAAAATCATAGGGTCCGCTGTAGGTACATGCGTATGCGTACCTATAACTGCAGTCACGCGCCCATCAACATAATGGCCAAACGCAACTTTCTCACTTGTATAGTCACAATGAAAATCAACAATGGTTGCTGCTAGCTTTATATCTTTATGCAACACTAAAATTTCATCAAGTTTTCTAAATGGATCTTCTAAATAAGAAGTCGTGGAATTAACAGAAGTCCTACCCATTAAATTTATTAATAAAATCTGACCTTTTGACCCTAAATCTATAACTGCAAAACCTTTTCCGGCAACTTCACCGGGATAATTTGCCGGCCTTACAATTGGTAAAGAGTCTATAAAATCTTCTGTTCCACGTTCCCAAAAAATATGATCCCCTCCGGTGCAATAATTTATACCGGCATCAAGCATTTCATTTACTTTTTCTGGAGTAATACCTCTACCACCTGATAGATTTTCTACATTGGATAAAACTAAATCCGGGGTGTGTTCTTTGATCAACCCGGGCAATACCTCTTTAACGGTTTTTCTACCTGCCCCTGCTACAATTTCTCCTACAAATAAAACTTTCATTTTTCTTCTTATACAATGTTTTTGGCTTATTAACAAGGGTTTTTTCTCTACATAACAACATAAACGCCCAACACATACCCCCTAGCATTTGCTAGAGGGTTATGTGCTAATTGGATTAAAATCGATAGAAATTTTACTTAGCTGTTTCAACAACGCGGGTTTCACGTATCACAGTTACTTTAACAACACCCGGATACGTTTGTTCTAATTCTATTTTCTTAGCTATTTCTCGGGCTAAATAAGCTGTGCTCGCGTCGTCGACTTTGTCGGGTGAAACAAATATACGCACCTCTCTGCCTGCGGAAACGGCATAAGCTTTATCTACACCATCAAAAGACATCGCAGCTGATTCAAGTTCTTTTAGTCTCTTTACGTATGACTCGTAGTCTTCACTACGGGCACCCGGTCTTGCGCCACTGATATGGTCAGAAAGGTTTACAATTGCGGATTCAATTGAACTAAAAGGACGGTCTTCATGATGCTCCGCTACACAATTAACCACATCTTCTGATACTTTATAACGCTTCAAAAGGTCAACACCTAAATCAATATGTGTACCTTCATCATCTGTTACAACTTTTCCAATATCATGGAACAAACAACCCAACCGGACTATTTCGACATTTGCGCCTAATTCGTATGCTATTGCAATTCCCAGACGCGTTTCTTCAAGCGTATGTTCCATCATGTTTTGGCCGTATGAAAACCTGTACTTAAAACGACCTAGCATTTGAATTAATTCCTTTGGTACGTTGTATGCTCCAACTTTATGGCAGAGATTATCACCTTCTTTGTACATAACGTGTTCAATATCCGACTTTGTTTTTTCTACAACTTCCTCTATATGCGCCGGTTGAATACGACCGTCAGTTAGAAGTTTTTCTAACGAGACCTTGGCAATTTCGCGGCGGACAGGATCGAAACTTGAAATAATTACCTCCCCCGGGGAGGAATCCATATCTAAATCAACTCCAGTCAGTTCCTCAAATGTACGAATGTTTCGACCTTCTTTTCCTATAATGCGTCCTTTCATTTCCTCATCAGGTAGTTTTACTTTTGAAGTGGTGTACTCGACAATGTAGTCGGATACGGCAAAACGCATGGTACTAACCAAAATTTCCTGAGCTATCTTTTCTGACTCTCTTTTAATTTCTTCCTCAGCTTGCCTTATTCTGCGGCCTTTTTCTTCGGCCAATTCCCGGTCTGTTGAAACCAACAACTGCTGTTTAGCTTCTTCTTTAGTCAAATTAGCCATGCGCTGAAGTTCACTCTGTTGTTTTTCGTAGAATGAATTTATTTCCTCCTGTTTTTTTTCCAACAGCTCCTTTGCTTGTTTAACCGAATTAAATTTTGATTCTAAATCTTTCTCTTTAGCCTCAATTTGAGCGCGTTGAACGGCATATTTCTTTTCAAGCTCCATCGTACGTTCACGAGTACGACGGGCCTCTTCTTCGGCCTCTGTTTTTATTCTAAGAGCCTGGTCCCTGGCTTCTAAGATTAATTCTTTAGCCTTGTTACGGGCTTCGAGCACCATCGTACTACTTTCAACCGGTGCTGTAGTTATAGGCGTATTTTCCTGAGGTAAAACCACCTGTCTTTCCTCTATTACTGGCGTTTTTTTGTTTTTCTTTGACAAAAACAATCCAACACCCACACCAACCGTCGATACTAATATCAACGTTAATATCTCCATACTTTTAACCTCCAATACAACAAATAATAAATTTACTTATACTTACTTAATTCTGGAAAAAGTCTAAAAACTCCGTAGAGACGGGTAATAACAAAAAAGACGGTCTTTAGTTTTTATTATAATTCCGATGACTTTTTCCATAGTATTAAGTGTAACGATTCTATTTTACACCTAACAGACTGTCAACCGCATCTGATGAATCGTCAAAAGGAAGTCCTTTTCCTAAAAGGAAGGCAAGTAGTTTTTGACGTAGTTTTTCGGGAGAAATGTCTTTTCCTTTGAAGGACCTTAGTTTTTTTGATGCCAGGGTTTTGGCTGTATTTAAATCGTTTCCTTTATACTCAGCCAAAGTGGTTTTTATTTGAGATTTATCTACTCCTTTTTTTAGGAGAAATTTTTGTAATACTAATAAGCTTTTTTTACCTGCTTGAGCCTGATAAGAAATATACTGATTTACATATTCCCTGTCATTTATGTATTTCTCCCGTTTCAACAACTCAATAACAGCAGAATTTACAGATTCATCAGTATTTAAATTATGATTTTTTTGATAACTCAAAAGTTTTTGCAGCACTTCGTATTCTGTTCTTGGTTTATGCGCCAAAAACCTCAGTGCTACAAAATATAACAGGTCAAAATCCTTGTTAGCTCCCATAGAAAGATTTCGGTTACTCGTCAGCAAGTGGTTCGTCTCCGCTCCCTATTTCAAGCGGTATAGCAGTTTTATCATTTGATGCTTCTCTGATCTTCTTTTCAATCTCGGCTAATATTTTTGGATTGTTTTTGAGATAGGCTCTTACGGCTTCTTTGCCTTGTCCGATTTTTTGATCCGCAAATTCGTACCAGGAACCGCTTTTCTTAACGATATCTAAATCAACACCAACATCAATGATACCGCCTTCTTTACTGATACCTTCGTTAAATAGAATATCAAACTCCGCAACTCTAAATGGTGGTGCCACTTTATTTTTTACAACTTTCGCGCGGACCCGAATTCCGGTTGGCGTATCTCCGTCTTTTAAGGACTCAATTCTTCTAACTTCCAGACGTACCGAAGCATAGTACTTTAAGGCTTTACCTCCTGTGGTAGTTTCAGGATTGCCAAACATAACACCTATCATTGACCTTAATTGGTTTGTAAAAATTACTGTGGTATGCGATTTACTTACGGAGCTTGTAATTCTTCGCAAGGCCTGACTCATTAATCTTGCCTGCATTGCCACATGAGAATCACCAATATCTCCTTCAATTTCTGCCTTTGGAACCAACGCTGCAACTGAATCAATTGCTATTACATCCACCGCATTAGATCTGATTAAAGTTTCAGCAATTTCCAACGCCTGCTCGCCTGTGTCCGGCTGAGAAACTAACAGCTCATCTATTTTTACACCGGTTTTAGCGGCGTACGCCGGATCAAACGCGTGCTCTGCGTCGATTAACGCGGCTGTCCCGCCCTTTTTCTGAGCCTCCGCAATTATGTGCTGTACCAAAGTCGTTTTACCAGATGATTCCGGCCCGTAAATTTCAACTATTCTGCCTCTCGGAACTCCTCCTATCCCTAAAGCTATGTCTAAAGCTATCGAACCGGTGGGAATCGCATCCACGGATTTATTATCGGCTGGGCGTTCGCCTAATTTCATAATTGAACCTTCTCCATACGATTTCTTTATCATTGCTAAAGCATTTTTCAATGCCAAATCCTTATTTTTTTTATCGTCATCTCTTACGTCTTTTATTTCTTTGGAATCTTTAGTAGCCATTTATACCTCCATAAACAAACTTTGTACTTAAAATTCTAGCAACATAAAATACAAACACAATCGGGGCAGTGCTATTGTAAATAGAATTTTATAACTCGTTCAACGAGTCTTTTATCCTGTCAATTACGATATCTTTGCCAAGGAGGGCAGCTATATCGAAAACCGGCGGAGTCGTGGTTTGACCTGTAAGGGCAACACGCAACGTCATAAATGCCTCTTTAGGTTTAAACCCTTTTTCCTTGATCAATTCATGAGACAAATTATCTATCGCTGGAAGTTCCCAACCGGATTTCTCAATGCCGTCATAACACGTTAAAAATGAATTTAAAATTTCACTGCTTCGCTCCACTGAACCTGAAAATTCAATCAGCAGTTTTTTATCAATCTCAGGTTTTGAGTAAAAGTAAGAACTTAACAACTGAAACTCACTTAATAGTTTCAACCTTTCCTGTAACAAACGTACAACCTGTTGTGTATATAATGGATCGGTCCAATTGATAAATAATGCGTCCGGATAATACTTTTTATGATAATCAATTATCTTTGTGGTCAAATCTTCCGCGCTGTAAGCACGAATATAATAACCGTTGTACCAGAGTAGTTTTTGTCTGTCGAATGTAACAAGATCTGTCTTTTGAATCCTATCTATTGAAAAATCATCAACAAATTCCTTGAGATTATATATTTCCTTCTCTGTTCCTGGGTTCCACCCTAAAAACATTAAAAAATTCAGGACTGCTTCCGGAAGATATCCTTCTTTTAAAAAATCGGCGGCCGCAACTGATCCCATTCTCTTAGAAAGTTTTTTAGTGGAACCGGCTTCCTTTAAAAGAGGAACGTGCGCGTGATTTGGAATTTTCCATCCAAAAGCCTCGTATAACAGGACGTGTTTCGGAGTTGAAGGAAGCCATTCAAATCCACGAATTACATGGGTTATTTCCATCAAATGATCATCTACTACTACTGCCAGTTGATAAGTGGGAAAACCATCTGACTTAAGTAAAATCTGATCATCTAAATCATTTGAAGGGAAGGTCAATTTACCCAATACCAAATCGTCTACTTCAATTATTCTGTCCTTGGGAACGTTGAGGCGTATCACATAACTTTTATTTTGAGAAAGGTTCTGGGAAATCTCTTCTTTGGATAATCCAAAACAATGTTTATCGTACTTTGTGGTAGGCATACCCTTGGAACGTTGCTCTTCGCGTAATTTGTTCAGCCTCTCCTCAGTACAAAAGCAATAATAAGCTTGGCCTTTTTCTACCAATTCTTTAGCGTACTTTTTGTAAAGGTCTAACCGTTCTGACTGAACATACGGGGCATGTGGGCCACCTACACGAGGACCTTCATCCCAGCTAATTCCATACTCCTCAATCACGTCCAAAAGTCTTTCGACGGCACCGGGAACCAACCGGCCCTGATCTGTATCTTCAATTCTAATAATTAGCTGGCCATTATTTTTTTTAGCTAAAGCATAATCAAACAAAAGGGTACGTAACCCTCCGACATGGTATTCACCTGTAGGACTTGGCGCTATTCTGGTACGAACGGACATAATGGAATTCTAACACACAAAACTGTATCATATTATTTAATGAGCTTAACCAAAACTTCAAAAGACGTAAAAAAAGGCGGTATGATCTTTCTCATATTGGCGTTCTTGTATTACCTGTTTCTTCTTGTGATAATACCGAATTCGCGAAATATACTTAGAAAGATGATTCCGGAAAAAAATCCCCCGAACCCAATATACGGCCAGTTGGAACCTCTAAAATTTACCCAAAAAGCAATTACAAACCAGGGTCCCCGGTATGTTCTGGATACTAAGAACGGGCGTTTGCCCGATAATATCCCGACAAAAATGGTTGTGTATAAATTAAAGAAACCGCAGTTTTCGTATCTTGCAGGAACTGAAGCAGAAAAAAACGCGGCTATCCTAGGATATAGTCAAACGGATCTAAGCTCCGACTTAAGAGGGGATGATCTTACTTGGAAAAGTCTGTTATCCGGGGGAACTCTTCATGTTAAAAAAAGCACGGGTCAAATAACGGCTGAAACAGCTTTCCACCTGAGGCCGGATGAGTATAAAGCAGGAAACATAGATGCAAATAAGGCTAAATCTTATTCAAAACTTTTACTCACTAAACTCGGGCGGGATGATGATACTTATAATGACAAAAACGGCGGCACTCAAACAGTAACCTTAGGCAAAATAATGGGCAACAGCATAATGAATACATTGCTGTACTCTGAAACACAGTTTGCGAGAGTTGATTTTTATAGACAAATTAATAAATATCCGGTTTATGGATCCGATCCCAAAAAAGGTTTGATACAGATATATTTACGTAACCCCACTTTGGGTAATTCTCCGTATAATTATCCCAAACTTGATATTAATTTGCACACAATTGAAGATCTTACAAAGGAAAAAAATCCTGATGTAACTAAAATTGCTACTTACCCGATAATATATCCGGACGAAGCCTGGGCAGAGATAAAAAAACAGAACGGAGTTATAGTGGACGTTTCACCTAAAGACGGAAATACATTGGCTTCATATGAGCCTACCAAAGTGGAAACCATTTTGATTAAAGAAATTTATTTGGCGTATTACGAACCTGAAGAATATGTACCTTATTTACAACCTATCTACGTTTTTAAAGGTATATATAATACCAAAGGTACACCAGGTGGAGAAGTAATGCTCTACTTCCCGGCAATCACCAAAGAATTTGTTAAAGCTCCCACCAAATAGTATCAACTAATTTACCCAGGTGTAGGAATGTAAAGTCCAATCTAGTATGTTAGTGGTATCCACAAAACGATCCTGACTTCCCATGACAATAATCATCACATCCGTAGTATCTTTGGAATACTCATAAATTAAAACTTCGCCGGCTTCCTGGGTAGTACCTGTTTTAATTCCGACCGAATTCGGAATTGCGGCTAGAAGTCTATTAGTGTTCTGAAGATTGGTTGAAAATGCACCGTCCGCGGAGGACACCGTAACCTGAGGCTTGGCAACTATTTCCTTTAAAATCGGTTTCGCCATCGTGGCGCGTGCTAATAGATATAAATCTTTAGCGCTCGAAAATTGAGCACCATTTAGGCCATCTAAGCCAATTGTATTTGTAAAAAACGTATTTTCCATTTTTAAATCGTAAGCCATTTCGTTCATTAAATATAAAAACTCATTGCTGTCAATTTTTCCGGTACCCAAAAGGCAGGCAGCATCCCCCGCGGAATATACCAGCATAGCATTTAACAGGGTATTAACAGTAAATTTTTCTCCCGGAGGCAAATCGGCCCGGGTGCTTTCAACCTCAGAACATTCTTTAGACATTGTAAGTTCGTCCTCCAATGAATAGATATTTAAAGAAACCAAAGCTGTCATTAATTTTGTCGTTGAAGCTGAGGCCAATTTTTTCTCCGGTGAAATTGAATGCAGAATGGTATTGCTGTTTACATCTGCCACAATAACAGACTTGGCACTGACCTCAGGAAAAGGCATCGCATCCGGAATTTTTGTCGGAATCGTAACAAGAGGAACACCGGCACCCAAAACTTCTGGAGCAGGAGTGGAATTCAAAGCAATTTTCGGATTATTGGACAGGTTGAAAACACTAAATCTTTCGGATAAAAATGGAACATATATAAAATACGTCAGCACTCCAATCAATATTAACGAAACAAAAACAAATGGTTTTGCTGCAAACTTAACACTTTGATTTAACGGATACCCGGTCGCAATATCAATAATCCAAAGAACATTTACAAGCCGCCCCAATAACCAAATTTCAATTTTTTGGACAAGCGAATATTTCATCTGAAGATAATAATAGCACCTATCAAGCCTTATGGATTAAGTCTTCTAACATCTCTCGGCAAGAACGTTGCTTCTTTAATGCTGGGGAGATCCAGTATCTTCATAATTATTCTTCCGGGGCCTATTCCCACACCTCCATGAGGCGGACATCCGTATCTAAAGAAATTCAAATAGTCCTCAATAGACGTTAGTCCAAGATTCTTATCTTTTGCTTGTTTCTCAAGAATATCCACCCGGTGTTCACGCTGCGCTCCCGTGGTAATTTCAAGACCTCTGTAGAGTAAATCAAAACTCTTTGTTAGTCCTGGATTGTCGGAATGTCTCATGTGATAAAACGGCCTGGCTTCGACAGGATAATCGACTATAAATAAAAACTCATGGCCGGTTTCCTCTTTAGTCAACCTGCATATTTCCCTCTCTTCTTCTGGGGTCAAATCATATAATCTTTCGCTTTTTATTCCGGCCTCCTTAAGTTTCGTTTTTGCTTCGGCCATGGTCAGTTTTGGAAAAGGCTTCGATGGAACGGTCAACGCATTTGCAGTTACATGCTCAGCAGCTTTAAAACCTGCAATAAGTGTATCTTCTAAAACCGACATAACATCGTAGTGAGATTCTATGTAAGATATTTCAAAATCCCAGCCGGTAAACTCTGTTAAATGACGAGTTGTAAACGATGGTTCAGCTCTGAATACCGGCCCAGCAATAAAAACTTTTTCAAAACCCGATGCCATAGCCATTTGTTTGTAAAACTGGGGAGACTGCGCCAGATAAGCTTTTTTTTCAAAATATTGCACCTCAAACACATCCGCTCCGGACTCACTTGGGGCACTCATAAAAGACGGAGTATATATTTGAATAAAGCCGTTTTGTGAATAATATTCCCTGAATCCTTGTTCTAACGCTGTCCATAGTCTAAATATATCTATTTTTTCCGGTCTTCTTAGATCAATCCAACGCCAATCCAATCTTTTTGTCATTTCAGCTTCATCTCCGCTTTTAAACATAAGTATCGGGATTGGTAACTCGGGTTCTGCTTTTGATAACACTTCTATTGCCTTAGCCTGAATTTCAATTCCCGCAGGAGCTTGCTTTTCTTCTTTTACCAAGCCGTGTACTTCCAGAACCGATTCCGTTGATAAAGTTTTTGCCAATTCAAAAATATCTTTCTCGGATTTTAATACTACAACCTGGCATATATCAGAAATATCTCTCATTATGAGAAACACGATACCGCCTTGGTCTCTGATAGTTTGAACAAACCCTTTAATTACAATTTCCGATCCGATTTTATTTTTTAATTCTTTTATATATGTGCGTTCCATTTAATGCTCCAAAAAATAAGTACAAAAAAAACCTCCCGTCACGAGAGGTTCTAATTTCTTAGAAGGTGCCAACCTGTTCTATACTTACGCTTATTAAGCGGACGTAAAACGTCTTAACAGCTGTTACGGGCATTCCCGTTCGGTCATTTCCTACCGAAGGCTCCGGAGTGTCACGGGCTCCATCAAGGCCTTTTTAAACTAAGCTAATATTATGATGTAACGTTGTCAAAGTCAACGGCTGCTACGATTTATTCCTTAATGATTAGGTCTTTCACCAGCATATCTACACTAACCTTACCTTCGTATTCATTTTTCTTAAGCGTATACGCTATGTCCACCTTAGTACCTAAGCCTATAGAATCTACCAAAGTCCCCTCACCGAAAAATATGGCCTTGTAATAATGTCCGTCTTCGAAAAGCTTTAACAATAAATGCTGCTTATTTTGTCCGACTGTATAACAAGATACTACTCCCATTGAATACGTAGCAAAGACAGGTTCTTCGTTACCCAAACCGAAGGGTTTCAGTTTATCCAACTGATCAACCAAATCGACTCCGATATAATTTGCCGGAAGTAATAAATCTACATTAAGCATCCGATCAAAATCATTTTCAGTCAGTTCTGCGTCTAACAAACTTTTAAGTTCTTTTTGAAGTTTTTCAATATTAGCCTGATTTATTGTGAATCCTGCGGCCATAGGATGTCCCCCAACATTCTCAAATAAGTGCTCAAGTTTTCTTAGCCTCGCGATTATGTCGATTCCGGGAATTGACCTGACTGATCCCTTGCCCAAGCCGTCACGTAAACTTATTACAATGCTTGGACGATAATATCTCTGCACCAGTTTGGCGGCAACTAGACCGATTATGCCCTCATGATATTCAGTACTTACTGAAAAAATTACCTTTGGTAAGTCCCCCGGATCGGGTATTGAAGCGAGCTCAAACATTTGAAGAGTTTTATCCTGTCTGATTACATTTGTTTCATTTAGCTGTTTTACTATGGTATCTAAAATTGAAGAATCTTCTTCTATAAATAATTTTAAGGCCTCCGTAGCGCGGACTAATCTTCCGGAAGCGTTTATTCTGGGTCCGATAACCCATCCCAATTCGTACGCAGATATTTCTCCGGTTCGACCAGCCACATCCATTAATTTTTTCAATCCCAACGGAGGATTCTTGTTAATGACCTCTAATCCCTTTTTTACAATTGCTCTGTTTATTCCCAACAAAGGTTGCAGATCCGTCACCGTTGCCACGGCCGCAAAAGATATAGATTGTTTATCTTTAGACCCGATGACTTTGCTTAAAAACCAAGATATTCCCGACCCAACCATTTTATCCGACCAAACAATGCAGTCCGCATCAGGAAGAATACTTGGTTTTTGATGATGATCTGTAATAATAACCGTATATCCTAACTGTTTTGCATAATTAGTTTCTGCGTTAGCGGTAATACCGCTATCAACAGTAATAAGTAAAACGCCTTTGCTGGTATCCACCCCGGAATCTTTCAAATTTTCTCCCAACTCATCAATTGAACTTTTGGATAATCCGTAACCGTTTTCAAAACGGCTTGGAATATAATAAAACGAATTATCATAATGCATTTCCTTTTTTAAAACGTTATATAAAATTGCGGTTGCGCAAATTCCGTCAGCGTCATAGTCTCCGTGTACAGTAATCGGTATGTTTTTTTTAATTGCATTTTGAATTAATGAACGGGCGGACATTAAGGCCTTTTTTAAATCCGGTTCTAATTTTTCGGCGTAATAGGACAACTGCGGAGTATTTATAAATTCATCAATAACAGCAGGTTCTTTAATACCACGCGCTTCCAACAACTGGGATATTACATCTTTGCTCGAATCATATTCAGCTGAAATTTTCCATTTTTTCATTTAACCGATACCGGAAACAAATTTTTATTTTCGACGTCTGCGCAGAATATATTCTTCCCAAATAACCAGTATTGGACTTGCTGTAAAAATTGATGAATACGTTCCGGAAATTATTCCTATTAACATAGCTAAAACAAAAACCTTAATAGTTTGTCCACCTAACAAATACAAGGATAAAAGTGTCATTACAACGGTTAAAGATGTGGCGATTGAACGGTTTAGCGTTTCTGCAACCGAGTAATTTACTACGGATTCAAAACTCCAGGATGTAGGTAGCTTTCCTAGGTTTTCCCTGATTCTGTCGAAAACAACTATGGTATCGTGCACGGAAAAACCGATTATTGTTAATAGAGCCGTAATGAAAAGCCCATCAACTTCTATTTCAAAAAAATGACCTAAAATTGCAAAGATACCTAAAACGGCAAAAGCGTCATGTAACATTGCAACTATTGCTGAAGCTCCGAACCTGAAACTGGAATAAGGTTTCGGAACATTCCTGAAGGCATAAGCTATATATAATAATATTCCGACAGAAGCCCATATTAATGCGACAAAAGCGTTCTTAGTTGTTTCTCTTCCGACAGTCGGTCCGACTGTTTCAAAAGAAAGAAGCTTTGGGTCAGAAAATTGGGCTGCCATTTTGCTTTTTACACTATTTATTTGTGAAGAATCTACCGGTTTAGTACGAATTAATACTTCGTTCTGATCAATGCGAACGGATTCTACTTCGATACCCATCGTATTCAAAGTGCTTCGAATAACTTCTTCCTGTAAAGCGTCAGTTTTTTGATATCTGAATACAGATCCGCCGGTAAAGTCGATGGAAAGATTTAAACCACTAAAAAGTAAGAAAAAAATACCAGGAACTAAAATCAACGCGGAAAAGACTAAATAAGCAATTTTGTGCTTCATCAAATTTAAATTTTCGTTCACTTTGACCTCCCATCTGCTACGTTACCTATGTTAAATAGTTCAATGAACGTACGGACAACAAAGATTGATGAAAACAACGAGACTAAAATACCTATAGCTAAAGTTAAAGCGAACCCACGTACAGGTCCTGAACCAAGTTCAAACAGAATAAACGATGTAATTAGTGATGAAACGTTGGAATCACGAATAGAGTTCCATGCTCTTTCGAAACCTAATTTTATAGCCAGATTTCTTGGTTTTTTCCAAAATATTTCCTCATTAATTCTTTCAAATGTTAATACGTTGGCATCTGTGGCCATTCCGATAGATAATACAAACCCGGCTATTCCCGGCAAAGTCAAAACTACCGGAATAATTTTAAAAATAGCTAAAACTAAAACGGTGTAAATACTTAACGCTATACCTGCAATAAAACCTAATTTTCCGTATTTAAAAACCATAAATATAAATACAAAAAGTAAGCCAACCAGACCAGCAAAAAAACTGCTTTTAATAGAATCATTACCCAAAGTCGCCCCTATAGTTTCCTGTTCCAAAACTTCTACGGGAATCGGTAACGCCCCCGCTCTTATTTGAATACTTAAGTTCTTTGCGGTGTCAAAAGTAAAATCACCACTAATTACCGGATCATCGGTCAAACCTGTAGCCAAATCAGCGCTAACTACCGGCATAGACAAAGGAAATGATCCTTCATCCAGAAATAACGCTATTGGTTTATTTACATTTTCTTTTGCCACCTCGGAAAATTTTGACCTACCTTCGTTAGAAAATTTAAGTTTAATTTGGGGTCGACCTGAGTTTTGTATATCGCCCTGGCTGCCTACTACAACATCTACACCGTTCAAATCTGCTCCAGTAACTCCGGTATCTTCCCAAACGGTTGGATCCGTGTAATATTCCGCGAACTTTTCTTCAGTCCACGGTTTATCAGTTTTTAGTTTTTTAAATTTAAGTTGAGCGGTTTCACCAATTAAAGCAATTGCGTCTCCGACATTTTCTAAACCAGGAATTTCTACAATTATCCGATACTCTTCTCCGACCTTAACAGTAGATATTGTAGGTTCGGTTACCCCGAGTAAATCAACCCTTCGGGAAATAATTTCACGCGCAGATTCTAAGGCGTTAACTTTTTCGGAATCCGCAATTTTTGACATATCCGCGCGTAAAACAACTTTAATTCCACCTTTAAGATCTAGCCCCTTTTTAAAATCTCTTAAATCTAATTTAATTTTTCCCCCCAAAAGATTAACGTTATATCCGCCAACACTGGTTTCTAAGTTTACAAATCCCTTGTGAATAGAAATAGGAATTTTCGGTAAAGCGATTAACAAGGCTAGAGTTGTTAAAGTCGAGATTAAACCCAACCTAAAATATAAATTCTTAAACATATGTAAAGTTATATCACAGAACTAAACTTCTCTTCATCCCCCACTAACATTGTTCGGCTTTGAGTTAAAATTTTAGTAATAAAATGATCGTTGGCTCTTTTTCGGTGCCTAAATTCATCTTCAGTCATTACTGAATAATTTATCTCAACATTAGTTTCCTGCTGATATTCCTTTATTATCTTTTCCAGGATATCTATCCTCAAATCGCCGACAACAAACAAATCAACATCTAATGCTGACGAAGCCCGGCCTCTCAAAAAAGCTTTTGCCAACATCATATACTTTATTTCACCTAATTCTTTTAACCGTTTTACCAACTTTCCGCCAAGACCTTCTTCTTTAGATAACAACGACAGCAGATCAGAATACAGTATATGCGTAGTATCTACTGTATAAAACAGCTTATTAGAACTTTGGCGTTTTCTAAGCAAATTTATACCTATTAAATTGTCTAACTCTCTTCTGACAGCGTTAATCTCCGCGCCAACCGCGCGTACAATCGCACGTACATGATAACTTTGGTCAGGATGCAATAAGAGCAGTTTTAAAATTTTTAGACGTACTTCCGATACAAAGAGCTGTTGTAGCATCTTATTTATTTTGCGGGCAGTTTTTTTACCACACTTCCTGTTGTGGCCGCCGTTGGGCTAACGGCTAAAACTAATATACTACTAGATCTACGTTGCGGTCAGGCACAACGCTTATCCAGAATTTTCCGCGGTTGAATGCTATCTCTTTACCGCTCTCATCATAGAACATCGTTCGCTCATCGCGGCCGGTCTTGGCCCAGGTTGCTTTTGTAGCCTTGCCATCTGTAAACACTATAGCACTACCGCTTCCTACTAGCTCGTAGGTTAACCTATTCTTTTCATCTCCGACAATCGAGGATTCTTTAACGAACTGAACTACTACATTCTTTACCCGAATTGGTTCTTTGCTTTCCTGATCAAAAAGTTGAACCGGTTTATCAGATGAATCGTAGCCTGTATATCTCAAATAAGTATTAGTTGCGCGGTCATACGTAAACATTCCGGTATAGTCACCTTTATACCAAAAATCTATGGTTATATACTTTCCGCACTCGCCCACCAGACATTGCTGAGTGGTATCTATTGGGCCATCATCTTTAAAAGTCCAGGTTTTTGTTTCTCTGGTACCTTCCCAACCTAAATCGTTACCCAAAGTCCTAAGATCACTCCCTTTTACATACGCTGTGTGTTCAATTGCTATTCCCGAATCTATGCGCGCCTGATCCCTCCAAAAGGCAGCTCCGCCACGGCCCAAACTACGCACTGGCCAGGTTTCTATAGCTTCTAACGCTTGAGGAGACCAACCAATGTGCATTAACATCGCGTCGCCCAACTCCTTAACTAAAACCAAATAATATTCCCGGGTACTCCTAACCGGACCAATCTTATCGGGTTCTTTGCTAAGGAAGAACGCCAAGTATCTGGTAATTCCTCCTTCAGCCACAATTTCGTAAATCAAATCTGCGTCTACTAACCCCGATTGTGGTCGGGCATCTAAATGATTGTTTACCATAACAGCCAAAGGACGATTATTTGACCATGCGGCGGCTTCCTCTTCACTAAACAGTTCTCCGGTAAGCGGATTCATAATTTTAGGAGCCTCAACTACATCCTTAACCTTGTTAATATAGGGTGAAAGTATTTTATATTTATCTGAGCGGAATAAAACAAAAGATACTATACCAATAATTAGCAACGCAACAACAACGCCCAAAACGCCATACAACGTGTTTTTGTTTCCGTTAAAAGGTTTCTTGCTTGATCCTCCAGGATAAAATTGTGTATTGTTCGCACCTGCCCCGTTTTGAGGAGAGATAGGAAAATTATTCTCACCAACAGGTTTTCCTATATCATTTAACATCATTATTTTATTATATATTGAGTACAATTATTGTCTATTACTTAATGACAAGCGTGGACAAAATGTATTTAAAAAGTTTCTCTCCGTCAGCGTATTTTTTAGGATTAAAAGTCATTTTTATAAAGTAAACCTGACCATTTTTAGCAAAACGCGCCTCATGAAATTCCGCACCTGCAAATCCCACATCTTTATAAATATAATAAGTTCCGGTTACGTCATTGGATTCAAATATTTCCTGGTGCGTAATTTCTTGGACAGGCTTTGGGACATACTCTTCATGCGATTTAATGACGGAAATATCTAACTTAGCACCTGAGATTAAAGCGCTTCCCAAAAGTCCAAAAGCATCCTCTTTATTGGACGCTACTTTATAGTCCGAACTTTGGACAGTTAAAAGGCTGGTATAACCTTCACTTTCCGGATAGTTAATAACTTTCCAATCCGCAGGAACTTCCATCGCAAAAGTTTCACTTGTATTTTTGGCTATAACGTATCCTTGCTTTTTAGCTTTTGAAGGAAGGGATCGTGAGGAACCGGTGAGTTGATCAAGAAAGGAAGGTTTCAAGAATACAAACGCGAACATTAAAAGACTAAGAATGATAACAGATATTAATAAAACGCGGTTAGGTTTCTTTAAGGGCATCACTTAAAATTATAAAGGGGAACACATAACAACACAAATACTTTATATATTGTAAAATTTAATCTAATGCTTAGTAAAAATCCGCAATTGAATTTTATTTTGATTTTGCTTGTAGCAATTAGTTTGTTAGTTGGAATGTACTATTTAACTTCTGTCGGAATAGATTCATCAAAAATTCCTTTGGTAGGATCAGCAAACAAACCGGCGCCACCCAAATACCCGGGAAAACTGATTTTAAAAAGCTCTGCGTTTGAAAATATGGGCGTTATTCCTGACAAATACACTTGCAAAGGCGAAAACATAAACCCGCCACTGGAAATTAATGACTTGCCGGCCGAAACCCAAAGCTTGGTGCTTATTTTGGTTGATCCGGATGCCCCGATTAAACCTTTTGATCACTGGGTGGTATTTAATATTAATCCCAAAACGACAGTTATAAGCGAAAACGCAATTCCCGGTGAAGGAATATTGGCTCAAAATAGTTACGGCAAAGGTGGTTACCAAGGGCCATGCCCGGTAAGTGGTTTACACAGGTACGAATTTCAGATTTACGCATTGGATCAAAAACTAAGCATATCGGGGGGAATTTCGAAGGCAGAATTGACTAAAAATATGGATGTGCATGTAATAGATAAAGGTGTTTTAACAGGTACTTTTGGAAAGTAAATTCGCATAAAAATGTTTAGAAAAAAGTAACGGCCGGTTTTCAAGAATCTTGGTGGATATCTCTAAACCGGCCGCTTCGTGCACTTACTGGTTAATTACTTTATCTCTTCGTTCCGGCGTTTTCGGCGCGGGTTCGCGGGTGAAATAGAAAGCCGCCGCAAAAAGAGCCGCCAGACCTAAAATGGCGAAAAAGATACCCGTCGGAGTTGCCAAAAAATTCTCAACATCCTTCAGGTATGGGGCCATTTTGTCAGTCAACGCGGAAAGACCCATGCCGGAGTTGTTCGGGACTGCGCATACTGCCTGCTGTGCAACTTGGGTCGCCTGCAACGAAACCTGGGTTGCCATCAACGCGGTTTGCGTCTCTAAAGAACTGGCAATCCTGCACAAACAATCGTCTTTAGCGGGGCAGCCATCATTCACAACCAGTGCGCTTTCGGTGTTAACCTGTACAGCGGGCAAGGTTGCAGTGGGCTGGATACGCGCAGGAGTCGCCGTCGGTTCCGCAGGCTTTTCAGTTGGCTCAGCGGTTGAGGTGGCCGGGACGTTTGTCGCAGTCGGTTCAACCGGAGCGGGCGCGGTGGCAGTGGGTACAACAGGCATAAGGCAAGAATCACTCCAGCCTTCGGCCTTTGCCCCAGCCGGGAACCACTTACTTATGCAACCTTGGCCGGGCACATACTTGAATTTCAGAACACACCCGTCCTTCTGTTCCTGACCGGCGGGGCATTCGTCTTTCCCGGCCTGTACGGAAGCAATAGACACGCTAAAGCGCACGGGAAGTGCGACCAACGCCAACACCACTAAAAGAACCATAACGTACGTGAAACGCTTTTTCATTTTTGACCTCCTCGGTCTCTCTCATGAGTTTGTGATCACAAACGATGTATTGCTGTCTAGCACAATCCCCTTTTCCATAAGAATCAATAAGAATTTCTTTCTAGCTGGGGGTTGTTAACGCTAAACTGTCTGGTCAATATCGGGTCCAGTCTCTCCGTAATTTTTGATCTTAATGTGGGCAACAGCAGGGGTAAGAATATTTTGCTTTAGAGGTTTAATAAGTGCTTACCCCCACAATTACCCACACTAAGAAATACGGATTGGATATTTGAAGTAATGTAACCAGTAAGATGTCAACGATCGAGGGCATAAAAAAACAGGCCAGAGGCCTGAATTAATGCGCAGCAATTACTTACTGCGAAAGCCCTCTAAAGCTTTGTATTCTTTCGAATACATAATCAATATACCATGCTATAGGATATATGTCAAGTACTATAAGTTGATTACTTTAGTAGGACTATAAGGTAGAGAATACCAAATACTATTATAGATAGCAGTATGTATCCCCAGGCTTCGTGCGGAATTTTAGCAGAAATAGAGTTGGGATTAAGTTGGTAGGTTTTTTGAAATGCCGAAGTGCTTTCTTTCTGGACGTTATTCATAATCTTGGACAACGTAGTCTGACTGTTATTATTCTGGGTTGCGATATTATTGTTTATTTGTCCAAAAACCGAGTTATTGTCTTTTGTAACAGGATTTACTTGACCATAAACATCAGAATTTGCAAATAAAATCAGGAAAAACATCGATAAATACTTTTTCCACATCATATAAATATACTATAGATTACTACTTTGTATTATAATCTGTAGCACTATAGTCATGTTTGCTGTTCAAGGAGAGACAAATGTCACCAAAACTGAAGGTTCTGTATTTTGGATCAAATACTCCAAAAAAACTGCCATCCGAAGATAAAGAGAAAGTGGTAGTGGTAGTGCCGGGATCCAAATGGACGCTTATCTGCAACGGAGCGGCCTTATGTGGGGATATCCTTACCTATCCATTTTCTCAGTTTGTATCGACAACGAGAAAACAAGGTTTTGGCCAATATCCACATGTTTGCCTGGATATGGAGGGTATCACGTTTTCCGAGCTTATGGATATCCTGAGCGGCATGGGATTTAACCTGAAGCTCCAAAAAGAAGCACCCAATTTTCAGTAAACCCGCATTTGCGCGGTCCCCCTGCGATATCTTGGCGATTTCTCAGGGGGTTTTTCAAATTTTCCCTAATTTTGTTGCCAGATTTTTTGCCTTAGATAGATTCTCCGAAACTTGGTTTAGACCGTCGAACCAAAATTTTCCATCCTTTATATCAATCCCCATTTTCATAAAAATATTGTAAGGAGAATCAGAAGTACCTGCAGAAAGAAACTCTTTTATGTGATTCATAAAAGAATGGTCTTCCTTGTATTTATGCTGCAGGCTTCTCGAAATTAGCAAACCGCTCGCGTACGAGTAGACGTAAAAAAATGACCTAATATGACTCCAATACACCCACCAATTTTCTGATCCTGCGTCCATGCTAACCCCTTCACCCATGTAATCGGCCATATTTTTCTGGAATAGCTTCGAAATTTCATCCTTAACTACATACCCTTGTTGCGCAAAAGCGTTATGGAGATCCTGTTCAAATTTATAACAGGCAACCTGTCTCATGATAGTAGAGACATCCTCGTCTAACCTTTTAATTAATATGGCTAACTTTAGTTCGTCTGAAGCAGTTTTCTCCAGTTCTTCCAGGACAAAATCTTCCATAAAAGTGCTTGCTACTTCCGCCGTAGACAAAGGGGTATCAAAATAAAAGGCACTCTGACTTTTTCTTATCAACTCATTATTGATTGCGTGGCCCATCTCGTGAGCAATGGTAGTTACGTCTGTTAGTAAATCCGTGTGATTTAATAGTATATAACCGGGTTGTTCTAGATGTCCCGAACTGCAGAACGCTCCGAAAACTTTCCCTTTACGGGGGAAGACATCGAATCTACCGTTATTCAGGTAACACTCATAAATATCCATAAACTCCGCGTCGAGATTTTTAAAAACAGTTTTCACAAGATTAACTGAATATTCATAAGTGTATTTTTCTTTATTGATGCGGCCATAATCCAAATTACGTTCGTGATACGCAAGTTTTGAAAAACCAAAAAGTTTTGCTTTAAATTTATAAAAATCCTTTGAAATATCATAACGGGAAACAACTGAATCAAGGAGTGTGTCTACAGTGGCAAGCTCCATGTCATCACTTATAATTCGTGATTCGTCCGGCCTGGTGAAACCACGGACTTTATCAATAGACCGTTTGTGCTGGATTATTGAGTTCATCTCTGCCTCGGCTACGTCTACATATTTTTTAAGTATATCGTTATATGCTTTCGCAGCCTGATCACGAACCTTTTTATTAGGACTATTAGTCAGCTTTATAATTTGAGTAACCGGTTGATTTGAAACTTTTCCTGTCTCATCAGGTATTTCTCTCTCTTCACGAGATATTAAATCAGAAGTCATTTGAACCCAATTACCGTAAGAGGAATTAGAAGTAATATTGAGTAGTTGTTCCTCTTTATCAGAAAGTATAAAACGCGCATCGCGGAATAAAGTCTCAAGGAAATGTTTGTGCTTTTTAAGGATAGGACTATTCAGAAAAATGTTTTGATTATCCGGAGAAATTTTGGAAAGATTAATCAAAAAGAATTGTCGCTCATTTTCGATTTTAACTGCAAATTCATGTATTTGATTAAGAAAACCTTTAATGACAGACGAATCCTGTTCCTGAGCACTTCTAAGCTCAAAATAGTAGCCGGCATCGCCACCAGAGTCGTACCTGGACTCAATATTTTCCAGCTCATCTAAAGCCTCCTTTAGTTTATAAGGATCGGAGAGATAAGTTTGATCATCTTTCCACTTATTAACAAATAGGGTATTTTCCGTTTGTAATGGTTGAAAATATACAAGAGGATCAAAAGTTTTTTCGTTAATATTAAGCAAAGACAGGTCCCATTTATTCTGATTGTCTAGTGTTTGTGCCATCAAGATATTATACTAACTATATACAACCTATGGTAACTAATTTTATCGAAAACCCACCAATTTTAGAGAATGCGCAAAAGTACGACCAGGCCGCACAGAAGGCATTGGAGAATATAGAAAGCAAAAGGGAAGTTCAAAAAAAGGGGAATGACTATTATATAGAAGGTACTAAAAGTATAAAGGATAGACGCGTGTTATTAACAGAAACACTCCAACTGGCAGCAGAAATTTCAACGGCTTTAGAACCAATTGTGCCCGAACCATCCGTACTGCAGGAAATTTGGTCGCAGTTTGCAGTAGATTTGGGCATAGAAGACCTTACCAGAAATAAAGCACAACAGACTGAAAAGGGAGATAAACAGGACATCGCAGACTATATTGAGTTAGTTGACGCGGCCACTTTAATTTCGCAGTTAAACGATCCGGAAAAGATTAAAAATGTGGATATTGCCACATATACTCGTATGACCAAAGCCCTAAATACCTACACTATAAAATCCATTAAAGCGTTATTTACAGCGGTCGGGCATGCTCCTGATCAAAAAGACAAAGAGCTGTACGAAATAGGCCTGGGCATCGAGGATTTGGTTGCCAGAGCCACGGCAATAGATATGCTATCAGGATACGCAGAAGATCACAAAGACAAAAAATACGAAGAACTTTCACGTAAATCTCATCAACCAATTGTCGACTTGGAACCGTATTTTACCGGACAGGATAAAAACCCAAACCCGTGGCCATTAAGATAAGAATTAACAATTGTTATGCCATTTGACGGTAGGGTTCGGATATGGTAAAAATATATGCGTTGGTTAGCAATTCCCCATTATGCACTCTATCTTTGGGGATTATTTTTTGCCTACAGCCTCAAACTCATACTTTACTAAGTGTGTGTTTATGGCGCAACGAAAAGACAAATGAACCAAGAAATATTATATGTAACAAAAGAAGGTTTAGATAAATTGAAGGCCGAACTCAAGGAGCTTGTAGAAATTAAGCGCCCGGAAGTAGCTAAACGAATCCTTGCAGCAAGGGAAAATGGAGATATTTCCGAAAATGCAGAATACGATTCGGCCAGACAGGAACAATCTTATATTGAAGGTAGAATTTCTGAATTAGAAGAAATTATTAAAAACTCAAAAATAACTGATTCTGAAAAGAAAAAGGATAATGTGGGTGTAGGTTGCATAGTCACTGTGCATATAGATGGCGATGAAGAAACCTTTCATATAGTGGGAGCTCCAGAGGCAAATCCGCTAGAAAAGAAAATATCACATGAATCTCCTTTAGGCTTAGCATTAATGGGTAAAAAAGTCGGTGATAAAATAGATGTTGATGCCCCTATGGGGAAACTTACCTACACAGTATTAAGAATAGACTAAACATTTAGAGACCTACAATTGCAGATTTTGTGCAAAATAGTAGGTCTCTTTTGTGTATTCACAGTTAAAAACACCTCTTGCATGGGATAACCCATTGTGATTATATTAGGCAATGGCAACACTTTCCGAGCTTCGCAATATAAGAATAGAAAAACTAAATAAACTGAAAGAATTGGGAGTAGATCCTTACCCCGCGCGCTCAAAAAAAACGGTAAATAATTCTGAAATACTTGATGAATTTGAAAAACATGAAGGTAAAACTACTACAGTTGCGGGAAGAATCTTGTCAATCAGATCACACAAAAATCTTATTTTTATAGATATTAAAGACGCTTCCGGAAAAATTCAGCTTTATATAAAACAGGACGGAATAAACGAACCTGACCATACTAAAAGCGAGTTAGGATTTACCGAAATAGAACTTTTAGACCTTGGTGATTTTGTAGAGGCAACCGGAATTGTTACAAAAACGCAGAGGGGAGAAATTTCGGTACAGCCTGTTTCACTGCGCATTTTAGTTAAAACTCTACGACCTTTGCCAGATCAATGGGACGGGCTTAAGGACAAAGAAACCAGGTTACGAAGAAGGTATCTTGATACAAATATTAACCCGGAAGTTTACCAAAGATTTATAAGGCGCGCGAAATTTTGGGAAGTTCACAGAGAATTTTTTAAAAAACACGGATTTTATGAAATGAACATACCTGTGTTAGAGAACATACCTGGAGGAGCGGATGCTAAACCTTTTGTAACGCACATGGAAGCAATAGATCAGGACTTTTTCTTACGAATTTCGCAGGAACTCTATTTAAAAAGATTGATAGGATGCGGATACGAAAAAGTTTATGAGATCGGCCCCCGTTTTAGAAACGAGGGACTTTCGGACGAACACCTGCCGGAACATATGGCTATGGAATTTTACTGGGCGTACGCAGATTGGAAAGAAGGCATGGAGTTTGTAAAAAAACTTTACGAGGAAATTTTAGAAAAAGTTTACGACGGTAAGAAAAAATTTACGATACGCGGATATGATGTTGATTTTTCAAAAGGCTGGGAAATACTTGATTTTGCCGAAGCAATGAAAAAGAAATTTGGCATCGATGTACACAATACGACATTGAAGGAAGTTGAAGAGCAAATAGATAAATACCACATTAAAGGTGATTTTGGAAAAAACGTAGTGAGAGGGGTAGATATGCTTTGGAAAGAATTACGAAAAGAAATAGCGGGACCTGCTTTTTTGATTAACCATCCAAAATATTTATCACCTTTAGCCAAAACCAATATTGATATGCCACACTTAGCCGAAAGGTTCCAGCCTATAATTGCAGGATCTGAATTAGGCAATGGATGGTCAGAAGACAACGACCCCCAAAGGCAACTGCAATCGTTTAAAGAACAACAGGATTTACGAGATTCCGGAGATGAAGAGGCACAGTGGCTGGATATAGATTTTGTGGAAATGCTTGAATACGGTATGCCCCCAACATTCGGATTTGGGCATAGTGAAAGAGTGTTTTGGTTTTTGGAAGATGTATCAGCAAGGGAAGGTGTGCCGTTTCCACAACTAAGATACGAAATGGATGAAACAACCAAAGAAATCTACGGTCTATGAAACATCAATTAACTATAGAATCCGCAAAAAATCTTTTACACCAACACATAAAAAATCAAAATTTACGCAGGCACTGTTACGCAGTGGGAAAAGCGATGGCCGCATATTTCGATTATTATCAGACACACGGAGAAGGTACCGGAAGACTGACCAGAGAACAGTGGGAAATTACCGGGCTATTACATGATGCTGATTGGGAGGAAACTACTGCAACACCCGAACTTCATACATTAAAACTGATCGAATGGCTAAAAGAATATGAGTTGGATGAAGATATATCAAACGTATTTCTATCCCACAACAATAAAATTACTAAACTCCGACACCCGAATACGGTAATTGAATGGACATTGGAATGCTGCGATGAACTTACCGGATTTATAGTCGCGGTAACTTTGGTAATGCCTGAAAAAAAACTGGCCAATGTTACGGTAGAACGGGTGCTCGCAAAATTCAAACAAAAAGAATTTGCAAAAGCAGTTGATCGTACTCAAATAACACAATGTGAACAGTGCGTCGGGATAGGTGTAGAGGAATTTGTGGGAATAGCCTTAAAAGCAATGCAGGACGATCACGAAGAACTGGGCTTGTAATTTTTATTCTGATTTTAAACCCAAAGAGGCTCCGCTTGCGCGGAGCCTCTCTTATTATTAAACAGCTTTAAAAACGAAAGTTAAAAAATCTTACTTTTTCTTCTTTACTGTCTTTTTCTTAGCGGCTGTTTTCTTTGCGGCTTTTTTCTTTTTTACTGGCATTTATAATCACCTCCCTTAACTTTCGCCCATTTTGTTTGCGTACGCATACAAAAAAGACACCCCGCTCGAACGAGATGTCTAATAATTTTTTATTCGGGCAGAAAATAAAACTAATTTTTTCATTAGTAATATAATTAAAGAAGCTTTTTGCTAGAGTGTCAATATTTTTCATTATAAATTTTGGATAAATAATAAAAAATCTAGTATTATTAACTAGTATATTATGGAAGATACAATAAATACCCCACAACCCACACAACCGGAAGAATCATTAGAAGAACTAGGTACAAAAAGAGATTTTCAAATCAGACAAAAGAAAATTTTTTTTAGAAAGGTAGTAGCCGTCTTAATTATTTTATCTATTATCGGTATTGGCCTTTTTGTTTCATATATTATTTTACAAAGACAAAGAACAACGGCACCCACAAAACCTGTTGTTTTAGAAGAAGTTCCCGAGGAACCCGAGAAACCTGAGGATATTTGGGAATTACACCGTGATGACAATTTAAAAGTGTTTCTCAAAATCCCTCCTGAGGCTAAATTGTACACGTACACTAACCCTTCAAAAGTAGAAATCGTGTACGCCAGAAACGAAACAGATTTTTCTAAAATTAATGAGCAAACGTTAACCGACGGTTATATTTTTAGAGTTACACCTCTGTCCCTTGGAGTAAGAGATATTAGTAAAATAACGGAAATTAAAAGAGAAAGTTTTCGAATTCAATGCCCGGAATCGGCCACCATAAGTGACGCGCAGGATTCCCTTGTAGACACAATAGACGCCAAGTTTTTTACCGTTTCTAATTGCAACGTAGAGTACATTGTTTCATACGTACCACGTTTTGGAATTTATTACGAAATAGCACAAATATTTAGAGGCGATATCGGTGTCGGTCAACAACATCGGGCAAAAACTCAGGAATTATTGGCGGCCTTTCGTTTTTTTCCTGAAGATAGCCCTAAACCGTACGATCCGAACGTTACTTACTATCACGATAAATATAATTTTTCCATTAAATACCCTGACAATATGGATACGAGCTGCTGTGATTTAGAAGGACCTGCAAAAGCAAATAATCAAACAGAAGACAAAGATACAGGCAAGCTCCTGGTAGCAGCATATCTTCCGACCTACAAAGATAAAAACAACTTTGATGGGTTCGGACTTTTTTTGCAGGTTTTAAGCCGTAGGGATAAAATACCTTTTCAGGATTATCTTACTGAGCAAAAGCAAAGATTGTATGAAGATTATAAAGTAGTAACAGGTAATGATCCTGTAGGAACTGAGGAAGACATTCAGGTAGGTAAATTTACAGGGCATGTGTTACGCGGGTATCATTGGCAAGGCACGGATATTATTTATGTCGATCTTTCGGCAGAATTAAAAATTCAAGCCTACTTGGCTGTCGTTGTTAAAAATATAAGTGGGGAAGAATTTTCACAAGTCATGAATAAAATACTGGAATCGTTCGAGTATTATCCCAAATTAACAAAGTAGTGAGTAAGATTGGTTTGGCCCCCTGCCTAGAATCATTATATCAGAACTATCCAGAATACAAGGACTTAGTTTTTAGTTCTTGATAAGTAAAATTGCGTTAGCTACTCCACGTCCTGGCCCTACAACATATTTTCCATTAACAACCATAGCTGCAGTTCCTCCTCCATCAAGATTAAGCGCATTTTTCGCACCTAAAGATTTCATTACATACGCAGTCTCCTGAACTGTAGCATTGGTAACATATACCAGATAAATATTTTCAGACCCAACGCCTACTGCCCCACGTAATGCCCTCACTTTTTGGTATGAGGTTAGCAAATCCTCATCTACTACATATTCTCCATTTTTTAATAGAGATGGAAAATTTGAAACACCTGCCGTTACCGAATCGCCATCATATTCAGAGGTCTTCCTGTAAAATTTTGACGATGAGCCATTAAAAGTAATCATTCCGGTTTTAAACCACGTAAGAGCTCCTTTGTTAAACCACTTTCTATCGTTTGAATCGTATAATGCAAAATCAAAAGAATTAACTTTACCCTTACAACTTGCGTAATCCGGTGGGCATGCATAGGATCCTGTCATACCGGCGTAGGCATTATTTTCACTTGTATATTGCTGTAAAGATTTTGTCGGGCAATTATCTTTACAATCGTTTTCGATAGCCGCAATTGTTTTAACCCTATATTCGGAAAGCGGAAGTTTAATTAAATAAACGCCGTGTGTTGTTCCCTTTTCCGTTTTTACTGTGGAGTAGGAGTATCCGGACGCTGCTGCAATTTTCACAGGTTCCGGTTTAGGCAGGCTATCCAAATATTTTTGATACGCATTATCCAGATCGGTTATTTTAGCACTTAAAGAGGTCTCTAAAACACTAAAATCTTTGTTTATTAAATAGCTCCCCCACTCGGATAATTGTTCTTTGGTTTGGGCCGTATCAGCTTTTACCAATTCGTTTCGTTTGACTTTTGCTTGCACATCTCCATAAGACTCGTAAATTTTGTTCAACTGTTCTATTTCGGGAGAAACAGCAGAAGCTTTTATTTTTTCTATATCGGTTTCCAAGGCTGTTAGCTCATTCTCCATGCTAGACTTTTCTATTAAAGCTAGATGTTCATTAAACAAATCTTCCGAAAAATTAATTTGAAAGTTATCCTGTGCCTGTTTTATTGCATCAAACTCCGAACGTATGCTGTCGGAATGTTTTTTTATATTTGTCAATTCTAAAAACAGATAAAAAACTAAACCCGAGTACCCAACAATCGCAATAACTACTATTACGAGTTTAGCTATTTTTTTGGCGAAATGAATATG
>JAAZNL010000033.1 GCA_012798315.1 candidate division WWE3 bacterium | reverse complement strand
TCTAGAATCCAAATATTTCGTATTTTCCGAAACTCTTGTCGCGGCGCGTTGTATTATTTGGATTGCCTTATCCGGAAGTACACGCTCATGTATTAATTTTCTGGATAAATCTACAGCTTTTTCTAACGCCGGATAGGTTATAAAAAGATTATGTTTATATTCAAGTGTTTTTACATCGTATTTTAAAATCTCAATAGTTTCATCTTTTGACGCTTCGGTAATTTCGTATATGGTAAATAAACGGGAGAACGCCCCGTTTGGTTCAATATATTTACGGTAATTTTGTATTGTCGTGGCGCCAATAAACTGAATGGTGTTAGAAGCCAATTCCGGTTCTAAAATGGAATATAAAGCGCTAATTTCAGGATGGTCATTTCCGCCGGCGATTAGTGTATGAATTTCATCGATAAATAAAATTATGTCTCCGGATGCTTTTGCCTCACTTATTGCGCGTTTTAGTTTTTCGGCAATTTCTCCCACTCCCGCAGTTCCCGAAACTATACCGGATAATTCCATGCTCACAATACGTTTGTTATTTAATGATTTATAGGACGTGCCTTCCATTATTTTGTAGGCTATGCCTTTCGCCAGCGAGGTCTTTCCACTGCCCGGAGCTCCGATTATCAAAATATTTTCATTAGAACCTCCAAGTAATTCAGCCATTTTCCGGATAGAGTCTTCACGTACCGCGTACCTTTTGTAATTTCCGCGTATCGCCTGTTTAGTAAAATCTTCCGACATTGCGTTTAAATATGGGGTAACTCTGCCGGTCATTCCTTTACCCGTACCTCCGGTTAACATGGTTTCGTAATCCGGCTGCCAAATAAAAAGTTTATCCAGAATTTCGCGGTTTTCTACAACCCATTTTGTACTTTTTATTACCAAATCAAGGTTTGATCCGTATGTTGCTAAAATTGTATCCGCGTTATGAATACAGCTAATGTATGAGGCGATGACAAGTTCGGGTTCCACGTACCTTAATTTACTTTCTTTTGCCATTTCCCAACATCTTTTCTTAAGCTGATTCAGATCTATACCGGGGGCTGTGCTAAGTTTTTGAATAAATTCTTCGTTGGAGAGTTCCGCTTTTTTTAATAAATAACTTATTACCGGTGTTGCCGAAATTTTCAAAACCGCATCCGACTTATTATCTTTGAGTAGGTTAAGAAAATCCAAAGTTTGAGGTCTACATGCCCGTTCCACTTCATCAGAGCTGCACTCGATGACCTTTTTTAAAGGTATGTCCTTAACAGCAAAAATCCAAAGCAAATATACGGCCAAGGCAAAGGGAATCAAAAGAAGCCCTTGCAGTACTAATAGTATTATGGGAAAAACTAACCAAAAAAACGGTATTAAGACTGACAGAGTACATAAAACGCCCAAAATTACTGTACCGAAAAAAATCTCAAATATTCTTACCACAAAACCTATAAGACGACCTATCACGGTATAATCCCCAAATAATGGTGTAAAAAGAAGCCGTAAGTTCAACGTGAAGGATATTTGGCTGTTGATTAGGATAATAACTCTTTTTATTAATGTAAAAAGATATTTTGGTGCCGTAATTAGCCACCAGTACAAAAACAGGTGAGGATACCGAAATGGTACTTTCATATATATATCAGCATAGCAAAAAAAAGCGTATATCTGTAGCGAAATTCTGCTCCTCCCGGGTAGGAGTAGATTATGCTACATTCCTAACGAGTCAAAGGAAAAATCGAATATTCCCGATTTTCCCTGTTTTGTGTCACTTACAACGTCTGTAGAGAATCGTAATATCAAGCTTTTCACGGCTCCTGACTCTACTTCTCCAATCTGGTAACCCTCAGTT
>JAAZNL010000032.1 GCA_012798315.1 candidate division WWE3 bacterium | reverse complement strand
CCACCAAGCAATTGATATAAACGGCAATGGTAAACTATTGCGTGGAAACTGTAACCATATTCCCAACCTGTTTCTCAATAATTCTGCCAATTTCCTTTGATTGTCCCGAGTAAATTACCAGAACATTTTCTTTTATATAAAAGTCCGGGGTATGTTCCCATAAAAGACGGGCAGATTGTTTAGATACCGGATCAAGGTATTTGTATCCTTTTAGCGAAAATCCGTCTAAAGAAGATTGCGCGGCTTTGGAGTTATCAAATAAAAATACTGTAATAAATTGTTCATCAAGTTTAAAAGACCATGCGTGCGAATCCGAAATAAAATTACGTTCTGTACTTAGTTCAGTTGTACCCGTGTCTTCGTAACCGGCCTCCTTTTTAATAAAATCTACTACGGCCGGATATCCCTCTGCAGTTATTTCGTTGAATTTGTAAGAATATTCCGCTGCTTCGGGAGCATTAGTGCTCCTGGACAAATGAACATATCCCGGAATTAAAAGAAATATAGTTATCAAAGCGACCGGAGTAAAGTAACTAGCAAACTTTTTTGCCGATATCATGGATAAAATATACAATATTTATATGAAGCTACAAAGCGTTCAAAAATATTTGTTCAACCCCATGGCGGAAATTGTGATTTTTGCTCTTTTATTTTTTTTGGCTTTTAGAGTTTATGATATTAACAAAAAAGAAATAGGACCAAGACGTGATATTGCCGTAGAGTTTGCTACGGGAATTGAGCTTAAAAACGGGGTAAACCCTTATGCAAAAGTAAAGGAATTTGGATACGATTTGTTAAGAAACCGAAAGTATAATGAAAAACTTCCCACTTACTATTTTTTCCTGTTAGGAATAGCTGCAACAGCCAATTACGACTTTGATACTTATATAAATATATTTAGATGGGTTACTTATATTGCGGCTTTTTTGGCCTCATTTTTTACTTATTTAACGTTTAAAAGGCAAAACCATATTTTGCTTGGAATCGGAGCGGCAGCTTTTTTACTATTTAACAGATGGACGTTGTTAAATTTAAGAGACGTCAAATCGGATATGATTGCCATCGCCTTTTTAATTGCTTCTTTGTATTTTTTATCCAAAAAACCAAAACTCGCTTATTTACTATACGGACTATCGCTTGGGATTAAACACGTGGGTATTTTTGTGTTTCCCATTTACCTAATGCCGTTGATAATAAGGGAAATTAAGTTTAAGAAGTTTGCTGAGTATTTTAGTTACGCATTGATCCCGACTTTATTACCATCACTTGTTTTTTTGGTACAAGATGCCAAGTCTTTTATTTTATCGGTTATGTTTAGTGTCACACGAGCGCCTTCATCCACCAACAGTTCTGTACCTTTTGGATATGATCAGATTTTAGTTAAATTTAATCCCACAGGTATTGGTTTCCTCACACCTTTCTTTTATATGTTACCGCGGTTGCCTTTAATCTTGTTTGCCTCGCTATTTTTTTATTTGTTCATGACCAAAAAGCTTAAAACCAGCTTCTTTGTGTTTGGGTGTTTTCTGTTCTTCGCAACATTTAATCCAGTAGTATTGGATCAATATTTTACCTGGGTGGCTGCCTTTATGATGTACTCTGTGGTGGATTATTTACCCAACGATAAAAAACTGTAGTAGGAAGATGAAAATTATAAATTGGAATTTTTTGAAAAAATTATAAACCTAAATACTTAGCTACTTTTGGCTCAATATCGGTAGTGAAATAATCTTTAAGTTCTTCAGGAGCTACCCATTTTAAGGTGGCTACTTCATGAACTTCCTGAATAGGTCTGGTGCGGAAATCCACCAATTCGCAGGCATAATACTTTATAGGTATCTCGAATTGTGGGTGAGTTCTTTCGGAAATTAATTCGATTACTTTTACTTTGTAACCGGTTTCCATCATAACTTCGCGGACAACTGCCTGTTCAAAGTTTTCGTCTCCATCAAGTTTGCCGCCGGGGAATACCCAGGTCAGTTTACTTCCGTCAGAGCCGATTTCTTTTCGCACTCGTTCTATAATTAGAACTTTGCCACCGGGATTTTTGATTACCCCTACGGCTATTCCTTTATCTTTGCCATTAGTTATAGACATCGTATCAATCTTTAAGTATTTTTGAAGTCCAAAAGACACGAAGAATACTCATGTGGGAATTAAGGCTCATTCCCGAACCCACTCAGTTGCCTAGGCGTTAGACAACTTTAATAAGATTCAAATCGTAGAGCTATTTGATTTGAAAATGCGATTTATCTTTTAAAGAGCTTTGCTTACGTTAAGTAAGCACAAGACATCTTCAATCAAAACCGCGTGCTCCAAACTAAGTGTAACTTTAGGCATCGTATAGATACCTTGTGAGTTACATTGGAAACATAAGTTTCTCCCTAGAAAGGAGGTGATCCAGCCGCAGATTCCCCTACGGCTACCTTGTTACGACTTCACCCTCATCACTGATTCCACCTTGGGCCCATTTACATGAGACTTCAGGTGGCCCCAGCTTTGCTGGCGTGACGGGCAGTGTGTGCAAGACCCGAGAACGTATTCACCGTGGTGTGTCTGACCCACGATTACTAGCGATTCCAACTTCATGAAGTCGAATTGCAGACTTCAATCCGAACTGGGACCG
This sequence comes from candidate division WWE3 bacterium, assembly GCA_012798315.1. GTDB lineage: Bacteria > Patescibacteriota > WWE3 > UBA101185 > UBA10185 > JAAZNL01. The sequence continues at coordinate 33,700 of JAAZNL010000032.1, read as the reverse complement.
GCTTTTAGAGATTAGCTTCACATCGCTGTGTTGCAACTCGCTGTACCGGCCATTGTAGCATGCTTCTAGCCCAGGACGTAAGGGCAATACCGACTTGACGTCGTCCCCACCTTCCTCCATCTTACGATGGCAGTTTTGTTAGAGTGATACAACTAACAATAAGGGTTGCGCTCGTTAACCCACTTAAGGGTACGCCTCACGGTACGAGCTGACGACAGCCATGCAACACCTGTGTATGCTCCGGAGTTTAAGCCGGTCGTCGCGCTTTCGCGTTCCTACCACATACATTTCAAGCCCTGGTAAGGTTCTTGGGTTATCAGCCAATTAAAGAGCATGCTCCACCGCTTGTGCGGGTCCCCGCCAATTCCTTTGAGTTTTAATCTTGCGACCGTACTCCCCAGGCGGTCTGCTTAACGCGTTGGCTTCGACACCCACTTGCGCAGGCATCTAGCAGACATAGTTTACGGCGTGGACTACACGGGTATCTAATCCGTTTCGCTCCCCACGCTTTCGTCTCTCAGCGTCAGATAAGTCCCAGGCAGCTGGCTTCCCCCTCGGTGTTCCGTACGATATCAACGCATTTCACCGCTCCACCGTACGTTCCGCTGCCCCCTAACCATCTCTAGTCGCGCAGTATCAAAAGCTGCTTCCCAGTTAAGCCGGGATATTTAACCTCTGACTTACACGACCGCCTACAGAACTCTTTACGCCCAATAAATCCGGGTAACGCTTGCACCCTACGTATGACCGCTGCTGCTGGCACGTAGTTAGCCGGTGCTTCTTAATGTAAGTTTACAACCCGAAGGCCTTCATCCTTCACGCGGCGTCGCTGCATCAGGCTTTCGCCCATTGTGCAAGATTCCCGATTGCTGCCTCCCGTAGGAGTGAGGCCCGTGTCTCAGTGCCCCTCTGGCTGGTCATCCTCTCAGACCAGCTACCCGTCATAGGCTTGGTGGGCATTTACCCCGCCAACTACCTGATAGGACGCAGGCTCATCCCTTACCGACTTGCGTCTTTGGTCTTGCGACCACATTGAGTATTACTCCCAGTTTCCCGGGGCTATCCTCAAGTAAGGTGTAGATTCCAACGCGTTACTCAGCCGTTCGCCGCTGTGCCTGTATTGCTACAAACACCGCTCGACTTGCATACCTTAAGCACGCCGCTAGCGTTCACCCTGAACCAGGATCACATTCTCAGAAAAATATTCTTCATGTCTTACGAATCTCAAAAAAAATCAAAGATTGCGAGTCTATTCCTTTACTTATAAAAGTAAAGGTAACTAATTTATGGCTCATTGTGACCTATTCAGTTATCAATGTTCGAGAAAAAAATATACCGAATTTTGGATTGGAAAACAACTATCGCAAACCTCGGCAAGATGCAAGATACCAATATTTCAGAGCTAAGTCAATGCTTTAAAAAGCTTATTCTATCTTTCTAATTTCGGTTTCTCTCGCGTTAAATATTTTGGTTAATGACATTCTAAAATTATCCTTATTGTATATCGGTGTGCAAGTTATTAAATCCATATGAATGGCCTTAAATTCTGGCCAGGTGTGGACTGTGAGATTTGAGGCGCTCAAAACAAATGTTAAGGTAATTCCGCCGCCTTTAAACTCGGTCATTACCCTGTCTACCACGTGAAGTTTGTGCATATCACAGAACCTGCTTAAAGATTTGAGCAGATTTGCGCGCGAACGCACCATTTTTTCGTCCACATCGAATAACTTAAATGTGTAATGGTCTACGTAAGGAAACTTTTCTGTTTTTTGATTTTCGTATGTGTATACTCCCGAGTCGTCTGCCACATCGAGGGTATGCGAAAAAGGTGTAACCCGCAGGATATAAGCTGAGCTGGCATTTCCCATAGAATCCGCTCCCGTATATCTGGCGAATTTATCTATTTTATCTTCGATTAAGAGCTTCATGTCGCTGATGATTTCTTGAATCTTTAATGTCTTTTCCGGAGTTTTAAAGCTGTTGACATAATAAAGAATTATGTATTTATTCGCATTTACGTCGACTTTTCCCAACAATTCTACTGCCCGATTCAAAAATATTTTCACACCATTTGAAGTGTAAGGAGGGTCCGTGATCACCAAATCGAAATTACCTTTGTAAAGACTTGGCAGCGTAACTCTACAATCATGCTGTATTGTCTGGATACTTTTTGTACTCCTAGCTCGTATTTCTTCTAACAGTTCGGGGTCTATATCGAATACGGTAAATGAAGAATTGCCTAATTCCAAACGCTCCATCGCCAAAGAAACAAAATCATCGTCTCCTACGAATGCGATGTTTTTGTCGTCGGCGAGCCCTTTGATTTTAGCTAGTGAAGCTTTGGCAGCGCTCGTTTTGGCGGTAGCAATAAACTGATCCAGTTCGCGTTTTGGCTTAAAACCGGAATCACTTCGTAATTTTGAAATAATCTCCTCTATCTCTGAATCTTCTATTGTAACTAGCGACCAGGGATATTCTTTTAAAGAAAACTCTTTAATAGGTCCTCTGTATTCGGAATCCAAAAGAAAACCGTCATAGCTTTTGTCCAGATAAGCCGATACAGACTCCTTAAAGGTTATTAGCGTTTCCTTTGGTATTCCAGTTAGACCTGTTAAATCAGCAAGCGATAATCCTTCGGAATTTTTAGAGAGAATTGCCAGCAACCCTTCTATCTCGGCCTTCTTTAAACCTTTATTTTTATTAGTTAATTCTGAAATTACAGTTCGTATATTCATAGAAAAAACAGATAATCTCTACTACGATGAGAAGATGATACCTTGATGGTAAGTAAAAGTCCAAAGATAATCGTGCTATGAAACGGACATTTTCTGTTGTTTCTACTTTCTTTTTTATTGTATTTCCAATATTTTCGTATGCGCAAACATGGGAACCTGCATCTTTGGAGGGTATTTACTTTTCATCTATTGAAAAAACCTCTTACGGCATTATGGCGGGTGAATTGGACACCAGAAACAGACCGGAAACATACAACGGCATTTACATAACCAAAGATTATGGGCAAACATGGGCTAAATTTGGCCTGGAAGGACGGGGAATATCGTGTTTAGATACTAACGGAAATTTAGTAGTCGCGGGTACATACTACACGGAAAATAACCAGGGAAATTTATTTATACTGAGAGAAGAGTTGTCGGTCTGGGAAAGCATGGGATTTACGTATAACGTTTCAGCTGTGGCTATTCTAAACGACACTATATATGTAGGCACTACAAACCATGGCCTATGGATAACGCAAGATCAGGGACAATCGTGGCTACAAAAAATAGGATCGGGCGTCTACGGTCCACATATACAAGCCATTTTAGCAACCTCAGATGTAATAATAGCGAGTACCTCAAATCAAACATATAAAAGCGTGGATAACGGAATAAATTGGGAAACGGTTACACCGTTAAACGGAAAAAACATTAAACACATGGCTAATGATAAAGACACTATTGCTGTCGGAACGTTCACCTCCGACGGAATATATATATCAAAAGACAAAGGTACATCGTGGGAAAAAAGCTATAACTTTGGTCAAGAATCTGTAGGGGGATTGAAGTTTTTTAAAGGTTGTTTGTTCGCCGGTAAAGCGGACAGCACGAGCTATAATTTGTACAAAAGCTGCAACTTGGGTCAAACATGGGAATCTTTTGGAATAGTAACTTTAGACACTAGCACAAGAGTAAATGATTTAGAGCTGGTTTATTCTTCACCAGACTTAGCAATAATAAGCGTAAACGGAGAAGGTTTAAAAACTGCAAATATGGACAGAACCTTCAAAAAGAATCCGATATTTACCCGACCTTGGTCCAATACAACTTTGCCCCTAATTGACTATATTACGTCTTACTTTGATCATGAGTACCCGTTAATGGCATCGGGTATTGCCGAACCGTTAGAAGCCGGTAACACAACTTATAATTTTTTAGGACAAAGAGAAAAAGAACCCACACTATACTACTCGTCTCACAATGGTACTGATTTTAAACTTCCGTATGGGACTCCTATACTGGCAGTTGCAGACGGCATGGCCAGCTATAAATACTGCGTAGACTGCGGAAATACAGTAGTAATAAATCACCAGAACGGTTATCAAACACAGTATATGCACCTGCAAGACGAAGACCTTATTACAACAACAGATGGCGTTTTTGTAACAAGTGGTCAGGTAATAGGCAAGGTGGGGATGACGGGAAGAACGACCGGACCGCATTTGCACTTTGTATCAGCCAGGGATAAAAACGACAATGCGTCATTTTCCGACGAATTCCCCTGGGGACTGACGGACCCATTCGGTTGGCAAAGTGACAAAAATTCGGATCCATGGCCGCTGTATGCTTTGGGACAGTATAAAGGTATAGAAAGCACCTATCTGTGGAACGAAGATCAAAACACTATTTCATCCAGAATTTCTTGGAAGTACCCGGCTGAGGTAAACCTTAATAATTTGCACATACGATTACCACCGGATAATGTTAATCAACCTGTTACTGTAACCGTGCAAAACTATGTACGACCTAAAAACCCATTGCTTTTTTATATACCCTCAACTTCATTTTTGATTGAAACGGAAGACATTTTCGGCCAGCGGGTTACCAATTTCAACGCCCCATTAGTTTTTACTTATAGTTTGACAGATTTAATCCCTGATTTTATCGATCTAAATACTTTGTCTGCTTATTTTTGGAACGAAATTTCGAATGCATGGGACCCTCTGGAATCGACATTTGATGTAACCAATTTTTCCGTTACCTTTGAAACCGACCATTTAAGTCATTTCGCAGTCTTTGGAGAAATATTTGAGGAGCAAAAACCACACACAACTAATACTATCCAAGGTGAAAGTGAAAACGGATGGTTTAGATCCCCACCGATAATATACCTGGAAACAAACAGTTCTAATGCCAAAATACTCTATTCTATAAATGACACGCAGCAATGGAAACTTTACACAGAACCGATCGAGTTCATTAATGAAGGAATAAACAACTTACTATTTAAGTCAATTTCATCGTTGGGAGTCGAAGAACCTATACAAGAGATTCAAATTAGACTTGATACGTCAGGTAAGTGGCGCAGTAAGCTACTGCTACAAAATTCTCTTTTTAATACGCAACCTTATCAATAATAGCCCCACCCAACACGGTATCTCCATCATAGAACACAGCGCTTTGTCCGGGGGCAATCGCAAATACGGGTTTTTCTGTCTTTATAGTCAGATTTTCTCCGGAACCAACAACGCAATCATAGATCTGTCCCAAATGCCTTATCCGAACAGTGCAATGTAACTGCCTAATATTTGGTTTAAACGGACTTTGGGAAATCCAATGAGGATTTATAACAGTAAAAGAATCAGAGTAGACATCCTCTTCAAATCCTACTAACAGCTCATTAGTTTCGCTATTTTTGCCGATAATATACATTGGTTTTCCTGAATATTTAGTCACTTTAAAACCGTGTCGCTGGCCGATAGTATAAAACCACGAACCTTCGTGTGTTCCTATCACTTCTCCGGATTTATTTACGATATTTCCGGTCTTTTCCGGCAAACGTTGTTTAAGAAAATCTTTAATGTCTACTTCACCTATAAAGCATACTCCCATACTGTCAGGGCGTTGGGCTGTTGGTAGTTTAATTCTTGCGGCAATTTGTCTGACTTCAGTTTTTTGCAAATCCCCTATGGGCAGTAACGTCTTTGCCAAATGTTCTTGGTCTAGTAAGTACAAAAAGTAAGACTGGTCCTTAGATTGATCCAATCCTTTTTTTAACAGATACTTTGTAGTACTAGGGTCTTCGACGTCTTTAGATATTCTTGCATAATGGCCTGTGGCCACATAGTCAAAGCCTTGTTCCATTGCCCAATCGTAAAATATTCCAAACTTAATTTCCTTATTACACATAACATCGGGGTTTGGTGTTCGACCGGCAGCATATTCGCTATAAAAATACTCTATTACTTTACTCTTATAACGATCAATAAAGTTCAAATGCGTAAATTTAATGCCCAATTTAGCTGCGGACTGTAACGCGTAGGCTTTGTCTTCATCAGATGCGCACCCGTCCGATTCCTTTTCCCAACACTGAATATAAACTCCGGTAACATCGTATCCCTGTTCTCTCAATAAATATGCAGCAACAGAGGAATCCACACCGCCGCTTAGACCTAGAGCAATTTTCTTTTTTTCTGGTATAATCGTCTCCACTAGGTCATTATAACTCAAAAAGGCAAAAGGAAAGGAAGGCTTAAATGTCACCGCTCGAGAAGATAGTGTATTTCTTGGTTGCAGTGGCGCTGTATTTGGCTACATTGGGAACAGCTTTTTTCGCAACTACCCCCACCCCCGAGTTGGAACAGGTCGCAATTGGAATATCTCTCGTTGAGGCCGCGCATTGGTACTACGGTTTAAAACACAGACGAATCGGCGCTTATTTCTGGGGTACGTTGGTCGTAATTGCGACTTTGGTGTTGCTTCTCAAGAAAACCATTGGCGTTCAATTCTGGCTTTGATTTTTTTTCTCCGGGGACTTTACCTAGTAAATATAGGCTGAGTCCCTTTTTTTAGTCCATTAATGTATCTATCTTTATATTATCCAGATATGCGCTTTTTATAGGATTAAGTTTTTCCTTAGGTATATTGCAATTAACCACGGCTTCTTCCATTGCGGTTACAAACCCTCTAATCAGATCCATAGCTTCTTCAAAATCGAGTTTTTTAAAGTTGTGAGGAAAGTAGTGAAAAACAGAGTTACGCCCCTGTTTCCACGCTCCCCATAATTTTTGAGACAATTCCTTTTTATCGGGAGTCCCTTCACAGAACTTGGCAAACACATTTCCTTTTTCTGCTAAATAGCTGGGATTTAAAATTCTACCGATTCTAATATCATCACCATAATATTCATCAGGTTTAATCATTCCGATATCCAAAAATAATTTCTTTAAAAATCCTTCATAAGCTTTTGCAAAAGGAAAAACCATAAAAGAAAAATCCGATATTTCATCACTCTTATTATTAGATAAAACAAAGTTCACCAAAGTTTCACCATCAGCGATTAAACCTTGTATCTCGTCTGGTAAATATTGCCACAGACCTGTATTTCGTTCTATAAGTACCATCATATTCTTAATAATAACAAAACAATTATTTAATTTTCTTTACAAATTTTAAATCTGCAAAGTGCTTTCCAAAAATTTCCTTACCTACCTCGATTGTTAAAAATGTGAGCGATGCCGAAGCAATAGGATAGACCCAAAACTTACCTAGCGGTACCACACTTAAAAAGGACATTAACGGCGGAACGTAAAACGGGGCTGTGGCGAACACTAAACCTACAGAGACCGCTAAAATAAGCCATTTATTGGCCAAAGGGTTTTGTTCCCAAAATGAATTTTGAAGAGTTCTAACCGAAAAAACGTAGATTAAGGATTTTAAACCTACTGAAGCGAACGTTGCGGATCTTGCTAGCACAGGATCATTTGTGGTTTTAAAAACTATTAAATACACACCAAGGGCATACAAAGCACCTGTAATGGACACTAATCCAATAAGTTTCATCATCCAAGGTGATACCAAGGGTTCGTTAGTCAGACGGGGACCACGTTTCATCAGTCCGGAAACTTTGGGGTCCACTGTTAAAGCCAGGTGGGGAAAACCATCGGACACTATATTGACCCACAATATTTGCGCGGCAGTAATTGGCAAAGGCAACCCTAACGCCAGCGTCATAAGAACTAATAAAATCTCAACATAGGCATCGCACATTAAATAAAGTATTACTTTTCTAATGTTGTCGAATATGCCTCTTCCTTCTTCAATTGCGGCAACTATGGTTGAAAATCTGGAATCTAACAAAATTAAGTCAGATGATTCTTTAGCAACATCGGAGGCATCTCCTACAACTATACCTATGTCTGCCTGAGAGAGTGCCGGGGCATCGTTAACACCATCACCCATCATTGCAACAACCTGATTTGCCTCTTTGAGTACCTGGACTATCCTAAGTTTTTGATCCGGCCGTGTTCTGGCGAAAATTTTAACGTCATTATTAATTAGTAGCCTTTTGCGTATATCTTCATCACTCATAGAACCGATCCTGTCGCCAAGAATTACGTCATCCGGTTTAACATTTATACCTAACTGATTCATTATGTAGATAGCAGTATTCGCGTAGTCCCCGGTTATTACTATTAAACGAATCCCGGCCTCACGGGCAAGAAACAAGGATTCTTTAACATCGGTTCTGACTGGATCAAAAAACCCTAAGAGTCCTATCCATTCAAATCCGCTATAAGTATCTTCCATAGTTAAGTACGTTTTATCGCCGGATACAAGTTTGCGAGCATATCCCAATAAACGGGCTCCCTTGGAGGACATTTCCTCAATTTTATTTAGCTGAGCGGATTTTAAATCTTCGGAAATATCACATCGGGCTAGCACTTCTTCGGGGGCACCATCTATATATAATGTGTTTGTGGTGTCATCGTGCTTATTTAAGCTCACAAATAAACGTGAGTTGGAATCAAAGGGAATGCTGTCGATTCTTATGTACTTTTCGAGCAGTTTCTCGTACTCAGATCCTTGAGATTTGCCCCATTCATAGGCTGCAAGAACAATCGGCTCATCCAAATCGTTTGCAACGATTACCTGTTCCGCAAGTCTGTTTAAATCACCGTCAACCTCAGTAACTTTAAGTTGACCTTCGGTAAGTGTGCCTGTTTTGTCCATGCAAATAGTGGTTACGCCTCCAAGAGTCTCTGCAGATTTTAAATTTCGTACCAGACCTTTACGTCGAAGAATTCTTTGCATACCTATAGCCAAAACAACGGTCAGAGCAACAATTAAACCTTCCGGAATAGCCGAAACGGCCATAGCAACCGAAGTTTTAAAAACCTCAATCGGGTCTTTTCCAAGAGTGATGCCTAATATAAAAACCAGAACCAACAAAAACAGAACTATCTTTGATAGTTGAGTGCTGAATGCGTTAAGTTGTTTTTCCAACGGAGTGTCGGTTTTTATAGTAGTTACGCTTTGAGCTATTTTTCCCATTTCAGTTCTGCTTCCGGTACCCGACACTTGAAATACCCCCTTACCTCCGGTAGCTATCGTCCCCATATATACTTTATCCCCGACCTTTTTTTCGACAGGTAGCGACTCCCCGGTCAAAATGGCCTCAGAAGCATAAAATCTATTGCTGTATACCAACGTTCCGTCAGCCGGGATTTTATCTCCTTGGTCCAGCAAAACCACATCGCCAGGAACTATACGAACTGTTTGAACATTTTCCACATTTCCGTCGCGCAACACCGATGCATAAGGCACTAGCATTTTTTTTAAAGCTGCTAACGCGTTATTTGCTTTTCTTTCCTGGATAAAACCCAAAAAAGTATTTATAAAAACAGCCAACGCTATAATGGCAGTGTCCGCAAACTCAGCCAAAATAGCAGTAACCATCCCGGCACCCAATAAAACATACACCAAGGGACTTTTAATTTGATTAGCAAAAAGTTCTATATCGGAAGGTGGTTTTGCTTCAGGAAGTTTGTTTTCGCCGTGTTCTTTAAGTAACCCGGCCACCTGAGCTGAAGGTATTCCTTTTGGCAAACTGGCTAAGGACAGTCCATTTATTATTTCCATTATTTATTTTGCAATGAAATCAATTGACTCAGTTGCACCTGTTGTGTTTACAAATGATTCCAGGGGTATTAAAACTGCTTCAAGAGAAAGCGATTCTTCTGCGAGCGTCATTTTTTCTATGGAATGTCCTAGCAGCACTTGAGAATCTAACACTTTGAAATCAGCCGTGGTTAACCCCGAACCCGCAGTTACAAAGACTTTCAAAAACTTATAATCACCGGAACTTTTGGGACTAGTAAGAGGTAAATAATGGCCCTGGGTTTTTCCACCACTTATTGTCGCATATCTTTTCCCCGAAAAAACAGATGCCGTACATTCGTTTTTATCTTTGCATAAATATTGCTGTAAATCCCAGGGTCCTGAGGGTGAAACTATTTTTACCAAAACAGAATTTTCTTCACTTTTAACTGATGTACCCTTAACGGTTTCCGCGGAATTAACGTTAAAAGAATACCAAAAAATTAATGGCAGAATTAAAAAAACTAATGTAAATACTAAAACAATAGGGACAGCAAACCCTCGGTTTCTATTCATAAAAACATGATAACAGTTTTTAATAGCGAATGTATAATATAATAGACCGAATCTATGGAAAACACACCTAAAATTGCAATTGCACATGAATTTCTTACTCAATTCGGCGGGGCTGAAAAAACTCTTGAGGCTATAATTGAGATATTTCCCAATGCCCCAATATACACTGCGAAACTAAACAGAAAGATCCTTTCAGCAACGTTTAAAGACCGTCAGATAATATGCCCAAAAACAAGCTTCATTAATAAAACCTCCAAATATTTGTTTACGTTTATGATGGCTCCTGTCTTTGAAAATTTAGATTTTAGCGATTACGACATAATCATTTCAGACGGTACTACATGGAACAAAGGAATAATTACCAAACCTGAACAAATGCATGTCACATACATACATACCCCGCCAAGGTTTTTATACAAATATTCCACTGAAAGTACTAAGCGGAATCGATGGTATTTAAAACTTTTTTTTAGTTATCTGGATAACATCTTAAGACTATGGGATTTTACAGCAGCACAAAGGCCCGATTATATTGTTACAAATTCGAACGAAACTAAAAAAAGAATCTTTAAATTTTATCGAAGAGAAGCCACGGTCATTTATCCCCCTGTAGATATAGATACTCCGGTAGAGTCTAAAGATACTAATAACCTGGAAAAACCTTACTACGTGGCACTGGGTCGTCTTGTACGCTATAAAAACTTTGAACCGCTTATTGAAGCTTTTAATTTGCTTGATATTCCGTTAGTAGTAATTGGCACAGGAAATTACGAGAAACACCTTAGAAAATTGGCAAAAAGCAACATAATTTTTAAAGGCCGCTTGAATGATCGTGAAAAGCATATTGTCTTAAACAATGCATTGGGGCTAATTAATCTAGTCGAGGACGAAGATTTTGGGATAGTCCCTATAGAAGCAATGTCACACGGATTACCCGTTCTGGCGCATAAATCAGGTGGCCACATGGAAACCATACAGGAAAATGTCAACGGAATGTTTGTCGAGGATTTGCAATTAGACAAGCTTGTAAACACAATAAAAAGTTTTGATAAAACGGTTAGGGAAAATTTGTACGACAAAAACACAATTCGGGAATCGGTACAAAAATTCTCTAAAAAACGCTTTCAAGAAGAATTTCTGAAGTTTGTAATGGAAAAGTGGCAAATTTATTCAAAGTAAAAAGCCGTGCCTGAACTCCCTGAAGTACATACAATCACAAATGATCTAAAAAAAAGCATTATTGGCGCCCAGATACTCGATGTAAAAATTGATCCTCAATATAAAGTAATACCTGATAATAATTCTTTTGTTAAATTAGTTAAAGGTAAAAAAATAACAGGTGTCTCGCGAATTGCAAAAAACATTTTGATAGAACTTGAAAATACCGGGATATTACACTTTCACTTGGCTATGACAGGTAGAATTTTGCTTAGGGACAAGAAAACGCCGGATAATTGGACACGGGTTGTTTTTTTGCTAAAAGCTGACAATTATTCAAGAATTTTAAAATTCAGTGATATGAGAATGTTCGGTAAAGTTGGGTTTTATGCTGATTTAGCAGGCTCTAATCTACTTAAAAAATACGGCCCGGATCTTATTTTCGCTACTCCGGACCTAGATTCGTTCTCCAAAGCAATAAAAAATAAGAAGTCGAGTATTAAAAATGTTCTATTAGATCAATCAGTAGTTGCCGGTTTAGGCAATATTTACGCTACTGAAGCATTGTTTTTAGCCGGAATTGATCCATCCCGCCTTTCTAATACGTTATCGAAGGACGAATTACAAAAGCTTTTAACGGCGGCCATAACTGTTTTAAACGAAGGTATCGCCCACCGCGGATCTACGCTTCCTGATAAGATGTACGTGGATATTTTTGGTAATCCCGGAAGTTATCAGGAACATTTTAAGATTTATTTAAAGGACAAATGTCCCAGGTGCGGTTCAGGAGTTTTAAATACAAAGATAAACGGACGAAGTACTTATCACTGCCCAAGCTGTCAAAAATAAAATGCGAGTAAATAATCTTACTTTAAAAAATTTCAGAAACCACATAAATAAGACTTTTGAGTTCTCAAACGGTTTAACAGTAATTAACGGCCCAAACGGAATTGGAAAAACTAATATTTTAGAATCGTTATACGTCATTGCTACCGGCAGATCCCAAAGAGCTCGATATGACAAAGAAATGATAAACTACGATACTACATTTTGTTCAATATCGGCCAATACGTTGTCAACAGAGTATGAATACCTTCTCGAAGTTCAAATTCTTGCTACTGACAACACAACAAATCTATCGTCAAAACGTGCCAAGGTAAATAAGGTAAACAAAACAATGCAGCATCTCATTGGCTTGTTTAATGCTGTTTTGTTTTCCCCTCAGGATATTGATTTGGTAGCGGGATCCCCCGGTGACAGACGGAAGTTTGTTGATAACGTGCTAGTTCAGACCAGCAAGGAATATAGAAAGCAATTATCCGAGTACAACAAGGCATTAAAGCAACGTAACAGATTATTGGAAATGATTAATGAATTCGGGCAAGGCAAAGACCAATTGGATTTTTGGAACAACAAAATATTGCATCTGGGAAAAGCCATACAGAAAACCCGATCGGAGTTTTTATACTACATAAATGGAAAAACCAAGGACTATATAAAAATTCTGGATACTGATGTAACTGACCTTCAGATAATTTACAAAAAAAACGAAATGAGCGAAGAACGCTTGGATAAACACTTACAACACGATATAGCTTCCAAAACAACTTTAGTTGGCCCACATAAAGATGACTTCGAAATGATCTATAACGGGCATAATCTGGCACATTTTGGTTCGAGAGGACAGCAGAGAACTGTTATTTTAACTATTAAATTGGCTGAAGTTGATTTTTTTGAAAAAGAAACGGGAGAACGCCCTGTTTTACTTTTGGACGACATTTTCAGTGAACTCGACGAGCAACACAAAACAATGGTTACTCAAATGATAAATAAACAACAAACAATAGTCACATTTGCGGAAAACCCTGATTTTATTGATTTAACAACTTGTAGTTACATCCAGCTAGGATAAATTAGACTCTACAATTTGCGGTAAATATGCGAGAATTATTTAGATGTTCTTGCCGGAATTTACTATTACAACAAAAGTTCTCAACAGTATTGCAAAAGCTGAATATGCCAGATCGATAATAGAAAACACAGCAATATTGCAGACTTGGCAAAACCAGCTCACTAAAGATGCTAAAACGGATACAATATTTGCGGGTTTACAAACGGAAGGAATAAATCTTGGCTACGAAACCGTAAAAAAATACGTGTACGAGCTAAGTAATCAAAGCCCTATTCCCGAACTGGCAAGTTTTGTTAATGCCTATAAAGCCGCTTCTGAATTAGCAGTAAATAATGACCTTCAGGAACAGGACATAAAATATTTGGCGCGAATAATTTTGACAGACGTGCTCCCCAGAACCAGGCAAAACTCGTACCGAAGCATAGAATTGCAAAACCGCATCAGGCCTGAAGAAGTTTTAGCTGAAATTACGGAATTTGTAGATTGGCTAAATACCAGAGAAGCCAGAGAAGAACATCCTATTATAGTTTCAGCCATCACAAAATTCACAATATTAAACATTTCACCTATCGATCAGTTTAATAACTGGATATCTTCATTACTTTGTAAATTGGTCCTTAATACCAGGAATTACTCTTTTAAAAACTGGTTAAGTTTAGAGGACAGTTTTTATAAAGACCGGGATGAAATAGACTTATTAACAAATGAAATTGGCGTTAACAGCGACTATACGCAGGTTTTGGAATATTTTAGTGAACAATTAGCTGACCGTGCCCTTAATTTAGGTGAGCAGGTTAAATTATTGGCAAAAGATACAAAAGTAGCCAAGGTTTCGGGTAGAACAAAATTGACCGAAAGACAGCAGAACATACTTGCATACCTACAGGACTACGGAATACTCCAAAATAAGGACTTTCCGGCTCTTTTCCCAAAGATTTCTGAAGACTCTGTTCTTAGGGATTTAAAGACACTTATCGATGCGGGCCTGATTGTTAAATCCGGAAGCACAAAGTCATCACGGTACGAACTAAAGTAAACTATATTGTATACTACCACTATGAAAACCTCTGAATTTAGCCAATATTTAAAGCAATTGGAAGAAACCTCAAAAAGATTGGAGATTACGGCAATTCTTGCGGAACTACTAAATAAACTTGATAACGAAGAGATCGACAAGGGGGTTTATTTGGCATTAGGGATACTAAAAGCCCCATACGATAACCCGAAATTCAATATCGCCGAAAAAATGATGATTCGGATTTTGGAACAGGCGTATTCAGTACAGGGACACCTCGTAGATCAGAAGAAAATTAACGATTTATACAACAAAGCAGGTGACTTGGGAAATGTAGCTTTTGAATTGGCACAGGAAAATAAAACCAAAAGCATGCCCATCACAAATTTGCATGCGCGATTGGTCGAGCTTGCCGAAATTGAAGGTACTGGATCACAGGAATTAAAAGTTAAAAAAGCGGCCGCGCTTTTAAATGAGCTGGATCCTCTCTCGGCTAAATATGTGGTCAGAATCATATTAGGAATAACACGACTCGGTTTTACCGAACTGACTCTTGTGGCGGCCTTGGCAGTGGTGTTGGGGGATAAATCAATGGCCGATGGCATAGAATCGGTTTATAACACGCATCCCGATATAGGCCTGATTGCTAAAGCTTTAAAAAGCCATGGGATAAAATCATTAAATTCAATAAGTTTAGAAACAGGAGTACCGATTCTTTCGCAAAAAGCACAGAGATTAAGCGGCCCTGAAGAAGCTATAGAAAAAATGACGTCCGTGTGGGCGGAGTACAAATTCGACGGAACACGCGTTCAGCTTCATTTTGATAAGACAAAGCTCAAAAAGAGTAATACTGTTATTCAAGAAGGCCTTTTTTCCTTGGATTCCGCTGTCAACAACTACCTGATAAACACGTATACCAGAAATTTGGAAGAAACCACCCATCAGTTCCCTGATTTAGTGGAGGCGGCACAACAGCAAATTAACGCTGAGTCTGTTATTTTAGACGGGGAAGCAATTGGCTACGACAGGAAAACCGGGGCATTTTTGCCTTTCCAGGAAACAATTCAACGAAAACGTAAACATGGGGTTAAAGACACGGCTCAAAATATCCCGCTTAAGTATTTTGTTTTTGACATTCTGTATTACAACGGCAAACCCACAGTAAACAAACCGCTAAAAGAGCGCCGGGAATTGTTAGCCAAAATTATTAAGCCGGGCGACGTAATTTTGGTGGATGAGCACATAGAAACTGGGGATCCGGACGAACTGCAAGAATATTACGATGTAGCAAAACAAAAAGGTCTTGAGGGTCTTGTTGTTAAAAAACCCGACGATCCGTATCAGGCGGGCGCCAGATCTTTTTCATGGGTAAAACTGAAAAAAGCCGATCAGAAGCTTTTGGATGATTCTGTTGATTGCGTGGTTCTGGGTTATTATGCTGGACGGGGGGTACGTTCTAAATTTGGAATCGGGGGCTTTTTAGTTGGTGTTATCGACCCGGAGAAAGATGTGTTTAGAACCGTCACCAAAATCGGAACTGGTTTAACAGAGGAAGATTGGGTGTTTCTTAAAAAACTATGCGACAAATACCGTACCGATAAAGTTCCTCAGAACGTACTAATGGACAAAATGTTTATGCCTGACGTTATCGTAATGCCGAAAATCGTTGTAGAAATCGGCGCCGACGAAATATCCATCTCCCAAACACACACAGCCGGATATGCTCTTAGGTTCCCTAGATTGTTAAAATTTCGAAAAGATAAAAATCCCAGTGAAGCAACGACCGTAGACGAGATAAGGCGTATGTATAAAGCCCAAAAGGTTGATAATAGTAATTTGTTATGACAGAATTTTAATATGGATGAAGAAATAAAAAATAAAACTAATACAGATAATCTCCTAGCAAATTTTGACCCTAATGTTGTGGCTGCTTTCGCTTATTTATTTCCTTTCATTACAGGTATAGTTTTTTTTGTCTTGGAAAAGAAAAATAAGTTTATTAGGTTCCATGCGTTTCAGGCTATATTATTTTGGCTTGCGTTTATGATCGCATGGTCTCTTGCACAATCGTTGATAATAATATTCATCGGACACGTCCTAGAACCATTGGTGCGCGTAGCCGGTATTCTTATATGGCTGTTTTTGATGTGGAAAGCCTATCAAAACGTAGAATACGAGTTACCTTACATAGGTAAGATTGCTAAAGAGCAAGCCAACAAAGAATAAGCACTGCCTGTTTATCTGACTAATATGACTACAATGAAAAGCATGAAAGAACTGCTCATGCAAAAATCACTTGCGCCCGATAAACGCAACACCAAAGAGTATCAGGCTTACGGCAACATGCTGGCCGAAGAGCTCGGAGACGATAAACACAGAGCTTTATATATTAAACTGGCAAAAAACGAAGACCGATCGCTTTTGGAAAAAGCCCGCGAACATGTAAAAAAATCCGAGAAAGCTCTTACAAAAGGCAGGCTTTTTATGTGGAAATTAACACAATTGAAAAAAGAGCTCAGATGAAATATGATTTAAACAATGAACAAAACTGTTGTTTCCTACTTTAAGTTGCCGATCCTAATCTCAGCAGTGTTAACTGTTGTGCTTATTGCCGTTACATCGATACGACTGCCTATTCAAGCCACACAGATCATTTTGGGCGCATTTCTCGGAACTTTTATTTTAGATATGGAATATTTCCTATACGCATACGCCTTAGAACCGGAAAAAGAATTTTCTAAAACTTTGATCGGGTTTTTAAAACACAGAGATTTTGCCAACATTGTTAACCACATAAAATACCACAAGGACGATGTTGAAGATAAATCGTTAAATAGCGCTTTGTTCCAGGTAGTGTTCGCTGTATTAAGCATTTTTGTTGTAACCGCAACCAAAAGTTTGTTTGCCAAAGCTTTTGTACTCTCCATTCTTGCCAGTTCATTGTACAAATTAAGCGAAATATATTTTGAGGACAAAACCAACGAATGGTTCTGGGCATTTAAAACCAAACCATCGAAATCCGGCACAAAAATTTTCTTTGGCGGAATAACCGTCATTCTGGTCCTTTGCATTTATTTAGCCTAGCTAATGTCTGCTTACGGAATTATTATTTCTTTATCAATTTATCTTTCAGGTGTACTGTCGGAACGCCATGCCAAAAAACTTGGGTTAAAATCCGACGTGACTTGGGACTTTTTGATTGTAGGCGTACTGGGCGGAATATTTGGGGCGCGCGCATATCATGTGGCCAGTGATTGGTCTTATTACATTACAAACCCTTCTGAAATAATAAAAATTTGGAACGGAGGACTCGCCTTGTACGGTGCATTGGCAGGTGGTTTTGTTTCTATATACCTTTACGCGAAACAAAAAAATATTACAATACTGCCTTATTTAGATATCATCGCCCTGAGTCTTCCATTGGCTCAGGCCCTAGGACGTTTAGGAAATTACACTAACCAGGAATTGTACGGTTTGCCAACACAATTACCATGGAAAATATACATCGCACAAGAAAATCGTTTGTCAGGATACGAGTCGGTAGGATATTTTCATCCTTTATTTGCATACGAAATTGTTTTGAATCTATTTCTTTTTATTTCACTGAGTCTTATGTATAGAAAACAGAGCAAATTAGTCGGCACAGGATATTTTATTCTGATTTATCTGGCGGGGTATTCTTTAATTCGCTTTGGTCTGGAATTTTTAAGAATAGAAAGCTGGCATGTATTAGGAATAAATATGGCGCAAACACTGTCGTTATTCGTTTTTATTACAGCAACTAGCGGACTTTTAAAATTAAGGAGTAAAATTAAAATATGATATTTATTGCTTCAGACCACGGCGGATTTAAATTAAAGAGCGAGATTATTAAACATCTTCAATCGAAACAGGTAGATGTAACCGATATGGGACCTTCGGAATATAAACAGGACGATGATTACACTGATTATGTGTACCCGTTAGCCCACAAGGTAGCAGTGTCGCCTATTGATAATAAAGGTATTTTAATTTGCCGCAACGGTGTAGGTGTTTCCATGTTCGCAAATAAAGTAAAAGGAATACGCGCTGCTCTTAGCTGGCAACCGGAACATGCTGCTTCGTCCAGAAACGATGATAATTCCAATATATTGGCTCTTCCTGCTGATTACATAAACGTGGAAACTGCGAAAAAAATTGTGGATGCATGGATTTCAACGCCATTTAGTAATGAAATAAGATATAAAAGACGTCTAGAAAAAATTGACCATTTCGAAAAGCAAATATGATAATTCCTGTCATAATAGAAAACTCTGAAGAAGAAATTAAAAGACGATCCAACATATGCAAAAATTTTGCCGATCTGATACAGATCGATATAACGGAAGACAAATATGTTCAGTCCTCCACGATTAGCGATTTGGACACAATTATAAAATTAACCCGCCCTCATAAAATAGATTTGGATTTGATGGTTGAAAATCCGATGAGTTTCCTCAAAAAAAAATATTCTACAATCCAAAAATGTTCGCATTATGTAAAACAGGGCAGTTTTACCCGGGAATTTTTAACTAAGGCTAAAAAGCTTGGGTACTTAGCAGGACTTGGAATCGGTCCTGAAACCAATATGGCCAACATTTATGCCAACATGGATCTAGTAGATTATGTACAGTTTTACACCGTTATTCCCGGCAAAAAAGAACAGCCATTTGAAAGAAGTGTAATTCATAAAATAAAAGATTTTAAGCAAAAATATTCTCAGATAAAAATTCAGGTAGATGGGGGCGTAGGTGAAAACACTATTTTGGATCTCAAAAATGCCGGAGTAGAAGATTTTGTTGTAGGTTCAGCGATATTTAACTCTTCTAATCCGAAGCAGATGTATATAAAATTATCGGATATGGTAAGCAACCCGGATTCAACTAAAATTAACTCTATACTGGATTTTCCGGGAAAAGAAATGATCAAACAGGTTGCTATTCTTGGCGGTGCCGCGTGGAAAGAAGACGACGAGCCATACCAACAAGCTTTTGAAACAGCAAGACTTTTGGCACTAAATGGTTACGAGGTTGTAAACGGTGGAGGTCCCGGTGTAATGGAAGCGTCGACAAAAGGCGCACACGCGGGCGGCGGGGACGTGTTGGCAATAACATATTATCCAAATAAACCAAAACGACACTACGAAGGACGCGCATTGGAAAATAACTTTGATACCGAAGTTAAAACACTGGACTACTTTGACCGCACTAAAGTAATGCTTCAGACCACACAGGCTCACATAGTATTTAAAGGAAGTATCGGTACACTTAGCGAATTTGGTATGACATGGATCAGTTCCTGGATTCACGAACCTCACAATAAACCTATTATTTTGTTCGGAGATTTTTGGAAAGAATTTATTTCACTGATAGAAAAACACATGTTCATTGTAAAAGGTGAAGAAAAAATGATGAAAATCTGTACTACCCCTCAGGAAGTTATTGATTACCTAAAAAGTTTAGATTAGAAAATCCCTTTATAAAAAGAAATGGGTCTGTAGTTCGATTCAACAAGTGTTGACGTTTCTACAGACCCTAATACTGAGCGGCGCACGTTGCGAGTATGTTCGCTAGTGTTGGTGGCGCTCAGAAAAACGGAATTCAGGCTGGGTTAAAGTTTTTCCCTAGCTGCTAGAAAGCGCCTGATTTCCGAGGTTCCCGATGTTGTGGGGAACTGCGTGTGGGCGGTGGGGAGGCAATTCCTAACGGAGGTTCTAGCAATCCTCTTTCGGGTGCGGGGTGGCGGGGGTACGATCACAACGTGTTCGGCCACTCTAAACCATCCCTCATTTGACATTCTGACAACGGGGGTTTCGCACTAAAATATTGTTCTCTCTTTTATAAACGACCCACTGTCAAACGTAATTGGAATTATACTAAAAGTTGCTTTTGTGTCAAATCGTTGCTTGATATAACAACGTAAAACAAATATACTAAGCTTAATGCCCGACTCTTATATACATTGTCAAAATGAGACTATTTCTAAAATAGAGGCTATTGCAAACGATCTGCGAAAGAACGTAATCACTATGTTGTTAGAGGCACAATCAGGGCACACTGCGGGATCATTGGGTACCGCCGATATGTTCGCAGCACTTTACTTCCACGTTTTAAATATAGACCCAAAAAATCCTCATATGGAAGATAGAGATCGGTTTGTATTATCAAATGCACACATATGCCCTATATGGTACGCGACACTGGCGGCCAGAGGCTTTTTCGAAGAAAAAGAATTGTGGACTTTTATTAAAACAGGTTCGCGGGTTCAGGGACACCCAATATACGGTACTCTACCGGGAATAGAAAATTCAGGTGGATCATTAGGACAAGGTTTATCCCAAGCTGTGGGAATGGCGATTTCTTCAAAAGTAGATGAAATGAAAAACAGAATTTATTGCATGACCGGAGATGGAGAACTTCAGGAAGGACAAATTTGGGAAGCCGCTATGTTTGCACCAAGTATGAATTTAAATAACCTTACCTGGATTATAGACAGAAACAACATTCAAATAGACGGGTACACAGAAGATATATTGCCTCTGGAGAATCTTCGCGCAAAACTGGAAGCTTTCAATTGGTATGTAATAGAAATAGACGGACATAATATTGAAGAGTTTATTAACGCGTGTAACACCGCGAAATCGGTATCTCAACGACCAACTGTAATAATTGCCCATACAATTCCCGGCAAGGGCGTTGATTTTATGGAGTATAAATTTGAATGGCACGGCAAGCCGCCGAATCGAAAGGAAGCAACTAAAGCTCTAAGAGACTTGCGGTCTCTCGAGGGTAAGTTAAAATGTGAGTATGACTAAAAAGAAAGGTTTTCTATTTTTAAGCTTTATACCGGTAGCACTGATCGTCGTGATCATATTAGTAACAGGGTATCTTTTGTTGGCAGATGATTTGAAATTTCCGATTTTTGACAACAAACCAAAGATACGCAGGCTAGAAGGATTCCCGCAGAACGTGTACACCGACAAACAACTTGAGAAAATGCGAATAGTAATTAAAAACGACGAGGAGCTGAACAATTTTCTCAACCAAATTGATAGCACGGGTCTCCTTACGCTAAAAGAAAAAATTAATTATGAGAAGGAATATTTGGTCGCGGTTACATCTCCAAATAGAAATATAGAAAATCACAGTATAAGAATTAAAAAACTTTACGAAGATGCAAACGATAAAAAACTAATTGTTTCGGTCCATGAGATTTTTCCGGCCGAAGAATGCCAGGTAATTTCCGATCCTCATATTTCGGTGGATTTGGTTGCAGTTAATAAACTAGATTACCAGTTTGATTTCGAAAAAGTGACCGATACGATTCCATGCAAAAGGTAAATAAATCTATATCTGCCCATGTTGAATACAAAACTGCATCTAAATAAAGAAGTGTTTATCTCCTCTCCTAATGTTAAATCTATGAGGCAGGGTTTCGGCGACGAAATTTTAGACGTAGTAAAAAATTCTAAAAACGTATATGTGCTGTCGGCGGATCTAGCCAGTTCAGTAAAGTTATCACCATTAATGGAAAAGTTTCCGGAAAAATTTATTCAGATGGGTGTTGCGGAGCAGAATATGGCGGGGGTAGCAGCGGGAATGGCTCTGTCAGGCAAAATCCCGTTTATCACATCGTACGCAATATTTAACCCGGGCAGAAACTGGGAACAAATACGCCTGGCAATATGCGCATCTAATGCAAACGTAAAAATAATAGGTTCTCACGCCGGTTTGTAGCATAGTTCGGACGGAGGAGCTGCACAATGTCTTGAAGATATTGCATTAACCAGAGTATTACCACGAATGGTGGTAATTAGTCCGTGCGATTACTGGCAAGCACGAAAGGCTGTGGAATGGGCTGCAAAACATAAAGGACCAGTGTACATCAGACTTGCTCGGGAAGATATTCCGAAAATTACCACCGAAGATACTCCTTTCGATTTTGAGTCAGCCCAAAAACTGATTGAGGGTACAGACGTAACACTAGTTGCAACAGGGGCATTAGTATTCGAAGCATTAGTCGCGGCAAAAGAACTAAAATCAAAGCATAAAATTTCCGCTGAGGTCATTAATGTGCACACAATAAAACCCTTAGACAGTAAAACTATTATTGAATCTGCTAAAAAAACAAAAAAAATTATCACTATTGAGGATCATCAGGTTGCCGGCGGTTTGGGTAGTGCTGTATGCGAATTACTGTCTGACAAACTGCCGACCAAAATTATAATGATAGGTGTTCAGGATAAGTTTGGCGAATCAGGAAAGTATGCTGAACTAAAAGATAAATACGGACTTAGCGCGCATCATATAGTTGATAAGGTCATTAAAATAATAAAATGAAACCGGAACAAGCGGATATTTTAACAATCGGAGACTGTTCTATTGATCTGTTTATGCGGATAGCAGATGGATCTATGCAGGAAGAAAGGGAAGCAGACGGACAGACAAAAGTATTCTTTTACCATGGGAGTAAAATTCCGGTTGAAGATTTTGAAACTTCAATAGCTGGAAACTCGCTAAACGTGGCGGTAGCGGCAACAATATTGGGTTTAAAAACGGCTATTTACACGGAAACGGGCAGAGATGAAAACACCGTTAGATTAATAAGGGAACTGAAAGACCTAAAAATTAATACTGAACATGTCATCCAGAATGAAAACACACCTACCGACGTGCACACAATTATTGTATTTAACGCGGAAAGAACAATATTTTCCTATCACGGGAAACGCGCGTATAAAATGCAAAATTGGGAAAAACCTAAATGCGTTTATTACACATCTATAGGAAAAGGATTCGAAAAATTTCAGGAACAATTGATTGAATATCTAAATAATAACCAGGATATACTTGTAGCCTTTAATCCCGGTACTTTTCAAATGAAGGCGGGCTTAATTGATTTGAAGCCGTTTCTAAAAGTCACCCATGTTTTGATTCTAAATAAAGAAGAAGTTGAAAGTCTTTTGGGAATAAAAACAAATGATTTAGAGGAATACCATAAAGAGCTCCAAAAACTGGGACCAAAACTAACCGTAATTACCGATGCCGAAAACGGCGCCTCGGCAAGCGACGGAACCAAAACCTACGACCAACCGGCATACACGGATCCCCGACCTGTTTTAGATATGACCGGTGCTGGAGATGCGTTTGCCGCTTCTTTTGTAGCCGCTATTTTATACGGAAAAACTATTGAAACTGCCCTTAAATGGGGTGTAATTAACGCAAACAATCAAATTAAGGAAATAGGAGCAATTAAAGGTTTGCTGGATAAAAAGTCTATCGAACAAATTGCGGAAAAAATATGAAAACAGCTTTCGAAATTTTAAAACAGGCTAACGATGAACATTTCGCCTTGGGTGCATTCAACTGCGCCAACATCGAGACTTTAAAAGCCATAACCCAAGCGGCAGCAAACTTAAAAGCCCCGGTAATACTGGAAGCATCGGACGGAGAAATAAATTATATGGGGTATGAACAAATGGTTTCTCTTAAGAGAATTTATGAGAAACAAGTTGGAATACCAATAATTTTAAACCTCGATCACGGAAAAGATTTTGATTCCTGCAAACGCGCGATTGAGGCCGGATTCGATTATGTTCACCTCGACGGAGGAAAAATGGAATTTGAAGACAATGTAGCTATGGCAACAGAAGTTGTTAAATTGGCTCACGAACACGGGATACCTGTGGAAGGAGAAATGGATCATATTGAAGGAAGTTCCGCAGATCATACAACCGAAGATCCCAAAAACCTTCAAAATGAAAAACTGTTTACAGATCCTGATCGCGCTGAAGAATTTGTAAGACGCACCGGTATAGATGTATTCGCTAGTTTTATCGGGAATCTACACGGGTTATACGCCGACCAGAAACACCTAAAAATGGATCTTTTAACCAAGATTAAGGAAAAACTTCCTAACACATGGCTTTCTTTGCACGGCGGTTCGGGCACAGACAGTAACGATGTGGTAAACGCGATTAAACTGGGAATTGTTAAAGTGAATGTTAATTCCGAGTTAAGAATTGCATTTAAAATGACGCTGCAGGAAGTACTCAATGCTTCCGATGAAATAGCCGTATACAAAATAATGGATAAACCTATTAAAGAAGTACAGCGTGTTGTGGAAGGAAAAATTAAACTTTTTGGAACGGCCGGAAAAGCCGCATAGCGTTTTTTACTTCAAATTCTCTATTTTTGTTTCGCAAGACCGGATAACCAATCTCATTAGTTTCTCTGTTTCTTCAAACAATTTCTCCAGTTCTTCTTTACTGACAACAAATTCTTTGTTGTATCGGGCATCTATGTAGGAACGCACTAATACCGAATAAAGGGCACGCTGTTCTTCTGTTATTTTAGGGAAGATATTTTTTACTTCCGGCACCAATCCGAACACCAGACTTTCAATTTTCTCCAGATTGTGCGATTTGGGTTTATAACCTGAAAACACAAGCAAAACAGCAAAATACAATGATTCCACCGCCTGACTTAAGTGAAATGCCGCGTTATTCAGCTCTTCATCTGCAATATTATGTTTGAAGTCTTTAATAAATGATTTTGCTTTTCCTAACCAAAATTCGTACTCACTTTTCACAAGTTCTTTTCTCTCATTCACAGAAAGCATGACCGACTCAGCCAACTGAAAACTCCCGCTGTCATATAAGCTAATACCTTCGGACTTAATATCTGAATAAAAATAATTCCCCTCTGCAATCTTTTCATTTACAAAATGAGCCGTATCAACAATTAAATTTACGGTCGTTAATATCTCCGGATCGTTTAGGATTTGTTGTTTTATTTTGTCCCAAAGAAAAATATCGTTTTTATTCTTCTCGCTGTTTACAATGACCAAAATGTCAAAATCGCTTTGATACTCGTATGTTACATACCCGTCTTTATATTTGTCGGAAACCCAGTCTCCACGCGCGTGACTGCCAAAGAGTATTACCTTCTCCACGGCCGCCAAATCGGTAATAATCTCCACAACTTTCTCTATTTCTTTTATTTTTTTAGCAGGCAAATGAAGTAAAGAGGATTTCACAAGGATAGTTTAGCATAATGTTTAAATTCATTGGAAAAACGGCTTATATAGACTAAAATACACAGAGGAACTAGCAGAAAATTCGATATCTTAGCTGTCTTAAGGTACAATTCAAAGTTATGAAAGAATTTATTATCAGAAATAAACCTGTATTTGTTATTGCTGTAATAACTATAGTTATATTTGTATCCATAATAATACTGGCACAAAATACAACCACTATTAAGCCCAATCTGAGGAAAATAGAAAACGTGGACTTGATTTCTTCACATACTTATAAAAAAGGCCCTATTAATCCAAAGGTAACTTTAGTGGAATTTTCGGATTTTCAGTGTCCTGCGTGCAGATCGTTTCATCCGGTTTTAGTGCAGATCTCGGATAAATATAAAAAGGATTTACAGTTGGCATATAGGAATTTTCCATTGCCACAACACGAAAATGCCAAGCTGGCTGCCATTGCCGCGCAAGCCGCAGGCAGTCAGGGTAAGTTTTGGGAATATGCCGACCTTTTATATAACAATCAAGACAGCCTTAAAAAAGATGACTTGATTAAATACGCGGAAACTGCCGGGATGAATGTGGAACAGTTCAAAAAAGATATAGAAGACAACACTTTCGCGGCCCAGGTGGAAGATGACATGCGTCTGGGAAACCAAATAGGCGTAAATTCGACTCCTACGCTAATTTTAAACAACATTGTAATGGAATTTGGGAACGTTGACGAGTTTGAAACACAAGTAATTGAGGCAATTAAAAACGCCGGCGGAAATATTAACCAGGATTCCGGCAACGAAACTACGGACAGCGAGAAACAAACAACTTCCTCGTTTAAGCAGGACGTTAAAGGTATAGTTCCTTCCGCGGATGTTGTTACCATAGAATACACAAAAGATGGGTTCGTTCCGAACAATCTGAAGTTGACTTTGGGTCAGCGCGTGAAGTTCATAAATAATACCGACAAAGAAATAAGTATTCAGCAATTAATTAAAAAGTACGATTTCTTTTATTCGCCAAAAGTACTAGGCAGTAAAGAAGAATTTGAATTTACTCTGACTGAACCGGATTTATGGACGTTTAAAGAGGCAAGTGTACGCCACTACGGAAGTATTTTTGTATCCAAAGAAAACTAGTCACACTTAAAAGCAGAGGGGCATATTTTATTTAGTACACATTTTTCGCATTTGGGCTTGCGTGCGGTACAAATATAGCGGCCGTGAAGAACCACAGCTCCCGAAAAATTACGCCAGTATTCTTTTGGCAACAATGACATTAGATCCCTCTCGATCTTTACTGGATCGGTATTTGTAGTTAAGCCTAATCTTTGAGAAACACGCGTAACATGTGTATCAACTACAATACCTTCGGCAATGCCCCAAAGTTCCTGCATAATTACGTTACAGCTTTTGCGGGCAATTCCGGGTATTTTTATTAAATCTTCAAAGTGTTTTGGCAGCTCGCCACCATACAGAGCTTCTACAACTTTCCCGGCTTTAATTAATCTATCGGCTTTGCCAAGGTGAAAATTTACGCCGTGGATCGCATTTTGAACTTCTGTAAGATTTGCATTAGCCAACGACTCCCAATTTGGGTATTTTGAAAAAAACGCCGGAGTAATCTGGTTGACTTTTTTGTCAGTAGTTTGAGCGGACAGCATTACGGCAACAGCAAGCTGGTATTCGTTCTTGTGAATTAATTCTGTTTTTGGATTTGGATATTCCTTCTTTAGTAACTCGGCTATTTGTAAAATCCTTGAATCGACCATAACGTTATTATACTTGATTTAAAAAAGAGCCAGTTGGTCCTTATTTACTTCATTTGTTTTTGCGTTTCTCTTCAAAGAAGAATCATCATCAAAGCCTAACCTTCGGATTAATGATTTAAAATTGTATTTTTCTAAAACTTCTTTAACTTGTAATTTATTAAGGGTTTTATATCTGGCGTCCTTAATATCCAGCTGAAAAGGTACATCCATTATTAAACATGCGAGCTTTTTGCTCATTACTGCCTGTTCGTAACTATTAATTAATTTCTCTTTAAGAGAATGTTGTTCAATTTTTTCTACATTTTTGTATATTTCTTCTAAACTACCGTATTTTTTTATTAAATCAGTGGCTGTTTTTTCACCAATGCCATACACGCCGGGAATATTGTCGCTGGGGTCACCGCGAAGACCTTTATAGTCAGCAATTTTACTTGGGGGAAACCCGAAACGGGCCAATACTTCTTTGGGCCCAAGCCATTCAACAGCACCTTTTGTATTTGGGAGCATAATACTTACCGTATCCGATGCCAATTGCCACAGATCACGGTCATTGGACACAATAACAATCTCGTAATTGTGTTCATAAGTTTTTGCTACGGTTGCAATTACATCGTCGGCTTCGTAGCCGTTAACCCCCACAATTTTAATACCGAAAGCTTCCATTATCTCTATAACCTTTGGTATTTGCGAAGATAAGTCTTCTTCCATGGGTTTTCTTTGTGCCTTATACCCCGTGAAATCTTCAATTCTAAAAGTGGCTTCCTGCATGTCTAATGCTGCAACTACATAATTTGGTTTTACCTCAGAAAAAAGATTAATCAGCATAGATGTGACGCCATACACAGCGTTTGTAGGTTCCCCATCAGGGCTCCTAAAAGTATTCGGAAGGGCGTGGTAGGCTCTATGTAAAAAGTTAAACGTGTCAATTAAAATTATTTTTTCCATATTTTTTATCTTTTTTCTAAAACTCCAACTATATGCGCATCCCAAAAAGTTAAACCTAGAGAATGGGTAACATCCGCCAATATTTTTGTTGTGGCATATGTTATATTATTAAATGAAGTATATGAAGGGTCGAAATTGTAACGCAACTCTTTTATATAAAAGGAGTCGCTTAACGCCCAAATCGATTTTTTAGTATTAGCCAAATAAAGTGTTTTAAAAATGTCTTCTTCTTTTCTCCCGTAAAGTCTTTGGTTTACAAAATTATTTAATCCCGAATTTCCAAGCATTTTTGTAATAACTAAAGGCAAATAGTTTTTATTCGGCGTAGCAAACATAAACAAACCGCCGTGTTTTAATACCCTGTGAATTTCACCAAAAACCTTGGAAGGAAACGCAAGATGCTCCAACACCCAAAGACTAATCACTACATCAAAACTTTCATTTTCAAAAGGCAAGGAGGTCAAATCACCTATATGTTTTTCGTCCAAACAAATATTCTTAGAAATATGTTCTTCAGCGGCATCTATTCCTACGGCCCACGAAATTTTTTTTCTGTTTTCATCAATAACGTAATTTCCGTTTCCGCAGCCAGCATCTAAAACTACACAATTGTCTACAGCATATTCTCTAAAATAGTTAGATAAATAAACCATGGTTTCATCCCAGGAGGGTACTTCACTTTTGTAACGGATTTTATATTCTAATTGACGTTGCTCCTTTGTGTTAAGCTCGGAGTAGGTATTAATATATCCCGGTTTTAAAACCTTCGACTTAGGGTTATTTTGAAGTAAACTTTGAACCACAGGTTTTTCCTAAATATTACTATCCCAATATTTTTTTGAACTCATCCTCGTAGATAGTTTCTTTTTCTAATAAGAGTTGGGCGAGTGTATCAAGTTTGCTTCTATGTTCTGCCAAAATTTCTTTGGATTTTGCGTAACATTCGTCAATAATTTTCTTTACCTCGGTGTCTATCTTTGCCGCAACTTCCTGACTGTAACCGGCGCCTTCTCCCATTTCCCTGGCGAGCCACATCGCGTTTTCTTTACCTTCGTAAGCTATCGGTCCAAGGCTGCTCATACCAAACTCCATAACCATCCTTCTTGCAACTTTAGATGCCTTATCAATATCGTCAGACGCACCGATAGTAAGTTCGTTAAAAACAACTTCCTCTGCGGCGCGCCCGCCCAACATAGTTGAAATTAACGACAGAAGTCTGGTCTTGGTTTCGTTATATCTATCCCTTTCGGGCGGAAAACTTGTATGCCCTAAAGAACCCCCTCTTGATGTTATAGATACGCGAGACACAGGGTCCATATCAGGAACGAACGCGGAAACTAAAGCGTGACCGCCTTCGTGATAAGCTACCAGCTTCTTTTCCTCATCTGTTTGTAAGGTTTTTCTTTCCGACCCAAGAGTAACTTTTAGCGCAGCTTCATCAATATCTGTTGAGGATATTTTATCTTTGTTGGACCTTGCTGCTAAAATTGCGGCCTCGTTGAGCATGTTTTCAATATCAGCTCCGCTAAACCCTACGGTTTTTTTAGCTATTTTCTCAACCACGACATCTTCTGCTATTGGCTTGCCGCGCATATGTATTTTAATGATTTCCGCGCGGTCTCTTAAATCGGGCAATGGGATAGAAATTCTTCTATCAAACCTGCCCGGACGAATTAAAGCAGGATCCAGCATGTCAGGCCTATTAGTTGCGGCCAAAACAATAACATCCGTTCTGGTATCGAATCCGTCCATTTCAATTAATATTTGATTTAACGTCTGTTCCCGTTCGTCATGCCCTCCGCCAATACCCATACCTCTTTGTCTTCCGATGGCATCTATTTCATCAACAAAAATTAAACTGGGCTGACTCTCTCGTGCCATCCTAAATAAATCGCGAACTCTTGAGGAGCCTACACCAACGAGCATTTCCATAAACTCACTTCCTGCTGCGCTATAAAACGGAACGTTTGCCTCACCCGCAATTGCTCTGGCCAATAAGGTTTTGCCGACACCTGAAGGGCCGACTAATAAAACACCCTTCGGAATTCGCGCGCCTAATTTTCTATATTTCTGAGGATTCTTAAGAAAATCTACGATCTCCATCATTTCTCTTTTGGCTTCATCATTGCCGGCTACATCATTAAACGTCACTTTAGCTTTTCCTTTATCAAAAACCTTAGCTCGGGATCTTCCAAACGAAAGAATATCTCCGTTTGCGCCCTTCATTTGTCTAAAAATCATAAACAAAATAAAAAGGGGAAAACCGAACATTAGGATTGGAGTTAATATTTGATCGACCGTAATACGATGTTCAACTTTAACTTCACCTGCAACTTTGGATATATCAACATTGCCGTTGGACAACATTTCGTCAAAAGAAACACCTGATTCTTTTTGGGAAACTAGTTTTGTACCATCTTTTAATAAAACCTCTATTGTATCTCCGGCAACAACAATGTTTTGAACTTTTTCATCATTAATATAACTTAAGACCTTGTTAATCGGAACTTCTTCTCCGTCAACACCGGAACTGAAGAAATTAACAATCATCATCAAACCAAAAAGCAGAAAAATATAAAAGAAGATATTGCTAAATACGTTTTTTGGCTTGGTAGCTATAGGAATCATTTTTCTTTTTTTATCTTTATTATTAGTAGTTGGTGTCATATTTTTTGTTCAACAATTATATCCTAAACTTATCTAGCTTCATTAACGACTTAACTTTGTCGAGGGTTTCAGAAGCCTCGTCCCGTGTAGTAATTACTCCTCTATTTAAAATATCTTTCACTTCGTCAATATGAGTTTCATAATACGCGCGTTTCTCCCTAATAGGCATTAGAATATCTTTTAATACAATAAACAGTTTTTCTTTAACTTCTACGTCACCCACAGCGCCCTTTTTATACCTGTCTTTTAACTCGGCAACTTCTTCTTTATCCGGGTTAAACGCGTCGTGGTAAATAAACACAGGATTTCCTTCAACATTACCCGGATCAGTAGGATGAATACGCGTTGGATCTGTATACATACTCATAATTTTTTGTTTCAACGATTTTTCATCTTCTCCCAAATAAATAGTATTGCCTAATGTCTTGGTCATTTTTGCCGCACCATCTAAACCAACTAACCTTTTAACTCTACCGACTAAAGGTTTGGGTTCCGTAAAAAATTCACCATAAATACTGTTAAAACGTTTTGCTATCTCTGCAGTAAGCTCTACATGAGGCAACTGGTCCTCACCAACTGGTACTAAGTCGGCACGAACGCTTAAAATGTCAGCCACTTGTAAAATCGGAAAGTTTATAAAACCAAGAGAATAATTATCTCCCATTTCTTTAACTTTTATTTCTTCTTTTAAAGTTGGGTTTCTTAAAGCTCTGTTATGAGAGACAAGCATACTAAATATTGTCGATAGCTCGTATATTTCCGGCACAGCTGATTCCGCAAAAATGACTGATTTATTGGGATCTAGTCCTACGGCTAAATTGTCTATAGCCACCTGTAATACTGCATCCGCAATTGCTTCCGGATTACCTACGTATTTGGGATAGGCAAAAGCGTGCATATCAGCAATTATTATAAATGTGTCGTATTCCTCCTGAAGTTTCACTCTGTTTTCTAAGGAACCGACATAATGACCTATATGAAGGCGTCCTGTGGCGTTATCGCCGGTTAGTATTCTTTTTTTGTTACCTGTATGTGTATTCATAAATCAAGTTAATTGTACTAGAAAAGGGAAAATAAGGTAGTTTCTGGTGCCAATGGGTGGAATCGGACCACCGACCTAGCGCTTATGAAACGCCCGCTCTACCATTGAGCTACATTGGCTTACTAGCCTATGACCGCGAAGCGGTACATTGGCCTGAGTGCTACGAAGGCCAATGGTTGCAAAAGCAACACATTGGCACGAACGAAGTGAGTGACAATGGGCGTGTAACGCCTCATTGGCTTCTATATCGTTTACTGACTGGAAAATATTATAACAAAAGCAAGATTTATCAAGAACTAGATACTGCTTTTTGGTTGCGGGGCCCGGATTCGAACCGGGACCTTCAGATTATGAGCCTGACGAGGTGCCATTCCTCCACCCCGCGTCAATTGCGCGGTTTCTAGCTAACAAAATCTAACAGAGTGGTTATCATTTGTCAAAAAACAGTCTATACCACTGCAGCAAATTCGGGGATTTCTTTGTCGCTACGGTATCCGTTGCCGAAAGAACGTTACTACTAGCGGTTTCATACGAAGGGGCACTGCTGGTTTTTCCCAAAGCATCATTTACGAAAACGACTATTTTTTCACCCGGTTTTATCATATTTAGCTCGTTTCTAGCCTTTTCTTCAACATATTCCGGAGTTTTCTTCCGTTCAATTTCCTGTTGTAAACGCTGTTTTCTGGAATCCAAACCGGACACCTCTTCCTCAAGGTCATCAAGCCTTTTACTGCTTTTCAGGATATCGTACGCAGTCCTTGTAAAGTTTATTGAGGCTAGAATTAGTAAAATTGACAGTAGTATGTATTTTCCACGGACAGAGAATGCCATTTGTATTGATTGTATTTGAATTATTGACACCTTTCAACCCGAGTGGTAAACTAGCCTATAGAAATTAGCGCGGCATCTTTTTACAGTATTTTCGCGTCAAATCAACTAAATATGATAAAAATACAACAGGCACATGAAGACTTTATAGAGCACCTTGGAAGTCAGGGTAAATCAAGCGCAACGCTTATTGCCTACAGCAAGGATATTGAGCAGTTAATGGACCACCTGGCAAAGGAAGGTATAGATTTGGTTTCACAGGTCGAATTGCATCATTTAGAAGAATTTATGCAAAAGCTAACCAAAGAAAACTATACCCCCAAATCCGTATCAAGAAAAACTAACGCTACAAAAACGTTTTTTAAGTATTTACACAGTCTTGGACATATTAAAGAAAACATTGCTGATTACTTAAAACACCCGAAAGTAGATCTAAAAGCTCCCAGAATTCTATCCAGATTAGAATACCGAGCCTTAAGAGATGCTACACGCGACGACGCAAGAAGCTATGCCATGGTAGAAGTGTTGCTCCAAACCGGAATTACCATTTCGGAATTAGCCGATTTGAAGACAGAAGATCTTAAAATTGAGGGCGAAACAGGAAATTTGTTTATTCCTAAGAAAAACAACAGGGATTCCAGAAATATTCCTCTAAATAAGGCTGTTGTTGAAGCTGTTAACAAGTATATGGAAACAGACAGACCAAAATTGGACAATGCTAAACATTTGTTTATTACTAAAACCGGAAAACCTTTATTAGTTAGAAATATCAGATCTACCGTGAATAGATATTTCAAACTTGCGGGTGTAGAAAACGCCAAAGTAAATGACCTAAGACACACATTTGTCGCGCATCACTTAGCCGCGGGCGTAAGTATTATTCACATTTCTAAAATTGCCGGACATAAAAGAATATCCACAACCGAAAGATATTTGGAATATATCGAAAAGGTTACAACCGAAGAAAAGACAGAATTGGGTGTTTTGTAAAACAGTAGTGTTCTGGTGGGCGATCCTGGGATCGAACCAGGAACCTAGCGTGTATAAGACGCTTGCTCTGCCAATTGAGCTAATCGCCCGTAGAACTAGATCAAAATACAATGCTTCTAAGGATTATTCAAGGTTTTCTTCGTCTAGTAAATCT
>JAAZNL010000001.1 GCA_012798315.1 candidate division WWE3 bacterium | reverse complement strand
TGGACATTGTGGCAACAGGCGGTTTTGTTGGCAAAGGCTTCACCGGCGGAGATATGGTCGTGGAAAGTATGCAAAGATCTCTGCTTAGAAACATGTCCGAAGAATTTACCCAAAGAGGTGCCAAAAAAGGTTTGGGCCATTTATTTTCTGAACTTGAGAAAAAACACCCTAACGGCGAGTTGAAAACATCAAGACTAAAAGCCTATGTAGATAGATTAGCCTATGAAAGAGACTCGGATTCCATTGACACCGTCATTAACATGCTGGAAAGAGGAAACTTCATGGAAACCATTATATGGAGCAGAATGAAGCGCTACCTCACCGGCATGACACCTGCCTATTACACCGAACAAATGATGAAAAAGTTTAGTTATTTCGGTTTGATGATTGAGGACGATGACCGTTTTGATCTGAATAGCCTGAATGGACGCAAGTTAAAACTGTCTTCGAATTTGGATGCTCCCGGAGCAATTTACGGCAACTGGTTCAAAATCAAACACGCACAGGAATATACATATAAAGACTTGGCAGGCTTGGAAGTAAAATCCAACGTAGTTTTTAGCGGAAAAATTTGGGGAGGAAAACATTTTGAAGGCATGGAAGGCCTCTTTAGCATGCGAAAGTTGGTCGACAGCGGGGAGCTCACACCTCAGGCACTTGCCTTTATGATAGCTCACGCGGAAGACGGATGTTTTTCGAATTCGGATTTTTTAGCCGAACTTGCCAGATTAAATGGCGGAAGGGGAATTGTACCCAAAAATGCGGATAAATTTGCTCTTCAATTAGTAAAACTGCGCGAGTGGGTAGACAAAAACGGAGCAAGATTAGGTGCAAATGTAAATTCATCTGATCCTGCTTATTGGTTGGGTTTAATTGACGCACTCGGTAAAAAGACAGGTAATGGAGCTATTGCATTAAGTAAAAGATACGCGGGCCTGTTGGATAAATTAATCGCGAAATTAAATTTTCTCCAAAGCGTGGTGTTAACAAAAATCGGCAAATTTTTAGCGCCGATAAACTATTTAAAAACCATTATAGTTGAAGCAGTTTCAGAATTTTTCTTAAAAATGCTGGATGTAGCCGCAGGAGCGGCATCGGGAGGCATTTTAGCAGGCTTTACCGCCGCCCTAGGCAGGGTTTTAAAACCCGTTATACGTTTTATAGTCCGCCGCGTAGTTGACGCGACAGAAACATTTGTAAAAGGTGTTATTCAAGGAGATATTTTCTTAGTTTTTATAGAGCTTGAAAAAACATTTTTACGATTTGCGAAATACGCGCTTATTGTTGCCGGTATACCGTTTTTTATAATTTTTATGATTTCTATGATGTTTGGCGGAGCTACAATGACCACATATTCACCAATTGACCCAACTTCCCCATCGTCAGTAGTTGTTGAAGAATATACAGGTGGGGTTAATTTAAATGCCGGTCCTGGTATACCTCCACCCGATGTAGAACCGATAGCCACCGGAGGTTATATTACGTGTGGTGATGCCACATATGGACAATGTAATGTTACGTACCCGTCGTATGGAGCGACTGCCGGACACGGTACAAATGCATACTGGGGCAACAGTGGATCGTGCAGTTTTTCCATTCCTTATATTGCATTCCCGGACTTGTATTGGTCAGACGCGACAAGCTGTATCGGTTCGTGTTCGCCAACATGGGATCCGGGTAACGTCTGCCATAACTATACCAACCGTAGTCCTGCATGGAACGAGGTCGACTTCTATGGATTTGCCGCAGACTACCAAACCAGTTGCGGAGGAGATTATGCCAGAGCTGTTGTTGCCCCTGCTATAGCGGGGATAGACTCTTGGACGGTAACACAATCAGGGTGCGCTAACCACAGCAGACCAGGGTGTGTAGGATACTACTACGCAAATTTAAGCGGATCCGG
Organism: candidate division WWE3 bacterium; assembly: GCA_012798315.1. GTDB lineage: Bacteria > Patescibacteriota > WWE3 > UBA101185 > UBA10185 > JAAZNL01. The sequence continues at coordinate 17,075 of JAAZNL010000001.1, read as the reverse complement.
TTCTAACGTGGCTACACTACATATAATGCATTTAGAAGGCGAACCAGGACAAACAACTTATGCACCCGGTGAGGTTATACAAAGATACGAAACAGGAATGAACCACGTACATGTAGAGCTTATACTTGGAGGAGATGTAGTTAAACCCGAGTCGGTATTCACGGATTGCGCAAATCCATTCAACTAGATATATGAAAATTAACAAAAAATCTGTTAAACCAATTATCATTGGAATATTTATCGCGCTAATAATTTTTGCTCTCAGAGACGTTCTCCTGAGTAAAACTGTCATTACATCGATACTTACGGGGAAACGCATAATAGAAGTACCTCCGGAAGATCCGAACGCTTTTAAATTGGTCGAACGGGTGCCTGAAAAAGACGGTCCTACCCTATATTACGAGATACAACTTAAGTTTTCGCACAATGTTTCTCCGGAAGATTTTGAAATTGAAGTAGATAGACCGGAATTTGTTATCAAAAAATTGGTTTTAAAAAATAAACCAAATATTTTGTGGCTAGTTCCCGAAAAACGATGGGATTACGATGAACCATACTATATTACTGTCAGAAGTGTAAATCCCGATAAGGCATTGAAAGAACCAATTTATATAAAATATGAATTTCGAAAATGGGGGGGGCCTCCTGAAGCGTGGGTAGAGGCTGAAGAAGCTGCGCACCCTCAAACGACATCGACAAAAAAGTAAGCCAGATAGGTTAGTTGGAAATCGCACTGGTTTGTATAAGGGTTAATTACAATTAGCAGGACAGATTTGATCCACACAGATGCATGCCGCACTCATAAATCCTGCTATACCTTCTTCGATTCGGTCTAAAAACATGCCTGGATTTGGTGTAGGTAACCCAAGTATACCGGCCACTATTAAATATACGCTAAAGAAACCTACAACAATTAAAAAACCTATTAACGCGTAAAACCAAGTGTTTTGAGCGCCAGCATACCCTTTAGGGTCCCCCTGCGACATAGAAAGTTTAAAAGCACCATATAAAACCATATAAATAAAAGCAACAGCCGCCATACCTATGAAAATATTAATAACTCGCCCAACTATACAAACAAAGGCGCGGGGATCCGGAGCTCCCACTGATGAAAGGGGAGAACTTCCTTGCTCGACATCTGTAGTAAGAATGCTGCAATCATATCCAAAAGTAACAAAAATATTAAAAGCTAAAAATATGAATGTAAAAATCTGTTTATACATTTTAAAAATCCGTAGGTGTGGTAGGAATATCCACCCCCATTGCGGCCGTGACTACATTTTTAATTGCAACCGCGAGAACAGTCATAATTAAAGCGATCAAACTCCAAAACATTGTATGGTAAGATTTTTCAATTAATTTAGGGTCACCACTGCTGACTACATACCTAAAAGCGCCAAAAGCCAGCATAATCAGAGAAACCGAAAATGAAACGCCTAACATGACGTTTATAAGGATTGCTGACATCGCCCCAACCGAATTTATATTAGTTGCTTGAGCTTCCGGGGGTGCTTCATCCACTATTTGATCTAAGATATCGAACATAATCTAATTCTATTCCCAAAAGGCCCGGCAAAGCCGGGCCTTTTTATTCAGTAATTTACTGATTAAAGTGTAAGACCTGAACCGACTGTACTTTCGGTAATTTGTCCGCCTGTAATCTGAGACATTACTGTTCTTAATACGTAAACGAGGAACAAACCAATACCTCCTACTACTGCGAAGGTAACCCATTTTTGGGCTTTTTCAACACCTGCCTTGTCACCCTGAGACATAATATATTGTACAAAACCCATTGCTAACATGATAAGAACAAGGGCGAATCCAGCACCAAGTATGATATTCAAAACGAATGCGAAAAGCTGTCCCAATGTACTAATATCTGGTCCGATTCCTGTAGCTATAGTTGTAGACGCTTGTGCGTGTACTGTTTGTAATAATTGCATAATTTATGTGATTTAGATTCTACACCTCCCTCGTCCTTAACTTTATTATATTGTTGCTCCTAGCAACGCTCTAATTATAACTCTTAATATGACCAGCGACAATAAAATGAAAAGGGTACCCAAAACAGCCGAGGTCAGTTCTTCTTTACCCTGGGATATCTTTGTGGGGTTGCCTTCGCTCATCATAATTGTATATCCGGCCTTAGCAATAAAAAACAAACCGAGGGCTATGCCAATTGGGTATAATAGCGAGTAAATTCGTGATAACAAATCATTAAAAGTAACAATCGGGCCTTGGTAAGGATAATCCAACAGCAACTGTTGCCCGCATTCAGGATCTACCTCACATTGCGAGTACGACGTGTATTCGTGGCAGCGTTCCCCGGGGCCACATCCGGCTACTTCGTTGCATTGTCCGGGACTGTTGCAAGTGTCATTTACCGTGCAAGGAACGCATGCATACCCGCCGGAGCTAGTAGGAGCGCATCGCCTGTCAGCACCGCAACCTCCGTCGCCGCAGGCATCACATACCCAAATTGCTGCAGCAGTACTCGGCTGATATTCGTAACACCCGTTAGCCGTGGTCGGGGTACATGATTCTCTGGCTTCACAACATGTGTAGTCATAACCGCAGGATAAAGTAAAGTTAGGATCAGGAAAACCACTAGGGCACTGGACTCCATTGGCAATAAATTCAGCCGTAGGAATACATGTTCGATTGGTTCCGGTACACGTAACTGTGGGGCCATTGTCAGGCAAACAGCAGGTAGCGCCACCCGAACAAACTGGTTCATCATCCAATATACCGCCAGTATCAATACAATCTTGTGGATAATCGACGCACTCTCCGCCCAAGTCTCCGCACTGGTATTGCGGCGTGCTGCCTGCTACATAGCATGTCTGACCACCACTACAATAACGGTCTAAAACCTCTCCGTCACCCGGAGTTGCCGGGCCGGTACTACTACAGTAGTGTGTGGTATCCGCAGCACCCTGCACACATAAATGTATGCAGCACGTTGTGGCAGGACCAACACAAGAGAACCCACTTATGTAGTCCCACCCGTCACCGCCGTAACCGGAACAACTACTTGCTGAGGTCGGTCGACAAGCTTGATAAGGGATGCTACCACAATCCGGATTACCTGTTGGATTATAGTCCAAACAACATTTTTGCCCTATACCACAAACCAAACTATCATCTTGATCACAAGTAGTGAATGAGGCTTCGCACGAGTATCCATTGGCCGAATTTTCCGCATTTTCACACAATGAAGTGTACAAAACAGAACAACTAGTATTAGCGAAATTACAGACAGGCGTAATGGATCCCGGAAAAGCCGAGTAACCTGTGGAACCGGGTAGCGCGCATGAAACCACACCATCAGCATACTGTTGGGCAACCTCCACACAACTCTGCGCGTAGCTCCTGCCGATACCAAAGAAAAGTATTATTCCAAAAATGAACAAACTGGGTAAACCAAGGTATTTTTTCATACTTACGTAGATTATCCGATTGGCATGGGTTTAAAGTCAAGGAGTTGTACAACTTGCTATAATGGTTGTATGCCTGTCCTTCAGAAAATTAGTGCTATTTTAATTACTACTTTCGTATTTATAGCCTCGTTGAGTATCCCCCTATTAACAACCAAAACCTGGGCAGATGATCCCTGCAAAAATATTACCGATTTAGATGACAAAGCAGATTGTTACGAAGAACAAATTGAGAAAACTGAAAAAAAATACGAATCTACTTCGAAACAATTATCCGAAATCAGATCGGAAAAAGATGCCATCAATAAAAAGATAGGGGAATTAGCTTCCCAGTTAAATGTTACCCAAGGCGAATTGGATGATCTGAATGCGGAAATAGCAAAAATTCAAAAAGAATTAGAGGTAATAAATAATAATTTGGAAGATAGACGTGCAAAACTTGGGGATAAAATAAGTTTACGCAATAAAATCATAAGAAATTATTCCAAAAGAAGTGTCTTAAGCGACTTGGAGTTGTTTTTAACCAAAAACGAAACATCTAAAAATTTAAATGGGTTTCAATCAGCTACATACGCATACATTTTTAACAAATCAGTAAGTGCCGAAATGATTAGTTTAATCGGCCTTTTAAATTCCGAAATCGGAAGTTTTGAAGCTGATAAAAAAGAAGCTGAAGACCTGAAAGACGACTTAGATGAAGGCGTTGCAAAAATGCTCGCCCTCAAAAGAGATCTTGATAATAAAAAACAGAACGCTCAAGGTGAGTTCGCGGATATTTCCAGCGAGGAAGACAAGGTTGAAGGTAAGTTGGAAGATATTGAGGAGGATTTAGCCGAACTTACAGCTAAACAACAGGCGGTATTAAACGCTAAATCAGGAGATTTTAGCGCTTCATTAAGCGAAGGTGTAGAAACCGATGACTCAAGAACATCCCCTAGTTACAAACCCGGGTTTAGCCCCGCGTTTGCCGCATTTAGTTACGGAGCATATACCCACAGAAACGGAATGAGCCAGTATGGAGCTAGGGGAAGAGCGGAAGACGGGCAAAAATACGATAAAATATTAAAATTTTATTACAAGGTGGGAGTAAAAAGTCAGGATGGGCTGGACGACAAAAAAATCTGTGTTCAAGGTGTGGGAGACATGAAAATGGGCGATTATTTAAAAGGTTTGGGAGAAATGCCCCCCTCCTGGGGAGGCAGCAATGGAGCTCAGGAGGCCCTTAAAGCTCAAGCCATAGCAGCCAGGACTTACGCGTACCGCTACACCAAAAGCGGAAAGTGTATATGCACAACCACCAGTTGCCAATACTTTAGTTCTTCCCTGGTAAACAGATCAGACAGAAAAAACTGGTATGACGCTATTAAGGACACCAAAAACAAAGTGTTGGATGGCGATGTTTCTGCACAGTATTCTTCTACGACCGGCGGCTACATTAATAATGTGGGTTGGGATGTTAGCGGAAAATGGCCAAACGATGCCTACGAAAAGAAAGGCGGGTCGCCTTGGTTTTATAAAGCGTGGTTCACCCAAACCACAAATAAAAATTCATCTACCTGCGGCAAATCCAGTCCTTGGTTAAATGGTGAGGAAATGGCGGATATACTAAACGCATACGTTTTACTAAAAGCAAACAAGAACACAGAACACGTACTACCGGAAACCATCAACAAATGCCCAATTGGCGGCAAAACAGGCGATCCTTACAGCAAAAGCGAGTTAAGATCAAAAGCAAAATCTGTTGATAGCGACACAGGTTTTGAAAAAGCTACTGACGTTGTAAGTGTTTCGTATGGAACCGGTTTAACAAGCAAGATTACGTTTAAAACCGATAAAGGAAATTACACAGTTGATGGTCAGCTATTCATGAAAGCATTTAACGTACGAGCACCCGGGTATATTGCCATAAAATACAGTCCTGACAGCAAAGCGTTATTTGATGTTGTTAAAAAGTAACGTCGTTTTATTGTTTAATCTCAGGCAGTATCCACGTTTCTTGCAATCCGTCTTCATCGTAAACACAAGCTGTTTCACCCGGTCTTTTTGTAAGCTCTGTAAGATCTTCGGGAGTGTATAACTTATCGAATTTGTATTTAAGCCACGCGGTATAACCATTAATTGTAGGAATTCCTGAATAAAGCGACGTCCACATAGCTTCAATGTTCTTTGAGCCCCGTAAATATCCATTGGGAGCGCCATCAACCTCCAGCGGCATTTCTTTAGAACGGAAATAGGCAAAGTCGCAATGAACAGCACTGCTTAGAGAATCCGAAGCTTTGGTAACGGCTGTAAGAAACTTGGTTTTGTCTATATAGACTGGCCTTACAACAAACTGTTCGACAACAGCAAATATCACAAGAGGTATAACAAATTTTTTGTAATTTATATGAGGACTTTTTTCCAACAAATATGTGAGTGTTAAACCCCCCGCAATATAAAACCATATATGTGAAACTACCCAAATTCTGGCTGCATATCGTATTGCTTCGGCGCCGGGGATAATAAGGGCTACTATTAACCAAATTGACTGCCCGAAAAAAGAAGTGGTAATGATATTTAAAACGAGACCGGTAAAAAAAGACGTCCTGATAATTCCCAATGTATCTTTAGAAATATTTTCCGCATATACGGATCTAAACCTTCTGACAAATTCAGCTCGCGTTTGATTTTGCGGTTTGAATAGTGGAACAATAATAAACAATGCAGTAATGATTATCATTAGATAAAAAAATGCCCCTGGGAATATGTAATTTTCCTGAGTAATATTCTCCGGTTTGGTAAACGCGTAAGACCACAAACTACCTTTGGTTGCGGTTAAGTAGCTCGCCGGACTGTTTAAGTACTCAAGAGCATGTAAAAATACCGTAACCAGTTTATATTGCCCGCCATTTATAAAGTATTTAACCCAAAATAATCCGTTCACAACTCCCCAAAACAAAACTGACTTGATGTAATAAAACGAATTATTTTTAACCTCCAAAACTACTTTTTTAAAGTTCTCGGTTGCAAATACACCATATAAGAAAAATCCTACAAACAAACTTAACAATAAAAACCAGCCAAGATAGAAACCGGCAACAAATTGCAAAGTAACAAACAACATAAACAGGTTGAAGTCCCGGTGGCGTAAAAACTTTAGGTACTTAAACAAGTACACCAACGCAAAACACATATAAAACTGGGCAAAAATCTGCGGGTGAGATAACTGCGCAATTCTGGGCATTCCGAAAGCAAAAACATATCCGCTTAAGGCTGAAATTACAGGGTTTATTCCAAGGGCTAAAAGCAATACAAGCATTGCAATATACGTAAATATTGTTTGCACTATACCCCATAACTGAAAAGAAACAGTCCAATCAAAAAAAAGTCTCAGTAACCAGTAAATTGGTGCGGTGCCAAGCAGGTTGTCCGACTCAAAAAGCATTTCAGGTAACGGATAAAAAAAAGGTGGGGAAACGAATGACCACTTGTATGATGATTCGAATAAAGCGCGAAAACCATGTTCCAAAATATATGCGTTAAAAAGGGTGTCAATCTGGTCGGCTTGGATATTTTTAAATCCGGAGAATATTGTGGCCGAATACATATTGAGAACCCCGATTGTTCCTAACAAAATATACAGAAATATTACTGATCGCTTTGTACTAATTAACCGCACAATAGTGCTATAATACAACCATGTCCTCTTTCTCATCAATAATCAGAAATCCAAAGGACTTGAACTACGACGGCAAGGACGTGGACGAACAAATCGTATTAGTTATTAGACGAAGCTCAATTACAAACTTACCGTGGATGTTAACTGCCTTTTTATTCGCTTTTATGCCTTTTCTGGTAAATCCGTTTGTTGCTTCATTAAAAGTAGAGGGGCAACAATTGATTTCACCAACTTTTTTGGGAGCTACAACGTTATTTTGGTATCTTTTTACGTTTGGATATTTCCTGGCGTGTTTTTTAAATTGGTATTTTAATATCCTTTTAATTTCGAACAAAAAGATTGTTGATATGGATTTTCACGGGATAACCTACAAGAACATTTCCGAAACTATGATAGATAACATTGAAGATGTAACATCAAACATTAGCGGCCCTGTTGGAACAATTTTTAACATTGGTAATGTTTACATACAAACGGCCGCAGAAAAAAGAGAGTTCGAGTTTAGTGACGTGTCGGATCCATCATCAATTAGAGATATTATTTCGGACTTAGTTGCCAATAAAAGGCATAATAATCATGCAGCCAGTTAACGGAATTGAAGACATATTAAGTTTTGAGCTTTTTGGAGTTGTTATAAAACTGCTTTTTATTTTTTTGCAGTTTGTGTACATTTTTTATGCTTTTATGCTTACCCGCCAGGTAAAAATAATGAACAGAAGTTTTAACACCCCGGCAGCGCCGCTTTTTCAATCACTTGCCTTTTTTCATTTTATGGGAGCTTTTGTTATTGTTATAGTAACAATACTTTTTTCTTAGTTTAAAAACTATGTTAAAGAAACTTACTGCCAAGGTACAACAACTTAACCCCGTAGTAGAAGACAGTGTGAATGGATTTGCGAAGAGCTTTATTATTGAACCCGAGTCACAGGACTTACTTCTGAAAAAGGGCTCACTTTATGTTGTTTTTGATATTTCGGGAAATACCCGTTTCGAAGTGGGGCTTATATCTAATGTTGTGCACGATATGCTTCACGACGCATATTACCAATCAGATAACATTTCACCAATACAGTCTTTAGAAAAAGCCATAACTGAGGTGCGCGACAGAGTAACACAGCTGGCAAACGAAAGCATTATCATAGAAAGGCAGGAAATTGATTTTAATATAGTCGCAGGTGCGTTGTGGGGTAACGTAATGTACGTGGTTCAATACGGGAGCAGTAAAAGCTATTTAATGCGTACAGGAGATATAAGACCAATTAGCACAACTTCTGAGGGAAATTTTTCCGCCGCCTCCGGCGTAGTAAAAGATGACGATGTCATTATTTTTTCAACCAACGAATTTGCAAAAGACTTTCCGCCAGACAGACTTTTAACCGTAGCCATACCAGAGAGTCAGTTGGCACAGAATCAGGCTTGTTTGTTGATGAAGTTTATAATTGACACTAATTTTACACAAAACGAAATTGTGGATTTTGGTAACGAAGCCATAAAAATCAAAAAGGATACACCAAAGGTAATAACTAATGCAGGCAAGATATTTAGCAAAATAAAGATTCCCAGCTTTAAACATAAAAAACGGGTTGAAACAGTAAAACCGGTTACGGAAATCGGGTTAAAATTAAAGGTACAGGGCAAATTAAAGTTTAAAATACAATACATTATCCCGGTTTTGGCACTGGCATTGGGAATATCTATATTCGCAACACTCCAGAATAGAAAAGCCAAAAGCGCTATAAACAACCAAACGGGTACCACAACGCAACAAGCAGAATCCGAGGTTGTTGCTATGGATGAAACCATAAAACCGGAGGAACAGCCCGACAACACAGCTTTTTACGAGTTAAAACTCACCGATCCTCAAATTCAACCAACCGAAATTGCGGTATTTAGCGACAGTATCGTTGTCGTAGACGATACTACTGGTAAACTGTACACCTCAGCCAGAGCAACTCCAAAATTTACGGCCGGAACGCAAACCTACCCGGGTATACGTAATTTATTGAATATAAAGGGACAAATCGGATTTACTGACAACCAGGGTTATAAAGTACTTAAAACAAGTGATTTATCCGTGGCGGAGGATTACAAGACCACTGAGTTGGGAGTTACATCAGCATATGCCGATTTTGTTTATACAATAAAAGACGGAAAAGTAACCAGATTTGCCAAGGAATCAAACAAGCTAACCGGCTCTTTGTGGGGGCAAAACCAAGATATGGCAGAGGCGAAATCTTTTGGCATTTCTTACAGTCTTTTTATACTTAAAAACGACGGAAATGTAGTAAAATATACGAGCGGAGAAAAGAATTCTTTTGCCCTTTCCGGTGAAAACCCGAAGCTAAATAACCCGGCACAAATACTTGCTGACGTCGATTTTGACTACGTATATGTAGCGGATTCAGGCAACAAAAGAGTTGTTTCTTTTGATAAAAACGGCAAAATCATGAAAGAGTACAAAGCGGACAGGGAAGACAAATGGAACGACATAAAGAGTATCGGCGTTTCTCCGGATGAAAAGACCTTGTATGTGCTGACAGGCACCAGAATATACGAAACAGCCTTATAAGGAGCTTCTTATTGACCAAATGCCTGCTTGTAAGTAAAATACCATCTGCTCTGGTTTCTTTTCTAACGAATGGGAAGCCATGGCAGCGACAAAAATCGCTATAATGCTTGAAAAGAAATTTATATTAGAAAATTTAGAAAAGGCCACCTGCTACAAGTGCGGGACTAGTTTAGAAGGAGCAAAACTAGTAACAATAACCGAAGCACCCATCGCAGTGGTCGCGCATGCTGTCTGCCCGATATGCAAGGCGGAAAGCATGATTACAATAACACCAACAGGAAGCGGAATCGTACCGGTACAATCAGATTTAACCGGGCAGGAGTTTAAAAAGTTTGTAGGCACAAATGCGGTTAGCTATGATGATCTCTTAGACTTACACGCCGCATTAAAGAAGCAAAGTATATGGAACTTACTAGTACAAAAAGAGAAAAAACAGGTAAAAAAGTTAAGGAAATAAGAAGACACGCCGAAGTGCCTGCCGTTGTTTTTGGAAACGAAATAGAATCAACTTATATAGTCGTAAATCTGTTGGATTTTCAGAAAACCTTTAAAAAAGCCGGCGAAACTGCTCTTATTGACCTGAAGTTAGGCGGTAATACTCATAAAGTACTAATAAATGACGTTCAAAACGATCCCATTACATCCAAGATTATTCACGTTAGTTTTTATAAACCAAACCTGAAGGAAAAGACCGAAGTGGAAGTTCCTGTAGAGGTAATCGGTGAGTCTACGAATGAATTGCTTAAAAGTGGCGCCGCTATTTTGCTTTTACTACACCAAGAAATCCGAGTCAGCGCGCTGCCTACCAATCTGCCAGAAAAATTTGTTATCGATGTTACGAACCTGGTGAACATAGGCGACACGGTTACGGTAGCTCAATTAGACTTCGATAGAAACAAAGTAGAAATTGCTGACTTAGACGAAGATGAGGTTGTAATCAGAATTGACGCGCCTCAACAGGAAGCCGAGGAAGAAGTCCCTGTCGCTGAAGCGGATGCAATTGCCAAGATGGAAGCAACTGCTGAGACTAAAGACGAAGAAGAGGAAACTGAAGAAAAAGATAAAGAAAAGAAGTAACTTTTTAATTCAGTTTATCGTGTTATTTTAAGGGCCAGGAACAATCCGCTAAATCCCGATCATTTTCAGATTTTAACTCTTGCCAAATTGCTTCTGTTACAAAAGGCATAAACGGATGAAGCAGTTTAAGACTTTCCCCGTAAACATAACGAAAAACGCCTAATGCAATATCCTTATCTTCGCGTTGTTTTGCCTGTTCAATGTAAATATCCGCCATTTCGTGCCAGGTAAACTGATAAATGGCCTCGGCAGCATCAGAAAAACGGTATTTTTCGATGAATTTGTCTACGCTCTTGGCAACAATATTAAAATTTTTGATTAATGCTTTATCGGCATCGGTAATTTTCACTCTGTTTTTGGGCGAATAGTCAATAACGCGCCGGCCTGATTCTGTTTCATATTGGTCAGTCAACATCAGCACAAAGCGGGCCATGTTCCACAGCTTATTCGCATAATTTCTGTAGCCGATTACCTTGTCCCTGGGAAAAGCAAAGTCTTTACCGTTAGCCGTACCCGCGATTAAACCCATACGTAGGGCATCGGTACCATAATCAGCTTGGTATTCATCGGGGTTAATAATATTTCCCAAACTCTTGCTCATTTTTCTGCCGTCTAGCGCGCGAACCATTCCGTGTAGATAAACGTTATTAAAGGGTGGAATACCTTTGCCTTTGTAATTTGCGGGGTGTTTAACATCTTTGGTTAAATACATGCCAAACATTATCATTCGGGAAACCCAAAATCGGATAATTTCCCATCCGGTTTCCAGTACATTTGTCGGGTAAAAATACTTAAAATCCTCCGAATCCGGGTATTTTAGTGTTACTAGCGGCCATTGTCCTGAAGAAAACCATGTATCAAAAGTATCGGTTTCGGGCAAAAACTCGCCCCCTTTTGGTCTCTCTTTAGATACTTCATATCGGGCCGCGGGAAGCGCAATAAGTTTTTGCAGACCTTTTTCTATTTGCGACACTTTAAAACCCTGGGCTAAAGTATCCTTTAAAGTACCTGTGTGAGAAACACCTGATTCATCAAGCCAGGTTACATACAAAAAATCCTCATTCCCTTTAACGGCATACCAAACCGGTATCCTAATTCCCCATACTACCTGGCGTGAAATAGGCCAATCCCGCATTTCTTCCATCCAGTTAATATAGGTTTTTTCCCGCCATTTCGGGTAAATCTTTACTACTCCGTCTTTTACAACCTGAAGTGCCGGGTCCTTAAGATCTTTAACTCTGACAAACCAGTTTGGGACGATCATCGGTTCAATATCGTGGTTTCCTTTGTAACATACGCTAACAGAATGTTCGTATTTGTCATCAATTTTTGCCATGGCTCCGGACTCATTCAAAAAATCAACAGTTTTTTCGCGAGCCTGTTTCACGCTCATTCCAGCCAAAGAAACGCCATTACCATTTTTTGTCCTTATTACGGCTAATTCGCTCATTCTACCGTTCCAATCAATTGCTGTTTTTATTTGATTACCCCCATGTAACCCAAAGCGCAGACCTACTTCAAAATCGTTTTTGTCATGCGCCGGAGTAACTTTTACTACACCCGTACCGAATTTAGGATCAACAAAAGAATCTGCAATTATTTCTATTTCTTCGCCGGTCAATGGATTTGAGACTTTTTTCCCTACCAAGTCTTTTTTCTTTTTATCTTTGGGATTTACCGCCAGCCACATGTCCACAAAAATAGTTTCAGGGCGGACAGTTGCCACGGTTACAAACCCTTCTTCATCGACAAAAGGGTAATTAATGTAATAAAGTGCATCTTTTCGTTCTACAAAATCTATTTCTAAATCCGCAAATGTAGTACCGCACTTTGGGCAGTAATTTACAATGTAATCGCCTCGGTAAATTAAATTGTCTTCGTGCATTTTCTTAAAAGTGTTACACACGGTATCCACAACAGAATCATCTAGTGTGAATGTATAACGTGACCAGTCCACGCTTGCTCCCATGCCCTTGATTTGGCTTTCAATCAATCCTTTGTTCTTTTGCACAAAATCCCAGACCATGGAATACAAAGTCTCGCGGTCGAAATCCAAGCGGGATTTTCCTTGTTTAGACAGCTCTTTTTCAAAAGTAATTTGGGTCTCAAAACCCGCGTGATCTGTTCCAGGCACCCACAAAGCCGAAAAGCCTTTCATGCGTTTCCAACGGATTAACAGATCTTCTATAGCGATCATTAAAACATTACCTGTATGCATTTTTCCCGAGGCATTCGGAGGGGGGAGTACTATAGTGTATGGTTTTTTGGCAGGGTCAACGGACGGTCTAAAGTAGCCGCCTTTTTCCCACATATCTGCAATTTTTTGTTCTACTAGTTTATGTTCAAAGCGTTTTTCCATGGGCATATCGAAAAGCTGTTTTTCGTCACTGGTCCTCGCGGAGTACCGCTGCGGGTCGTTCCTTAAAACACTTTTCTCATTCCTTATATATAAATAGGTACAAAAAAACCTCCCTTGATGAGAGGTTCCACTTAATAGTGGAAGGTACCAACCTTCTCTGTACTTTCGTCGTCGTGACGGGCGATTTAACGCCAATTACAGCTATAACAGGCATACCCGGCGGGTTCTAGTTTCGTGTACTTTACGATTTCTTCCCGCAGCTTGTTCGGTGACATTATTCCGAACTCAACGCTTTTTCTGTATCAACGTAAGTATACAAAACGACTAAAAAATAGCAAACTCTCTTAACACAACAAATAGATGACTAACTATAGGATTGACACCTAAAAGGTTTATAGTAATATTCAAACTGCGGAGCTCCCAGCCTACTTAATAAACGCTGTAAATGACAGGGCGGCCAAAAAAACGTAAAGCGCGGCCGGAAAGGAGGATGGAAATGCGAGGCACACCGCGTGCTCGCGATACTCCCGCAAGTTAAGGGGAGAGGGAACTATGGCTTCCGATCGCTGTTGTTAGGCACGTGAGCCGTAAAGCGATTTTGGGAAGCCGCAAACAGGGATCACACAGGTGAAGTCATCGGAAGGAGCGCACATGGATCACATCGTTTTCGCACGAGCTGGCCCGGAAAGCACTTCGTCAAAGCTGAACCGTCATATGATCGCTATCGCTGCGTCCTGCTCTCGGCGTGGTTTCTCTCTGCTGCTGTAACATCGACCATCGAACAATGCAGAGACGGAACCGCAAGAGAAACCCCTCGCAATGCCGTAAAGTAGTGTGAGGGTGAACGGTCTTGGTGTGCCACAAAAACTCTATTGTCCGTCGGGCAAGCAGAGGGTATATCAGGACCGTTTTTTTATGTTTTCGCGACCTTTACACCACCCAAAAATCTAGTAACATAGGAAACATGCGATATTCCAAAATGTTCGGTAAGACAAGAAAAAGTTCCAAAGAGTTCGATTCCGTTAACGCCACACTTTTAATAAAAGGTGGTTTCATAGATCAGACTATGGCAGGTGTTTACACTTTCTTACCATTAGGACTTCGAGTTCTAAATAAAATAGAAAACATTGTCCGTGAAGAAATGAATGAAATTTCCTCGGAAATGTTAATGCCGGCCTTAGCACCAAAAGAATTATGGGAAGTTACTAACCGCATCAATACTATAGATGTTCTTTTTAAAGCGTCCGGTGTGAACGATTTATCAAAAGAAAAAAATCCTTCCGAATATGTGCTAAATAGCACACATGAAGAAGTGGTAACTCCGATTGCTAAAAGTTTTAACTATAGTTATAAAGATTTACCTTTTTCCGTTTATCAAATCCAAACTAAATACCGAAACGAAGCCCGACCAAAGGCAGGACTTTTACGCGGCAGGGAATTTAGAATGAAAGATTTATATAGTTTTCATCCTGATGTAGATTCACTAAAAGATTATTACGAAGTCGTAAGAGAATCGTATTTTAAAATTTTCGAAAGATTAGGATTAAAAGAATTTACATACTACGCGGCAGCTTCCGGAGGCGATTTTACCGAAGATTTTTCTCACGAATTCCAGGTTAAATGCGACTCGGGCGAGGATTTAATTTTTTATTCGAAAGAAGATGGAATCGCTTTTAACAAGGAGGTAGCACCGTGTCTGGCACCGGAATCGGAGGTGCATGAACAAGAAAAGCCTTTGCAGGAAGTGTTCGGCGAAAATATTGTGGGCGTTGATGATTTATGCAAGTTCCTAAATATCACACCACAAAAAACCACCAAGACTTTAATTTATGATTCTGATGTAGGAGTTCTTGTTGCTAGTGTAAGAGGAGATTACGATGTTAATGAAGACAAACTAAAGAAAAGCGCTCACGCAAAGTGGGTAAAACTTGCAAAGGAAGAAACTATAAAAGAAGTTACGGGGGCCGAAGTAGGATACGCAGGTATTTTAAATTTACCGACTGATAAGGGCTTAAAAATTTTCATAGACGAATCAATTAAATATTTAAAAAACTTTGAAACAGGCGCTAACAAAACTAATTATCATATTACAAATATAAACTGGTACAGGGATATACAGCCGCCTGAAATTTTTT
The DNA here is from genome assembly GCA_012798315.1 of candidate division WWE3 bacterium. Classification (GTDB taxonomy): domain Bacteria; phylum Patescibacteriota; class WWE3; order UBA101185; family UBA10185; genus JAAZNL01. The sequence continues at coordinate 1,837 of JAAZNL010000001.1, read as the reverse complement.
ACGATATTAAAATGGCCAAAGAAGGTGATTTGTATCCGGAAACAGGCAAGCCTTACGAAACGTTTAAGGGAAGTGAAGCCGGGAATATTTTTCCTTTAAACGTTAAATTTTCAACCGCGTTTAACTACTACTATGCCGATGAAACCGGACAACAAAAAATTGTGTACATGGGTAGTTACGGTTTTGGGACTAGCAGGGTGATGGGAATTTTAGTCGAAAAATTTCACGACGGTAAAGGAATTATCTGGCCTGAAAACGTTGCACCGTTTAAGGTTCATCTTATTGGGCTAAACCTTGATGACGAACAGGTTGAAACCAAAGCAAATAAAATATATAAACAGCTAGTTGGGGCTGGTATAGAAGTGTTGTTCGATGACCGAAAAGAAATCGCAGCTGGCGAAAAGTTTAGCGACGCAGATCTGATTGGAATACCTTATCGAATGGTTGTTTCTAAAAAGACCGGCGAAAAGATAGAATTAAAAAAGAGATCTGAAGAGAAAGTAGACTTAGTTTCCTTTGAAGAATGCCTAAACTTAGTAAAGAAATAAAAAATCATTTGTTTTATCTTTTAGGAATGCTGTTTGCGTTTATTATAAGTGTTTGGGGTCTCGATAAATTAAACACACAACTGGACGAAGATATTAACGGCTATAAAGAGATATACGAAAACCAAAAGGCTCAACTACAGCAAGTAAATTAAGCTTCGTCCATAACTCCCAGGGAAGGCTTCGCAAAAATATTCTCAATTGTTTTAGGTTTATAGTTAAAATAGGCCGCGGATGCGATATATACAGCGTTATCCGTACAGAGAGACAGAGGTGGAACATTAAATGAAATTGAACTATCTTTGGCAATTAACTGCATTCGGGACCTTAAAGCAGTATTAGCCGAAACGCCCCCACCTAAAAGCAAACTTACCGGTTTATATTTTTTTATAGCTCTTGTAATTTTTGCGGCCAAAACATCTATTAAGGCTGTTTCAAACTCGCACGCAATTACTTCGGGGGAGTAAACGTTTTTGTCTATTAATCTTTTTACAGCAGTCTTAAGTCCGGAAAATGAAACATCGTAGTTCGGCATATCAATCATGGGACGGGGGAGCTGTCCGATGGCTTTATTTACTTTACATGTGGCAGCTAAATTAGAAAGTTGGACGCCTCCGAGATATTTTGCCAGACCCAACAAACGAGCGGTTTTATCAAAAGCCTCTCCGGCGGCATCATCCAAAGTTCCTCCCAAATATTCTATTGCGCCGTGGTTTCTCATAAGAATAAAGTCGGTATGACCGCCGCTTACGACCAAAACCAAAGCCGGAAATTCAATACTTTCTTTGTTATTTACAAAATTTCCGTATATATGACCAACTAAATGATTGACCGGCACCAAAGGTTTTGACCAGGCAATCGACAACGCTTTAGCCGCCTCTACGCCAACTAAAAGGGATCCGATGAGCCCGGGACCTACAGTCACAGCTAAAGCGTCTATAGTGTCAACATTTTTTGAATATTTTTTTAGAGTCTGGTCCAGAACAGGCGCTATAAACTCAATTTGCTTTCTGGCGGCTATCTCGGGAACAATTCCCCCTGTTGCTTCGTGAAAATCCTTAGAACTGGCAACAACTGAAACAATTTCAGTAACGCCATTTTCTACAATAGCACACGCAGTCTCGTCACATGATGTTTCTATAGCCAATATTTTCACAACTTGGATATTATACCGTACTTAAAGGGTAATTATTTGGTACCAGACATTTTTTCTTTAGCAGCTGTAAGAGCCGCTTCCGCGTTACCGCGTTTAGTGTGCAGAACGGATTCAATTGCTTCCAACATCGCCTCAC
>JAAZNL010000031.1 GCA_012798315.1 candidate division WWE3 bacterium | reverse complement strand
GTGATACAGCCATGGAAGATGATTATGGTTTTGTTAAAACGATGAATAATAGTAACCCGTACGCATGGAATGAATTTGCGTCAGGTGCCTACTTTGGGTGGGATAACTATCCGGAGACAAATTACATGCCATATAATCTGTCAATTGGTGGATGTAATTAATAATTAAAGGAGCGGTTTAGGTATTCTAAACAACCTTTTACCGGCAAACCTAAGGAAACTTTGGTAGCCGGATAAGAGGTTAAATGAAAATAAAAATAGGAAAAATAAATTTTAATACAATACAAAACATTATTTATGTTGTATTTCTTATTGCCTTATTTTTATTATCAACGCTGTTTATTTTATCCCGTTTTAAAACACCGCTTAACATTATGGCGTTTAATGTTCAAAGCGGTTCGATGGAGCCAAAAATTAGAGTTGGGAGTATTGTGTTTATTCGTCCAACTGACCAATACAAGGTAGGCGATATTATTACTTTCCGATCCAGAGAATCTATTAAAAACACATTTACTCATCGTATAACCAGAATTGAACAGGATCCCGATATCAACAAATTAGTTTATTACACAAAAGGTGATTCGAATCCAAATGAAGATATTGCTCCGGTTGATCGCGCTATGGTTCTCGGTAAGGTGTTTTTAAATCTTCCCTTGCTTGGTTACCCACTGGCCTTTGCGCAAACACAATTGGGATTTATTTTACTGATAATAATTCCGGCCACTTTGATAATTTACTCAGAAATTCTTAATATAAAATCGGAAATTGTAAAAGCGTTGGCGGTTAAAAACGCAAAGCCTGTAAAAGCTGTTAGTACTATTGTTTCAAAAGTGACTGTTACAGAGACACCGGTTAAAACGACAAAACCAAAAAGGAGGTCTAGTGTCGCGAAATAAGATTTTAAATAAAGTTACATTTGTGTTTTTATATATTACTGGTATTTTTGCTTTTTTGCAGGTGGGTAATACATACGCATATCTTAATGATGGGGAAACTGTAAAAGACAATTCGTTTGGAACCGGAACATTACAAATAGAACTTAGAAAGGTAAATTCGGATGATGCTGATTCAGTTATCTCTCCAAGCAATTCAATCACAAAATATTTTGAGGTTGAAAATATCGGCAACGAAGAATTTATATACAGTCTGGAACTAAAAGACACGCCATCAGATAATGATCTGTGCGGCGAAGTTGATTTAAAAGCCTATTTAGTTCCTGATACTGGTGAAGCGATACTTAAATATGACGGTAAACTTAAAAATTTTGCAGTAAATTCAGACGGAACAGATAACGATTTGTTAATGAGTTTAGGTGATGTGATTCATAATTTCACTTTTGAGTATTCATTACCCAATGACGCTGACTCAGCGCTTTCCCTTTCGTCCTGCGAATTTGATGTGATTGCAAAAGCGTGGATGCCCGAATTTTCGTACCAAAATGCACACTGGGACGATAGTACAGTAACTGATGAATTGGACTCCGGTAATTGGTTAATTGAAATGGGTTTTGAAACGGCAGAAACGCTAAAAGATGAAGACGATGGAAATCCTGATCTTGGTTTTTGTGCTGTAGTAACAAACGATAAATCGGCTGAGGATAATACCGCCGCTACACAAGAAATAAAATGGAACAAAGTTGAAAATACTCAAAAATACGTAATTAACAAATTTGTCTTTGATGATCCGAATTGGGATTTTGTAAATAGTACGGAAGTTTTACTGACAAATCCAAATCTTACGGAATCAGGCGACATTATGACTTATGTTACTTCCGTTGATGCTGAGGGACTTTATGGTTATTACATTCAGGCATTTAATTCAGACGAAGAGTTGATTGGCGCTACTACACCCAAAGAAACTTCGTTTACTTGCACATTTGAGGTGGTCTGGTTTGAAGGTGGAGATGTGGTTATTAACGAAGTAATGTGGGCCGGTTCACACGAGCACGAAAAAGACGAATGGATAGAACTGCGAAACACTACAGACGAAGAAATAGATCTTAAAGACTGGATTATAGAAGGTGCAGGCCCAGACAGTCACGAAATGAAACTAACAGGAAAAATTCCGGCAAACGGATACTACTTAGTTTCTCACTACCCGACGGATTACGATGTAGGTAACGAAAAAGCCGCTGTTAATAATAGTATTGAGGAGGACGAATATCGCCGAACCGGTTCTGAATCGATGCATTTGGAAGAAAATGGCGAAAAACTTATTTTGCGGGACCCTGTAGGAAATAAGATTGACGAGACACCGGACGTAGAAAACGGTCCTGATAAAGGTTGGGCGGCCGGAGAAGCAGGGAACTACGGACACGATGATACAAGCTGGCGCTCAATGCAAAGAATTGAACTTGATGACTCTGACCCGGGTGACGGGAATAACCCTGATAACTGGTATACGTGCAATCACGACGAATGTAATGACGATGAATACTGGGATGATAACGATGGTAGAGATTACGGTACTCCAAAACATCGAAACTTAGCTAATCAAAAACAAATACTGGTTTTGGAATTTTTGTTGAACAATACTTTGCCCGAAATTTCACTTGATTTAGACGAAACTACTGTTGGAGTAGGTTCTACTGCTCCGGTTGAGGTTAGCGTTGAAATAGTTGAACAGGAATCAGAGACATCAGAAGTACCGGAAACAGCTTCGCCGCCAGATATTCCCCAAGTAATAATACCTGAAGAAACAGAAGAAGAAATACCAGCCGAAGAAGAATCACCCACTGAAGAGAATACAACTCCGGAGGTTGAACCATCGACACCTGAGGAAGCGGAAGAGGAGGTTACAGTACAATGAACAAACCATATTTAACTTCAAAATCATACTTTATTCCGATTATTACCCTACTTGGCATTGGAAGTTTTTTGGCCAAAACCGTTTTTGCACAATCACTCGCGGACTTAAATATTATTTGTGATAACGGTATTGTTGGCCCCGATAACTGCCGGGTATTTACGTCCACTGAACCGACAGTACAAAATAAAAACGCGCCGCTTTTTGAAGGTCTAGTTTTTCCTCATTACGATTTAAAACCTGGTGATAACTTTACCCGCAAAATGCGGATTACAAACAACAGAAATGAAACCTGCTATTTTGAACTTGTTTCGGGCGAAATTACCGAAGATACCACAGTATCCACAGGTGTTAAATTTTCAGAAGAACTAAAAGTTACTATTACTGATGGCGAAACCACAGTTGGACCTATATCTTTTGCAACTCTTTTTGCGCCGGGCACACTACCGTTGTATCTTACAACTCTTCCTGAACAAGGCCTTAAAGATATAGATTGGACCGTAACGTTTGATAAAAACGCGGGTAATGAATTTCAGCTGGCTAAAATGAAATTTAATTTTGACTGGAATTTTCAGTGCGGGGAAGAACCTGCTCCTACAGTATTATTTATTTAAAAAACAAACAATAAACTCGGTTTAACACAAAGACCCGGAGATAACGTAACATACACAATTACAGTCTTTACCAGAGAACATCCGGTTTATAATGTTATTGTTTTAGATCTCCCACCAGGAGGTTTTACTTACAGACCAGGTACCTGGACAGCAGTTTCTGATATTAGAGGTAATTTAAAAGGTGGTATTACTACTGAACCAACGTACCATTCGCCCGGCAAATGGGAACTTGGGGACATGGCCGCTAACGAGACCGTAACCCTTACTTACGTTGCGGACATAAGCACATCTCAGCAATCAGGAGAATATAAAGATATTGCCTGGACTGAAGGTACTTTTGCCGATGATCCAGAATCCCAAAGGGTCTTAGGAAATGACGGTACAGGGTTTTTTGTAGGCACGGCCGCCGCAATCGACATAGAAGATGATCCCAAAGTAAAAGTTAAGACCCAAACAAAGACTAAAGAAGTAGAAGAAGTTTTGGGTATATCAACAACTCTCCCCGCAACAGGAGCAAATAATCTATGGGGATATACTGTAGCAGGAACTTTTGGTCTGGGTGCTTTGTTGTTAATTTTGGGCGTTTACTTGGGTAAAAAACATGTTAAAGAATAAAAAAGGCATTTTAATATTTTTAAGTTTTGGGGTTGCTGTGATATTTTCGGCAAGTTACGTGTTTGCCCAAAGCTTATTAATAAGGTTGGAGGAACCTCAAAACCCAAACCATAATATTCCACTGCATATAAACTTTGTTGTGCTTGATTTGGAAAATCGTCCTGTTACTGTTAAGTGTTTTAAGCAAGGTCCTTCTGACGGTGGCTATACTCAGTTTGGTACGGATCAGATAACTATTCCTGGTGGAAACACAGGTTATTGTGAAGCATCAAGTAGTATTTTAAACACAACGGGAACATATAAGTTTTATGCGACAGCCCAAGCCGGTGTCGAAAACAGTACAAGTGAGGTAGTTACCGTAGAAAATGATGCTGTGGGGCCGGGAAAACCGCACGATTTTGATGTTGACTATAAATCATGCACAGATGAAATATCATTTAAAACAGACGACGATGGGGGAGAGACTACTAATGTAAAAGTTTATCGTTCTAAAGACAAAAGCTTTACAATAAACGGCAGTTCTTTAGTTAAAACAATTACGGTAGGTTCCGATACCGAAGTTTCCAAGGATATTGATAGACCTGACTGCAGCGACAAATACTACTACGCAATTATGGCGTTTGATAACGCGGGAAACCATTCGGACGCGGTCGGTCAAAAAATTACCAAAACCGAAACTGTTACGGTTAAAGTAACGGAAACCAAAACTTCCGTGTTCGAAAAGCTGCTTGGCGCCATAGAAACCGGAGGAGGAAACATTCAACCGCCAGTAAGTGAAACAGCAGAAGGCGGCGAAGTTGCGGGAACTACCGAGGAAACGGTCGGAACAGAGCAAGGCGTAGTTGAAGGAGCCTCAACAACGGCTTCCGCTTCAATTTTAGACGGAATATCACCTTCAGGCTGGATTTTAATAACAGCGGTTTTAGCTGCGGGATTTATTATTTGGGTTATTAATCGTAAAAACAGAAACAAACAGATTTAGTTGTATTGTAATCGTGGTAAAACTTTCCAAAATATTAATTAAAATGGGTCTGTTTTTAATAGCAATTTCGGTTGTTATGTACTTAGTATTTTTTTACCCGATCATAATTCAGGAAGTTAAATATTTTGTGTTGCCACATAAAGATAAGATTCAGGTATTAACCAGCGAAAATGCGCAAAAAGACAAAACCCCCGGACCGTCTCAAATGATTCCGGCTGACGAAGAATTTTCAATAATTATCCCTAAAATAGGTGCCAATTCTAAAGTTATTTCAAACGTAAACCCCTACGATCCGAATGTATACCAAAAAGCGTTAACAAAAGGAGTGGCACACGCCGAAGGTACTGTTTTTCCGGGCCAGGTTGGAAACACATTTCTTTTCTCACACTCTTCGACGGATTTTTATCAGGCAGATAGGTACAACGCAGTTTTCTATCTATTAAACAAGCTCTCTACAGGTGATACTTTTTACCTGGTGTACCAAAAAAATGTCTACAGATACATTGTAGAGCGTACAAATATTGTGAATTCCAGCGAAATTGAATATTTAGACGGATCAGCGGAACAAATTAATAGTAGTACTGCTACACTCATGACTTGCTGGCCGGCCGGAACTAGCTTAAAAAGGTTTGTTGTTGTCGGCAGACTCGTGGCAGATAAGTAAAAAACAACTCTAACTTAAGTCAAATTTATTTAAACAGTATTTCAGTATTCGTTAAATTATCTTGAAGTTTTTTTAGGTGATCCGGAGTTACAGGACTTCCTCTAATATCTAAAGTATTTAAACCTTTGAGATTTAGAATTTCGTTTGGAAATTCAGTTATATTATTTTCTGACAAATCCAGTTCTTTAAGATTAAAAAGTTGTCCAATCTCAGCCGGAATGCCTGTAAGTCTGTTGTTACTTGCATCAAGAATTTTAAGTTTTGAAATAAATCTTATCTCTGCGGGTAATGCAGTTAACTTGTTGTTTTCTATATTTAACATTTCTAAATTTTTCCAACTCTGAATCTGTGATGGTAATGTTGTTATAAAGTTATCACTTAGATTAAGTTCTACTACGGCAGTGTTTATTATAAGGTCGGAGGGCACTGAAGTTAATTCCTTGCGACTCAGATCGATAACTTTACCGCTGACTTTATTACCGACAATATTTGGTGGAGTTATTACATCTTGTGGTTTCTGATACTGATAATACAAAAACGCAATTACAGCAAATATTAACAACAAAAAAACAGGGAAAATAGATTTCTT
>JAAZNL010000030.1 GCA_012798315.1 candidate division WWE3 bacterium | reverse complement strand
TCTATTTTTTCTTTTGTTTTTAGATTATAAAATTGTATACAAATCACCTCACTTACTATTATAAAGTTTACCAGAAAAAATCAGGCAAAGTGTACCGTTTTTTAAAAAGAAAAGTGTTTACTCGCAATAATCTGTGTCCAGATTACCGTTTTCATCATAATTGTAAACACACTGTTTCCCGTCAATTTTTAGCGTCGCCATAATGGGAACATATTTTCCTTCTTTTTGTTCAAACACAGCGGAGCCTTCCTCTACTTGATTCTTATTTGTTGTTACACACGTTTTTACTGCATTCTCAATATATTCATCTGTATATGGGATCGCCTCATAACAACAAGTTTCAACTGTTGTATCCTTTATAGTTATGTTTTCCTTTCCAAGTATTCTCATTTTCCCAACGCCTATATTATCGTACGTTTGTTCCTTTATGCACTTTCCCCACCATTCTTCTGTAACAGTTGCCTCGGAATCACCATCATCGGTATCGCCGTCGTCGCCTGCATTGCCCTCATTTTCACCTTTAAACTCAAATGCGCCACGATCCTCAAAACTACGTACAAATCCCTGAACGCTTGCTTCGCACTCAACCTTGTCTGAAGAGTTTTTACATACACCCATATCATTAAAAGCAACGGCAACAACAGCAAAGCAATCATTATTATCTAAATTTTTACAAGCACTTATTCCTTTTGCCTTTGTATCTATAGGATTTTTCCCATCGGGAGATCCGAATACAGTCAATAATTCCTTAGCATAGGTGGTTCTAGCCTCATTTTGGCCTAACGATTCACTTTTACCGAAAATGGATGTTTGTTTTGCCGCATTACGAGAAAGAAAGAACGCTCCAATAGCTATAGCTACTATAATTAGTGCAACTAAAATTATTTTTATATTCATATGCACAAAGTATGAGCGCGTAATAAAAGGTCTGTCAAGGTTAGCAAAATTTTACATAAATCGCAGTTCTTGTCCCAAAACCATCTGGGCTTCCTGTGTTGATAAACTTGCCAATACAATTCCAAGCCCTGATGCCTCTTTGTCCTCGGATTTAACAGACTTCAAGTGCCTATTAAAAGCTTGTATATCTACTAAGGTATATGATTTTCCATTAATAATGGTTTTCGTCTCTGGTTCCAGCGTACCCTTTTTTAATATTCCCATTATAATCGCCTGATTGTTGCTGGCAAAAACATCTTGAGCTACAAATATTGCCGGTTCAACGGGATTATTCTTTTCAGAAGGCATAGTAAAGTCGATCAAACAAACCGTTAACGATTAGTTTTAAAGCTTGTGTGAAAAATGTGGGACTAATTAAATAAACTGCAACGAGGGACCCAATAGCAATTATTACAGATAACCATTTGGTGTAAGGTCCGTAAGTTCGGAATATCAAAACTGTTGATAGAACCGCCGTAAGCAGCGGGCCAAAAACCTTTATATCTCCAAGCGGCAGACTGTACCCCGCCACATATTTTTCATCAGTCTCGAAAAATTTTGCCAAATCATAATTGACGCCAAAAAGTATAAGAAATAACTCCAGTATTATTACGATAAGTAGCAAAATTGAGCTGAATTTTGTTGATGCGCCGGGTTCAGTACGTATTACCTCATAAATAACTGCTGGCAATATAAAAATTAATACCCACAGGGGATTTTTTGTGCCTAATCCGATAAACACACCGACTATCATAAATAAAGTAACGACAAGGCAAACATTAAAAGGATTTAACGATTTTATACCCGAAGTTTTTTTGGATTCTCGTTGTTCTTGTGTTTCCATATAAGTAAATACTAGTTTTTACCTTTCACAGAGTCAATGATAATTGAAACGATTTTCTCTATTTGTTCGCGGTAAACATAACCTTCCTCAGCAATATTACTTTCCACCGGAATTACGTGCGTAGTTGTATACATCTGTCCTTCCACTTTTTCTCGCTCAATATATTTGTCTGTTTTTTTCAGACTTTCATGAAACGTATCTCCGCGTGGAGTCATGAATAACATAGATAGTAAAGTTCCGGTAATCAGGTACTGTCCTGCTTGAATTGCCACACAGCCTTTTATAGTTTTTTCCGGAGGCAATGGTTTTGATTTTTTTGGGAGCACGCCTTTCCCGGCAAGTGGGTCGAATCCTCCTCCTTGGAATTTATTTTTATCCACAGTGGGTTTTGGCCTTTTCTTTGCTTCCTCTTGTCTTAAATATTCCGGATTATCTATTTCTGAAAGCACAGCAGGGTAACCGCATACAGTATCTTTATAAAAATTCATATTGTGGGCTTTGGTTTTTACTTTGTATTCCTCACTTGCTTTTTTCATCATCTCGGAAAGCAATTTTCTTTGATCTTCCGATATATACTGCTTTACATATTCATTATCAAAATAGTTCGTTACCTTTCCGTCAGCTCCCGGAATTTTGAGTGCCCCGAACCCCTGTGTAGGTAAAGTCATTTGATTTTCTAACGCATCTTTAGCCGATCCGACACTATCAAAGCGGGTAATAGATACCATTACTGAGGTATCATATTTTTCGTTCATAATTTTGGTGTTGAAGTCTTTTCTAATACTACTAATTTTTTCCGGGGTATAACCTTCCATCCATCCGGTTGCGGCCATCTTAGTCATTGAATCAAAAAACTTAGTCATCGTTCCTTTTGGGGCTATTCCGTGTACCGATACAGTTTCCCCATCAACATTGGCTGTTGTTTGTCCGCTGACCAAAATAGAATTCGCCTGGTTTTCAGGATCTATATGACCCAAGTTAATTACAATCTGGGTATTACTGCCGGTGCGTGAGATTTCCTCCCAATTTTTGGGCAGCCAGTTTTTAGGTAACCCCGGGTCTAATAAACCTTTATATTGCGACTTACGCCCTGTTTCTTTTGCCATTTTTATTATTTACAACCACTGTCTACATTCATTACGTTGCTATCTATACTCTTCTCATAGTCCAAAATTGTTGTTACGTTTGATATTTCCAAATTAGACAGATTGCTATCCGTATACTCAGGATCTATGGAATACCACGCTTGTTTGGCAAAATAGCACGACATGTCCTTGTGCACAAAAGCTCTTCCATGGCGGGCATATATTTCATTTCTTGCAGTTTTAAGCTCCAATGGTGATAACCCTTCTAAATCTTCAATGCTTAAAGCTTTCGTGTTGGAAAAAGGTAAAATATAAACTTCTGCGATAGCAACTTCATCGGGCGGGGCTGTATCCACAGGTTTAGCGTCTAATTCCGGAGCAACTATAGTTTTTTCTGTATCGGTTGTTTCTTTCGGTTTTACAATATCGGTTACTTTCCCGCTGTTATCTGTATTTATTACAACATCCGATTCTTCGGTTGGCCTTTTTCCTGTGTAGAATCCCAAAAATATTGCCAATATAATTACGGCTGCCCCAACTATTCCTAATATGATCCAAGTTTTACGTTCCGGATTGGGCGTATTTGCACTAGGTTTGACTGCCTGTAAAGTTTCATTTTTTTCTGATTCTATTTCTATTTTTTCATCCATGATATGTCTTTATTTATAGTAATCTTTTACCTGAAATATAAAGTAAAGAGATATAGCGGTTCCAATTAACATACTTACTATTTCAAAATTCAATAAGGAATAAAGCGCATTCACTAATGTAGAGTAATAGAGCATATTCCAGCCTTTTATGGATCGGGACAATAACCCGGGTATAGCTATGCCTCTTAATACTAACGTGATTACTAAAAAGATCATGGCCAAAGTGTAATTAAATCCAACTCTAGCCAAAAGGTAACCCCCCATCATAGGAGTGTAAAATAATGATCCCAAACCTAAAAACCCTAAAACAACGGGAAGAGTCATAACAATTACAAAAATGTTAATCCAAGGAGCAAATTTAACCAGTAGTTCTTTTATATTTACTGGTAAAGCCGGAGCTTTTTTGGAAAAATACAGCTCCAGGGTGCTAGTTACGTTTTGCATAAAACCTTTCATAAATAATAACTAGTATAAGCTTAGTCCCGTTAGCAATAATTCGCAAAAAAAGAACCGTCAGATTGCCTTTGTTTTGGTTTTATAAGAGGTAGGTATTGCTGTGAGGAGCGGGTATTAAAATGCGCTTTTGACGCGTCTTTATTTGTACTTCACTAAACGAAAAACCCCTTTAGATGGTTTGTAAACTTTATCAGGATATTTTTCTACTAATTTCCATATACTCCCGTTGATTGTTTTAGGATGCCAGTTAGGATCAAATTCTCTGATTTTTGAAAGCATTACCGACCAGCGTAGGCCTTCGGGGTTGTGCTCAAGCAATTCAAATATTTTATTGTAAATTTGATGGGTTATAGGTAGAGTCATAATTATTTTTATTAATTATGATTTCTTCTCACTGCTATTCTTGAAGTATCCCCTAAGGAGCATGGTTCCCATAATGAAAAACAGAAAACCTACTATAGCCCATACAATAGAGCCCCCTGTGATAGGTTCACAGTTAGCAAAACATAAAATAGGAGCTATGTTTAGGATACCTGCCCCCTGCAAAAACCAGAGGAGACCCAAAAGCGCAAGAACGACTCCAATTAACATCTTTGCCATTTGTTTCATAAGAAAATTGTATCACAAGATAAATTTCGTCGATTCTTAGTTTAGATTGTCAGTGCTAAGAAAATCCAACAGTTTTGACCAGAAAGATTGGTTAACTGATAATATTTTTCCTGTAGCGGGGTCAATCACTAAATCAACAGGTATATTCACTTCAAAAAGGCCTAGGAACATTGCGTTCTTAAATGTAG
>JAAZNL010000029.1 GCA_012798315.1 candidate division WWE3 bacterium | reverse complement strand
TTGAGCATACAAATATTTCTAAAGCTCAGCTTTCAAAGAAGAAGGATTGTGACTGGTATATGGGCGCTGAAGAACAAGTTAAATATGGCGTTGTAGATAAAATCATCACCGATATTGGTGAAATTCTTTAAAAGGGGTGCCACGTTTGGCAACAAAGAAAAAGAAGTATATTGATTTTGCGGGGGAACCTCCTAAGACATTAGACGCCTTCCCTTTTTATAATTTTACTCTCGATGAAGATCAGCTCCAGTTCGCAAATGCCATCTGGAACCCAGAGAAATTGATTATATTTTGCAACTCTCCTTCCGGTACTGGCAAAACTCAAATTGCTATGGGCGTAGCAAATATGCTTGTTAGATATGGGTTTTATGATGGAATAATCGGAGTTGTCTCGCCTTGTGAGGAGGCACGGCAAGGGTACCTTCCTGGTGACATCACGCAAAAAAGTGCTGTGTATTTTGAGCCGTTCTATCAGGCTATGATTGAGTGCAACATGAATCCAGACACGGATATTTCAGATGAAGCTATGGTTAATGATAAAAATGGTACGGCTTTTGTAAAGTTAATTACGCATACATTTACTCGCGGATCTTCATTCCGCAACAAAGTTATCATTTTGGATGAGTTTCAGAACTTTGCATTTAAGGATGCCAAGAAGATTTTGACGCGTTGCGCAGATGATTCCAAGATTATTGTTATCGGACACGATGGGCAATGTGACCTCGAAGATGAATCTCAGAGTGGTTTTGTACCCTATATGGAGCATTTTCGTGGAGATCCGCGTTGCGCGATTTGTGAGTTACATACAAACTATAGGGGTTGGGTATCCAGCCACGCAGATAAATTGGAACTAAAGTAGTAAATAATGAGACAAACGCATGAGACGGGTATGTTCCGTTCGGTCTCCTTATTATATATTAGCCGTCCCGAAATGGGGCGGCTCTATTATTTTATAAGGAGGACAAAATTGAGGGAATTTACTGTAAAAGAAAAAGAAATGATTAAGTCGATGTATGATGATGGAGAAACAATATCTGATATACGAAAAACATTGAAGTGCAAATCTTCTTCTTTGGATAATTATTTGAGAGATAATGGGTTTAAAAAGCGCCCTAAGAACACACTTAAAGAAACAGATTTTTTATCAAATACGAGAAAATACAAAGTAGACGAGTCTTATTTCGAATCTATAGATGATCAAAACAAAGCGTATTGGCTTGGGTTTTTATATGCCGATGGGAATGTTAGGTTAAGTTCTTCTTATACAGGTGGAGAGAAAGGCGGCACACTTGAGCTTACCCTGAAGTCAGAAGATGAATATCACATTGAATCAATGCTTTACGACTTGAGAGCTACATATCCGGTAAAACGAAGAGAGGTCAGAATAGGAGAAAAAACATATATAGCTTCTCGGACTCAGATTCATAGTAGAAAAATGGCTGATGATTTAATTAATCAAGGGTGCGTACCTGCAAAAAGTCTTGTTCTGAAACCGCCAACATTGAGAAAAGATTTGAATTCTCATTTTATTCGAGGATATTTTGACGGAGATGGTTGCGTTGGGTTTTATCCTGAGCATAGGTCATTTTCTTTTAGTATTTTAGGAACAAAAGAAGTTTTAGAGTATATTAAAAAATGTTCTGGTATATCCCATGGAATTTCTATAACTAAGCCTAAAAACAAGAATGTGTACACGATTAACATAAGTGGACCAACCGCT
>JAAZNL010000028.1 GCA_012798315.1 candidate division WWE3 bacterium | reverse complement strand
GAATGACAATTATTGCGTTATTATGAGCGGTGGGGTGGGAAGCCGTTTTTGGCCGTTCAGTACAGAGGAAAAGCCCAAACAGTTTCTTGATTTCTTTGGTACCGGAAGATCTCTTTTGCAAAGCACTTACGATCGTTTCAGAAAAATAGTGCCCGCTGAAAATATCTATATCGTTACCAACGATGCTTATGCCTCAATGACAAAAAAACAACTTCCGGAGGTGGATGATAGTCAAATCCTATTGGAACCGATGCGTCGCAATACTGCCCCTGCTATTGCCTACGCAACCTATCGTATACGCGCCGTGAACTCTCAGGCAAATATAGTTGTGGCACCATCGGATCATCTCATTCTCAGAGAAGAGCAATTTATATCCGATATCAACAAAGGTCTCGATTTTGTTGCAAAACATCCGGTATTGTTTACTTTAGGCATCAAGCCCAATCGTCCCGAAACCGGATATGGCTACATTCAAATTAGTGGGGAAAAACTTGATGGGGTCAGAAAAGTGAAAACATTTACAGAAAAGCCAAATGCAGAGCTTGCCATGAAATTTCTGAACAGTGGTGAATTTGTTTGGAATTCCGGTATTTTTCTTTGGAACGTAAACAGTATCCTCGATGCTTTCAACAAGTACTTACCCGACATTATCCTAAAGTTTAACGAAGGCTTGGAGTTATTTAATACGCCTCTCGAAAAGAAGTTTATAGACGATTCGTTTCCTTTTTGTCCCAATATATCGATAGATTACGGTATTCTTGAAAAAGCGGACAATGTATATGTCAATGTGTCCGAGTTTGGGTGGAGCGATTTGGGAACTTGGGGGTCGTTACACGAAATTGCTCAAAAAGACGAATTTGACAATGCGAGTCTTAATTGCAAGTCGTTGTTTATCGAGAGCTACAACAATATTATTACGATGAGTGATGGCAAGCTTGTGGTCGCTCAGGGGCTCGAAGATTTTATTGTGGCTGAATCGGATAAAGTGCTTTTGATTTGCAAGAAAAGTGAAGAACAGCGTATCAAACATTTTGTGACAGATGTGAAATTCCGTTTCGGTGAAGAATTCGTCTGAACATACTTAGCTAGAGTCTATTTGATCAGTATAAAAAGACACGACGCAACGGGAGAATCTCGTTTGTCGTGTCTTTTCTTGTCAAGTAACGAGAGTTTTTTAGTTTTTATCTCGTTACTCCAAATTCCCTCTATTTGAAAACACCTTTGACACTTTCTATCTTTGTTTGATGCAAAGTGTCATATAAAAAATACCGAAGGAATAAAAAATTCTATTCAACTTGTCTCTTTTTGTCTCCGTTCTTCGAAGCAACAATGAGGATGTGATTTTTAATTGTATGCTTTTTCTCCGTGTTCGAAAAAATCAAGCCCGATTTCTTCTTCTTTAGCAGTTACTCTGATTCCTACGGTATGTTTTAATAGTAAGAACAAGATTGTAGCACACAAAATGGCCCATCCACCTACGGTTGCAACGCCGATCAACTGACTTATCAATACTTGGGCATTGCCTCCATACAGAATGCCCAACAAATCGGGACTATTTGAAAATATTCCTACCATTAACGTTCCAAATGCACCGCAGACCCCATGAACGGAAATAGCACCGACGGGATCATCTATTTTTACGATCTTATCGAAGAACTCTACGGAAAAGACAACCAGCACGCCAGCCATAAATCCGATGACGATTGCTCCACCGGGTGTAACTACGTCGCATCCTGCCGTGATCGCTACCAGTCCGGCCAAAACTCCGTTCAAAGTCATACTGAACGTTGGTTTCCCGTAACGTATCCAAGTTGTAGCAAGTGTAGCGATACCGCCAGCG
>JAAZNL010000027.1 GCA_012798315.1 candidate division WWE3 bacterium | reverse complement strand
TGAATTTAGGCCGGTTTTGGCCGTTTCCAAAGTTGGCGTTATTGACTATAGGTTGCATATTATTTGATTTATATGTATAATACTAGCACCGATCTTTTCAATAAATAAAAATGGATCAATCAGCTTGGCTAGGAGGTTTGAGATGAAAGTGCGTTTTCTCATCGTTTTGCTTGTGGTCGTATTGTCCTTGTCTCTGGCCGGGTGTGCCGCGTCCAACGCCGAAAGTTCCACTTCCAACACCGACCTGGACGCAATCAAAAACGGCGACGTGGTTCGGCTCAGTTACAATTTGAACGAGTCTATCAAGATTGAACTGGTAGAGACCGGGCAGACCGTAACCGTTTCCCGCGCCATCTGGCGTCCGTTTGCCAAGGACCAGATCTTCTGGGTTCGCGCTAATGGCAAGGTTGTAAATTTGGCCGACGCCATCCGCGCTTCAAGTCCAGAACCGATCCAAGGCACTGTTCGTATCTATGAGAAGGACGGGAAGATGATCCTCGAAGTTTATAAGGACGCATCTCTGATCCCGTAGCGTCGTAATTTTTGAGCCCTGTGTCGTGATAAAGTGTATGCAACTAGAAATATTAGTCGCATAAACTCACGGTACGGGGCTCGCTTTTTTTGTCTTATTTGTTATCTGTTACAATAAAGGGCGTTGAGATATCCGAATCGTGGAGGGATACCGAAGTGGCCATACCGGGCTGGTCTCGAAAACCAAGCGTCACGCAAGTGGCACGAGAGTTCGAATCTCTCTCCCTCCGCCAGATTTTTATTTCCAAAAACTGTATTTTAAGATTGACTATTTGCATATCCTATAGTATAATGAGGCTATTGTTATCAAACCTGCGCAAAATCAGCGCCCATACAAAATAAGGAGTATACGCAATGAAAAAGAGTGTTTTCGTAGTTGTTGTATTGGCTATAATCCTGGCCACTGTCTTGTCTTCCTGCGCGCCGACCCCCGTTGCAGAGGATGTCGTCGAAGAAACTGTTCAACCGGAGGAATCTTTTGAAGGAACGCTAGAGTTGATGTACATTTTCGGGAATACACCCGAATGGATGGACATCACATTGTTCCCAAGTACTCAAGAAGTACCAATCAAGTTCAATCCGGAAAAAAGTTGGTCAACGCCCGGCGCGTACATGCTTCAGTACCAAGGGGTAGAACTCTTTGGTATGGAGTTAGGGGAAATTCCGGAAGACCATGAGATCGGTGGGTGTTTTTGGGAATCGTGGGCGAGTGAATATGACGGTGAGGTTATATACAATCGTTCTTATTCACCCTACAACCGCTGCATACCAGATCACAGGGTAACTACTGTAGCGGTGGTAGCGCGAATGGCCTACTGCCAGGAATTGACCGATGGATGGATTTGCCAAAAGCAAGATTTATCTGTGATGATAAATTCTGCTGGTACAGCGATGTCGTTCACGGCCGAGGGTGTTTTTACCCCGCAGTATCGGCTTTGGGTGTCGCAAATCGCAGACTATCTCCATCTGGATATGTCAGCGTTGTCGACATTGGCACCTAATACAAACTACGAAGTGAAGAAGTAATTTGCTGAACCCCCAATTGGTAACTACCAAGTTCCATGCGGGGGTTTTTTTTATCTGATAAAATTGACACATGAAACTTCTCGTTTTAGCCGGCGGCCAGGGCACAAAGCTTTGGCCATATTCCAGAGAGGATAAACCTAAGCAATTTCAACCGATTTTAGGTAATAAATCTCTTTTTCAGTACAACGTGGAAACTCTGCTTTCACAGTTTCCGGTTGAGGACATTTTTATATCTACTAAACGAAAATTTATTAAATACGTATCAGAGCAGACACCTCAAATTCCTTTAAAGAATTATATTATTGAACCTGATATCGCCAAAGACCGTGGCCCGGCAGAAGGTTTTGCCTTTTTAAAACTTTCTTATTTATATCCTGGAGAACCTTTTTTTCTTGTTCAATCCGATGTGATTCGTAAACCAGAGGCCGAGTTTATAAAGATGATTTTAGATGCGGAAAAACTGGTAAAACGCGATAAAAAATTCATTACAGGTGGTGTAAAAGCTACAGGCCCAATTTTGGGTGTGGACTTTTTACGTTTAGGTGAACGGATAAATATAGATACAGATCAGGAAATATACGAAGTTCTAGAGTTTGTGGATAGGAAACATAGTGTGGCAGAGACAAAGGATTTGGTCGAAAATTTCCATATCGTGACGCACTGTAATCACGCCTGCTGGTACCCTGAACTTATACTGGAAGCTTACAAAAAATACAGACCAGATTGGTACGAGTCTTTAATGAAGATAAAAAACACCTTCGATAAACCGGGAGAAGAAGCTGAAATAGACAAAATTTACAGTCTAATGGAAAAAGGTCCTACAGAGTTGGTAACTAAGCATATTATGTCTCAGGGGCAGGTAGTCCTTCTTAAGTTTAAGTGGGCAGACATTGGTTCGTGGGAATCGGTTTATAGCTTTTTTACCGAGGACGGTGGAGTGTACAAAGACGGATTGGTGGTTGATGTTGACTCTGAAAACTGCCTTGTTAAAACCAGTAATCACGGAAAAATAGTTGCCGTTGCAGGAATAGACAACTTAGTAATTGTAGATACGCCGGATGTGTTATTGATAGTTCCCAAAGACAAAATTGAAAAAATCAAAGACTTACAGAATCAGATAAAGGGCCAAGATCTTAAGCAGTATTTGTAGTTAATTCAAATTATAAATACTTGGTTCTCCGGACACAGCTGCTTTTATTGCATCTTGCGCAGCTTTTAACCCGACTGCTTCACCTTTAACTTGAATGAATGACCCGTTGGTGGTCAATACGGTGGGTAATTCTATTGTATGATCGGGGTTTAATGTTATCTTAAAATGTTGTCTACTTAGGTTTGGGTTAAGCCCTATACCTAAATCGCATTCTTTCGCATTTCTTCCAAACAATAATGTCTTTGGTTCAGTTGTTGGCCACTCAAAAGTTACCATTTCGGTATCTGACCATTCCCCATCTTCGAATTTGTAGCCTTCGGTATGTAGACCGTTTTCATCAATTTCGAAAAAGTGAGGAGGGTCTTTACCCTGGGCATTTTCCGGATTTATAAACACTTCCAATCTAATTTCGGCTCTTCTAATCTGAGGAAATCTCCAGGGTTCTGGTATTTTATCTAAGGAAGGCATCATACTTTTTGGCATACAAATAGAAGATATAGCAATAGGAATGCCTTTTTCTGCCAACTCGTTAGCTCTTTCCATAAGGGCAGCCTCTATCGCTGCTTCTTTTGGCTGTTCCTCGTACGGGTTTAACTGATTCGCCCTAGTTTCAATATCGTTACTAGGTGCTAATGAGGTAATTTCACCTTTGTTCATAGTTAAATAAATATTAACATAGGAATTAACTTTATGTGTTAAAATTTACCCTGTTAAAGCCTATCTGGAGGGATCGCATAGTGTGGATTACACCACCTATGCTCGCCTTATCTGTTTTTGGAGGGATCGCATAGTTGGTCTAGTGCGCAGTCCTGGAAAGACTGTACGGGAGTGATCTCGTCGAGGGTTCGAATCCCTCTCCCTCCGCCAAGTACCCTTAGTTTATATTTGTCTTCCAAACTCACTTGCGTAACAGGTATACTTAAGAATATGTCTGCGAACAAATTCAGTACCGAAAGCCCGGCAAATTTAACTGATGAAATCAATATCAACTCAGAATTGCAAAATAGGTATGCGGCCGAAGGGCTTTCTGAGGAGCGTGAGCAATTTAAACAAAGACTAGAAAGTATTATGACGGAAACCATGGAGAAAGAGGCAGAATTATTGGCAGAAATCGACGCCGAATTGACCAGATTAAAACTTTCTCCCCAGGAAACTACAGCAATAGGCCCTTCCGAATTTTTGGATTTTGTTTTATCCGCCGATGTGGTTCTACATGGAAAGTCCAAAAAAACATTTGATAGATCTAAATATAAAGTGACGGATGACTATTTAGTTTTGTTTAATGAAAACGATGAAGACGAAAAACCGTTTTATGTTTTGCTCGGCGGGAAAGATCTTGCTTTCTGTAGGTTTTTGGCGCAAAGAGGGGTCGATATCATACATTCTGAGGAATCCGTACTTCGTGAATTGCTGTCCGGTAAGGCGTTCGAAACTTTTTCAAAATTAGCGGACACAATACATAACGGCGAAGAAGAAGCCAAAACAATTGTGCTGGAGGAGCGCGATTCTTACGCCCGGGATCTGAAGCAAGAACTATCTTTTTTTATCGAAAGCGCCGTTTCCCAGGATTCGACAATAATTGATACAGACAGATTAAAAGAAATTTTTGATTTGTATCAGCACATTCCGAGTCGTTTTACAGGGGAACAATATAGTTTGGAACCCGAATTTAACGCGTTAATAGACGCCAAAAAAAGTCTGACACCGGAAAATGTGTCGGTATTAAATAATTTTCTTGAAACTAATGAGGAGCTAATATTCGAAGTACTCGGAGAGGATTATTTCTTTGAACTTTCCGGCGGGGGCGATTCTTTTGAAGATGATTATAGGGAAATGTTTGGTTACACCGGTAAAGAAATTTGGGAAAGAAGAAAAAGAAACTGGGAAAACGTAAACAAATACTTAACTGACGAAGTTGCTGCCAGAGGATACCTTACAGTAGATGATTTGAGACAAATTCACATTTTAAGTACAAAAGGGGTATTGCCGTTTTTTTGCCAAGGATTTAGAAACGATAGGAATATTGGTTGGTACCAGGCCGAACATTTTAAAGAAACAGTAACCATTGGTAAAGAAGTTCGCACGACCGAGGCTGTTGAACTAGATGCAGCTTTAGAATTACTTGTAAGTAAGGCTAACCGCGTTGCGAAAGCAGGATATCCCAAAGTTATGGCCGAGGTGGCGTGGGGTAACCTTTTTGCTGAATACGCAACTATGCACCCCCACCCTGACGGTAATGGTACAAACGATGTGTTTTTTATTGAGGCCATTAAAGTATTAGACGGCGGATACACACCACCTCAAAGATATGAACAAGACTATAAAACACGTGTGAAAAATACTTTAAATAATAATGTTTTGGCGGTGGCTGTGGCATATACTCAGTTGACGGCGTACGAAATGACCCACAAAAACAAAAGACAATGAAAATTAAACCCGGTTTCAAATACTTTATTTTGACTTTTTTAGTCGTGATTTTTTTGGCTTTACTAGTTCCCCGCAAGATAAATATTATGGTTAGCGATATCGGGCGGCATTTAAAAAATGGCGAAATATTTGTAACCACCGGAAAGATTGTTGATACAAACTACTATTCCTATACTGAGCCTGATTTTTCCGTGGTAAATCATCATTGGTTGTCCGGTATCATTTTTTATGTAATTTATTCCGGTTTTGGTTTTGCCGGACTAAATATTATCTTTTCGTTAGTGATGGGCGTATCTATGTTTTTAATAATGTATCTGTCCCAAAATAAGACAGGATGGGTAGTTTCCCTAAGTTGTTCGTTATTTATGTCTATTTTTATTTTAAGCCGTCTAGAAGTACGTCCGGAAGTTTTTAGCTGTTTATTTTTCGTTCTATACCTAATAATTCTTAACGAGTTTAAGTCCGGAAAAATTTCTTTTAAACCTACCCTGATAATACTTTTCATTTTGCAGGTATTTTGGACTAACTTACACATATTTTTTATATTGGGACCTTTTCTTGTCGGTTCTTATTTTCTCATTGCTTTAATAGAAAGAAACAGCATTTGTATCCGTTTTTACGGGTATTTGTTAGTAGTTACTGTATTGGCCGGAATAATTAACCCTTGGGGTATTCGCGGATTATTAGAACCTTTACTCATTTTTCGGGGTTACGAAATAAAAGTAGTAGAAAACATGACAATTTTTTATTCTATTGTTTTACACCAAGGAAATATTTTGGCGCGGGACTATCTGTTATTTTTTATTTTTACTCTTTTATTGGGTTTGTTTTCGCCGTTGTTTTTTAAAAAGTTTTACTTAAACAAGAGTAATTATGTTTGGTACGCAGTTTTTATATTTTTTGGTTTGTTAACGGCGCGTATAATGCGTTTTGTAAGTTTTTACGGTTTTTACGGGGTGTATTTTTTTACACTTTTGTTAGGGAGCGTTCCGGAATTCTTAGTCTACTTTAGAAAGATTTTTCGTTTTATTCTGCCCTTGGCAATTTTCACTTTATTTACGTTCAGCTTTAGCTCCCCTGAGTATGGGTTTGGTTTACTCCCAAACAGTGAAAAAGCTTCTGAATTTTACCTTTCCAGTAATTTAACCGGCCCAATATTAAATAATTATGATGATGGCAGCTACATTATTTTTTATCTTTTTCCGGGTGAAAAAGTGTTTGTAGACGGGCGGCCGGAAGCCTATTCATCCGAGTTTCAAACTGCGTATAGCACAAGAGTTTTTGAAGATACAAAAGCTTTTGAAAATCAGAACACTAGGTATAGCTTTAATACCATTTTCTTGCCGAGTTCATCTTTAAATTCGCAAACCCGCGAGTTTGTACTGCGCTTGATAAAAACCGGAATTTGGAAACCGGTTTATTTAGATGAACACGCTTTAATTTTACTAAAAAACAATGCAGCTAATTTATCTGTAATTTCAAAATACCAGATACCAAATCTTTCCGAGAAACTGATTGTGACAAAACACAACGATCGCACAGGAATATCATCTCCATGGCTTTTTTTAATCAAAATATTTTCTTAATAAACCGTACATTGCTATTACTTCAGGTTTCATGGTATATCACTATTAATGGATGCAGTTTCGCAAATTAAGCAAAAACTAGATATTGTAGATGTAATATCGTCATATATTACCTTAAAAAAAACAGGTAAAAATTATCAGGCAATTTGTCCATTCCATTCCGAAAACACACCTTCATTTAACGTTTCTCCCGATCTTCAAATATTTAAATGTTTTGGTTGCGGAGAATCAGGCGACATGATTTCTTTTGTGGAAAAGATTGAGGGAATAGAGTTTCCCGATGCTTTAAAAATATTGGCAGACAAAGCAGGTGTTACTTTAGAAAAAACCGATTTTGACGGTAATTCCCGTCTAAAACAACGCTTGTTTTATATAAATGAGTTAACTGCCCGTTTCTACAATTATCTTTTAAAGTCCCACTCGCTTGGTAGGCCTGGTTTGGACTATTTAACACAAAAGAGAAAGCTTGCTATGGCTACGATAGATAGTTTTATGTTGGGGTATGCGCCAAGCAGCGGCAATATTTTGTTGGAGTTTTTAAAACAAAAAGGAGTATCCACGGATGAAATGCTTCAGGCTGGTGTGATTGTTACCCGATCGGATAACGGAGATTTTAGCGATAAATTCAGAGGTAGAGTGATATTTCCCTTAATGGCAGTCGATGGCAAAGTGGTAGGGTTTTCAGGACGTACAATTTTTGACTACAAACCAAAATATTTAAATACCAGCGAAACTTTAATTTTCCATAAAGGGAATTTTGTTTATGCCCTAAATAAGGCCAAATTGGCCGTAAAAAAAGAAGGGGCAGTATTGGTGGAAGGTAATATGGATGTAATAGCCGCGCATCAAAACAACATAGAAAATGTTATTGCTGCTTCGGGTACGGCTGTTACGGTGGCACAGCTTCAACTGATTTCCCGGTACACTAAAGACATTGTGTTAAGTCTTGACGCCGATTCCGCAGGGATAAATGCCGCTTTTAGGGCGGTAGATTTAGCTGAAAAACTGGATTTCAACATAAAGGTGTGTGTGACACCCGCCGGTTATAAAGACCTGGATGAGCTTGTCCGTTCAGCCCCGGAGGAAGCCGCAGGCATGATCAGATCCGCCATCCCCGCCTATGATTTTTTTATAACAGCTTCGACGAAACTTCACGATAAAAATACCCCCGAGGGAAAGAAGAAAATTATGGAGGATTTGATGCCAAAATTTTCCAGGATTCAGAACAAGGTTTTATTGGATCATTACAGCGGGGAAATTGCAAAGCAATTGGAACTTGATAAAAACACCGTATTTAACCTGTTATCCGAAAAAAAACCTTTGTCAGAAGTTTCTATTAAATATGACGCTACCCCGCAGGTTTTGGTCGAAAATAACGAAAAACCCGAAATGCGTACGGAGATGTATTACATGGCTTTGTTGTTAAAACTTCCATATGACAAGCTAAAAAACAAGCTTTCAGCGCTGAAATATACGGATTTTATTGACCAGGAGGCTCAGGATTTATACGGAGTACTCGGGGCATATGTTGATTCTAAACACAGCTTTAATATTCAGGACTTTTTCAGTTTTGTCGAAAAACCTGTAAGAAATTTGGTTCAGGACTTGTATTTAAGTGGAATGCAGTATGATGAGGCCTCCGTGGATACCTTTATTCGGGAGGTAGATACCCTGGCAAACCGCATTAAGGTGGATGGGGTGAAACGTGCTCTTAAGCTGCTAACAGAGAAAATAAAGCTTGCCGAGAAGGAAAATAATGATAAACTTATCGCCGAGCTCACTGTTCAGTTTAACCAGTTGTCCAAGGAACTAAAAATCTAAAAATATGCCAAGAAAAGCAAAATCTTCCAAAACAGACAATGACGCTGTTGTTATAACAGATACTAACGTTCAAAAACTTGTAAGCAGAGGTAAAAAGAACGGGTATCTTACCTTAGATGAGGTAATGGAAATATTTCCGAACGCTGAAGAAAATCTCGAGTTATTAGATTCCCTTTACGAGAAGTTAATGGAGGCTGGAGTTGAAGTTTTTGACGTTGCTTCCGAAAAAGAAGCAGAAAAGCTTGCTAAACTGGAAGATATTGATCTATCCAAGATTAAACTGGATAAGGCGTTGTCTTCTGACCCGGTCAGAATGTACCTGAGGGAGATAGGCAAACACGATTTATTGACTGCCGCCGAGGAAGTAGATCTTGCTAAAAAGGCTGAATGTATTAAGTACAAAGAAACTAAAAAATCCCTAGATAAAGCTAAAGGAAAAAGTGTCTCCGCGCAGGAGATTGGGCGGGAACTTGGCTTAACAACGGCAAATATACACGATATAGAAAAATACAGTAAAAAAATCTCTGATAGAGAGGCCGTAGATGCTTCGGAACGGCTAACCCGGGCAAATCTTCGTTTGGTAGTTTCAATTGCCAAGAGATATATGGGTAGAGGTTTGCAGTTTTTGGATCTTATTCAGGAGGGAAATGTCGGATTGATGCGGGCGGTCGAAAAGTTTGACTGGCGCAGGGGGTTTAAGTTTTCTACATACGCTACATGGTGGATTCGTCAGGCAATAACCAGAGCAATAGCAGACCAGGCAAAGACTATTAGAATTCCTGTTCACATGGTAGAGCAAATCAACAAATTCAAAAAAATTGAGCGGGAACTTGAGCAAAAGTACGAGAGAACGCCATCCCCTGAGGAAGTTGCGAAAGTTATGGGTATAGAGCCCGAAAAAGCATATGAAATTGTAAAAGTTTCGCAGGACACTACATCTCTCGAAACACCTGTAGGAAAAGAAGAAGACACCCGATTAAAAGAATTTATTGAAGATGAAACAACGTTGTCACCGTTCGAAGCTGCGAGCCGGGAATTGTTAAAAGATCATATTGAGGATGTACTTGGAACGTTAAATCCCCGCGAACGCAAAGTTTTAGAATTACGCTTCGGTTTAAAAGATGGCAGATCACGTACACTTGAAGAGGTAGGAAAAGAATTTGGTGTAACCAGAGAACGTATCAGACAAATCGAAGCTAAAGCGTTAAGAAAACTTCGCCACCCATCACGTTCAAAGCGTTTACGCGATTACCTGTAGGACTTAACATTTTACCCATCTAAATAGGTGTTAAAATACTATAGTGATGCCCACTAAATCCAAGGTTGTTATACAAACAGACAGTTTTGAAACTCCGATGATGATTCAGTATTTAAAAATAAAGGCGCAATATCCTGATTGTATCCTGTTTTTCAGACTAGGTGATTTTTACGAAATGTTTATGGATGATGCCAAGATAGGTGCTTCGGTGTTGGATATTGCCTTAACCAGCCGCGACAGGGGTAAAGACGGAAGAATACCTATGGCCGGCATACCGTTTCATGCCGTGGATTCGTATCTTTACAAGTTTATAAAGGCAGGTTACAAGGTTGCCATTTGTGAACAAATTGGTGATACGAGTGCCCCCGGTTTGGTAGAACGGGATGTTGTAAGAATAATTACTCCCGGAACACTAGTAAACGAAAATGTTTTAGACAAAAAAGAAAATAACTTTATTACCGCTATAAACATAGGACAAGAATCGTTTGGCGTAGCGTTGGCAGACCTTTCTACGGGTTATTTTGCAGTTGATGAATATCCTTTGAAATTGTTTGAACAATTGATAGTAAACGATTTAACAAAGTACAATCCCTCCGAATGTTTACTTTCTCCCGTAATTTATAATGATTCCAAAATTCTCAAAACCCTAAAAAATCATAAAAATCTAAATGTGTTTCCATATTTTGAGTGGGATTCTGCCGTATCTACGGCAGGTACTGATCTGCTATCTCATTTCAAAATTAAGGACTTATCCTCTTTTGGTATAAACGATTTATTTCAGGCGCAGTCCGCTGCTGCTGCGTTATTAGCCTATCTCAAATTTACACAAAAAGGCGATGTAAGCCACATTCGTAAAATTGATAAACTTGGTAGTGCGGAACATTTGACCTTGGACAGATCCACAATTTACAACCTGGAGTTGTTTACCACGTTAAGAGACGGTTCCCGTAAAGGCACTTTGTTGGATTTTATAGATTGTACACATACTCCTATGGGTGGACGCTTGCTAAAGCAATGGTTAAGCAAGCCGCTTTTAAAAGTGTCTGATATCGCAGCGCGGCAAGATTCAATAGAGTGTTTATTAGCCGATTCAGGACTTCGTGCAGAATTGCAACAAAAACTTGAATCCCTGATGGATATCGAACGTATTTTATCAAGGTTGGCGGTTGGCGTTGGTAACCCCAGAGATGTTATTAACCTTGCCCAATCTTTAGAAATTTCCGCAGAAATTAAAGAAAGATTGGATAGCAATTACGATCCTTTAATATCGTCAATTAAAGAACAAATTGACAAAGAGGCTTTGGACCTCGACCCTTATATTAGAAATTATTTTATAGAGTCTCCCCCGTTTGACCCAAAATCCGGAGGCTACGTTAAAGGGGGAGTAAATAAAGAGCTAGATTCACTTAGAGCTACCGTTAAGGGAAGCAAGGATTTTATTCTAAATTTGGAGCAGAAAGAAAAAGAAAAAACCGGAATAAGCTCTTTAAAGGTGAAGTTTAATCAGGTATTTGGCTATTACATAGAAGTCACTAAATCGAATTTATCCGCAGTACCAGGTTATTACACTCGTAAACAAACTATGGTTAATGCAGAAAGATTTATAACTCCTGAACTTAAACACCATGAGGAAATAATTCTTACCGCTGAGGAACAAATAAAAGAAATAGAGTATTCGGTGTTTTGCACAGTAGTTACCGATATTTTAGACAAGACTGAAAACATCCAAAAATCAGCGTCTGCCTTGGCAACGCTCGATTGTATTTTATCTTTAACTCTAATCTCATTACGGGAGGAATTTGTACGACCAAAAGTGGACGATTCAGACTTAATAGAAATTGAGGAAGGCAGACATCCCGTTGTAGAAAAATCATTACCATTAGGGGAATTTGTCCCAAATGATGTTTGCTTAAATAACGGCGATAAACAACTTTTAGTAATAACGGGTCCCAATATGTCGGGAAAATCTGTATATATTCGTCAGGTGGGTATAATTGTAATTTTGGCACAGATGGGTTGCTATGTTCCTGCGCGCACCGCTCGTATTGGTGTGGTAGACAATTTATTTGTACGTAGCGGTGCTTCGGATTTTATTGCCGGCGGATTGTCTACATTTATGGTGGAGATGGTTGAGACGGCATATATTCTGAATAATTGCACTGAAAAAAGTCTGATTATAATGGATGAAATCGGCCGCGGAACATCTACTTATGACGGGATAAGTATCGCCTGGGCAGTCGCGGATTATTTAGTATCAACAAAACACTCCAAAACCCTTTTTGCTACGCATTATCACGAATTACAACATTTGGAGGATTTGCATAAAGATAGAATTAAAAATATGCAGGTAACGGTAAACCAAACATCCGAAGGCCCTGTTTTTTTGCATAAAGTTGTGCCCGGAGCCGCATTGCACAGTTTCGGTATAGATGTAGCAAAGCTTGCGGGTGTACCACCCGAGGTGTACATCAAGGCATTAGCCGTTTTGGAGGATTTGCGGGCCAGGGCAACTTCTCCGGAAGAAAAACCGGCGCTGGTAACTGCTGATATACCGATCGTTACCCCATTTTCAGATTTAGATTTGTTTATTGATCAGATGAAAACTTTGGATTTGAGCAACACTACCCCGCTTGAGGCTCTAAATATTTTGGCAGAACTTAAACAAATTTGGGATAGAAACTACAATGGGCATAATTCATAAACTGGACAAAAAAATAATTCCTAAAATTGCAGCAGGTGAGGTAATAGAAGGCCCTGCAGGTGCTGTCAAAGAATTGCTGGAAAATTCTATTGATGCTGGTGCCGGCAAAATAACAGTAGAAGTAAGCGGTTCTGTTCTTGAATCACTTAGAGTAACGGATAATGGCTGCGGTATATCCTCGGACGATCTAGACGTGTGTTTCCAACCTTTTTACACGAGCAAAATAGACACTTTTGACGACCTTTACAACATTAAAACGTTGGGGTTCAGAGGGGAAGCCCTTGCTAGTTTATGCGCGGTTTCCTCGGTATCTATTAAAAGTAGAATATCGGGTAACGAAGCAGGAACCTTAATAGACGTTCGGGATGGACGTTTGGTTAAAAAATCCCAAATTGGGATGAACATCGGTACAATAGTCGAGGTATCAGGCTTGTTTAAAAATATTCCTGCCAGACGCAAGTTTTTAAAAGATCATAAATTAGAATTTCAAAAAGTCCTTGAGGTTGTATCAACATATGCCTTGTGTTATCCAACTATTTCTTTTAAGTTTTACCGTGACGGTAAATTAATTTTAAATTTACCCAAGCAGGATAATTTGGCCAGATGCAAAAGTGTCGTTGGAGATAGTGTTTTTCAATTTTTAATACCTTTTTCTGGCGCGGATTCCCGTTTGACCGTTAATGGTTATATATCTAAGCCGCAGGCGGCGTCTGGTTCCCAGGTTAATCAATATTTGTTTGTTAATAACCGTCACGTGGTCTTAAAAGATATTTCCCGAGTTGTTAAGCGCTCTTATGGTACTTTAATTCCTCATGATGTTTATCCCCCATATATCATCTTTATCGATATCAACCCAGACCTGGTAGATGTCAATGTTCACCCTAAAAAACTGGAAATTTCTTTTTGGGATAACGGGTACATTAACAATTACCTGGAACAAATTCTTAATGACACGCTAAACTCTGCTGATTTAACATATGTAGTTGGTTCTCAATCTGATTACCATTACGATAAAACGGCGGATGCATCCACCTTTATGTCGCTTAAGGACGCTGTACCTCTTTGGAAAGCAAACGTAGTATCGTTCGAGCCTTACGAAAATACCTTTCAAATAGCAAATACCTACATTGCATCGCCCGTAAAAGAAGGTGTGTTGCTTGTAGATCAACACGCCGCCCATGAAAGCATTTTGTACGAGGAGTTATACGCTAAATATGTTACTAACCGGGAAAAATCGGCCGCATTTACGTTGTCTAGTCCGCTGACAGTTTCTTTTGGTGTTAAAGATGCCCCTATACTTTCCGAGTATTTAAATACTTTTGCTGATTACGGGTTTGAAATGTATCAGGTAAGTTCTACTGATTTTAATATTTCTGCTGTACCGGAAATACTAAAAAACACTGATATTGCTAATTTTGTAAAGGAAATGCTTCAGGAAATTGTTATAAACGGAAAACCCACTGATGTAGATACCCGCACCAAAAAAACGATTACATTCCTTGCCTGTCGTACAGCTATTAAAGCTGGGGATTTTCTTTCACAACAGGAGCAAAAAAATATTTTTTTAAAATTAGAACAGTGCCGTAATCTTTACTCCTGTC
This sequence comes from candidate division WWE3 bacterium, assembly GCA_012798315.1. Lineage (GTDB taxonomy): Bacteria > Patescibacteriota > WWE3 > UBA101185 > UBA10185 > JAAZNL01. The sequence continues at coordinate 6,962 of JAAZNL010000027.1, read as the reverse complement.
CTCACGGACGACCAATTAAAATGATTATTACCACAAAAGAATTGGCTCATTTCTTTAAGAGAATTAAATAGTTTTAGACTTTTAAGACAAACTCTTCCAATTCTTTTATTCCCCCAAAAGCTACTCGATCTTTAACCACATCTTTTGTGGCCAGCATTCTCGCCGGTGTAATCACAAAATTGCCCCATTTTGCTGTAAGTTTATCTACTGCGTCTGTTAAGTTTTCTTTTCGGCAAGGTAATTCCAAAATACTAAGTTGTCTGTTTGTATCTGTTACAAGGTTAAAGCATGATACCGCGATTGTGTGCACAGGTATTCTGTACGGGGCTTTTAAAAGAATTTTATAAGCTACTTTATAAATATCCCCGGGCGCAAACAAATTTGTGCCTTTAGTAACCGCTTTGTGCCAATGATTGCCGTCACGGTAAAGTAACGACAAATGGACACCTCGGGCTTTATATCCCGCATTGCGCATTCTTCGTGACATTTTTTCAACTAAATTCATTAACACCGGTGCCAGTTCCTCCGGCGTGGTAAGGCGTTCTTTTAAGGCTACCGAATTACCGTAGCTTTTTCTCGCAAATTCCACATCGTCAATTTCCCATCCGCGTAATCTTAAAAACCAACGATATCCCATTACCGAATGAAAGGCCATTTGTATTGTTTTTGGGTTGGCTTCGTAAAATTGTCTGACCGTAAAAATATCCATTTTATTTAATCGGGTTATGTTATTAGTTTTTATTCCGCACAGGTTATTTAGCTCCAACGATTCGTATACGGCCACATGATTGCTTATATCTATAACTTCCAGGCCGTCAGGTTTTTTTATTCCTGCTGCCGTTTTGGCCAGGTATCTGTTGGGCGCAATACCAATAGAAACCCGCAGCCAGTCTCCCACCTCCGATTTAATTCTTTGTTTTATTTCATTTCCTACGTTTATTAACCCTTTTCTCATAGAGGGAAAACCTTCTAAATCTAAAACAAATTCGTCAATAGATTTGGGAATTACATTGTTAGTGTAGGTTTCCAATATTTTCCTTAAGGATAAATGTACGTTTCTGTATTTCCAGGGATCTGGTTCCAATATTATTAAGTCCTGATAAAGCATTTTGCCGTCTTTAACCCGCATGCCTGTTTTTATACCAAACCCTTTTGCTTCAATAGAAGGGGCAAGAATACATCCTCCGGGGCTTTTGTATGCCGCCACAGCAATGGGTTTACCCCTGAGTAATGGGTTAGCCTGTTGTTCTATTGTGGCAAAACACGAATTTAGGTCTATATGCATTACCGTTGGTTGTTTTGGATTGAATTGTAAATTAATCGGGTATTCCATCAGCTATTTGCTCCACAGTCCAAAATAAATTATCAGTATCCAACACTAGCTTAAATGAAATCGACGCCGTTACTACGGTAAAAACATGCATGAGTGTGTTTCCCACACGGTAGCGGTAGTGCATGCCTATTTTTGTAATTCTGTACTCTCTGTTTTCCCACAGAATCTTTACCGGTAATGCCGTGTTTTTTTTGTGATCGTACACCATGTAGGTTGTAATTGGGGCTTTAATATCCTGGATCATAATAACCGAAGGAAATACGAAACAAGTCAATATTAATAAAAATACCTGAAACGTCAATAATGTGTTTTAATTGCTTTATTATGCAGGAAAATACCTTATGTGGCCGAAAAGACGTTTGCGGATCGTGCGGTTGGTTCGACATTCCCTACGAAGAACAATTACTTAAAAAATTGGAAGGAATAAACACAGCGGCCAAGGCAGATAAGATATCTTTGATCTGTTCCAAGATAATTCCATCTGTCACAAATTCCCACTACAGAAACAAAATGGATTTTGTCATAGATTACAAAGGAAATTTTGGCCTACGTGAAAAGGGAAAATGGTGGAAGGTTATCGATAATCACACATGCTTTTTACCCGACACAAAAATTATAGATCTCTATCACAGGCTTTATCCCTGGGTTAAAAACAGTGGCCTAAGTTATTACGATCGTAAGGCCGACGCCGGATTATTGCGCTATGCCATAATTAGAGTAACCAAACTTGGTGAAACAATGGTAATAATTCTTACCACTAATCCTAAAGATTCTTCCGAAGAGATGTTAATAAAAAATTCACTTGCAAGTTTGGTAGATACATTAAATGTAACCAGCTTTGTATGGTCTCATACCTCGAGCAAGTCCGATATTTCCTTTGGTGAAAATTGTGAAGTAATTTCAGGAGCCGCTTATATACGTGAAAAGATTAATGAGCATTTTTATATAATCCGTCCGAATTCATTTTTTCAGACAAATTCACAAACGGCTGAGTTACTCCAATCTCATGTAATTTCCATGACAGATACATTTAATCTGCCGAGTTCTGCTAACGTTTTAGATTTATATTGTGGCTCCGGTTTTTTTACTTTACCTTTGTCCGGAAAATACAAGAATACTTACGGAGTTGAATCGGTCAAATCAGCAATAGACGATGCTAACGAAAACGCGCAGTTAAACAATTTACACCCTAATTTTATCTGCGCCCCCGCAGAAAATATCAGAATATCGGACTACGTTCCAGAGCTTGTTTTGGTCGATCCTCCCCGCTCCGGCCTACACCCAAAAGTTATAAACGATTTATTAACAGTCTGTCCAAAATATATGATTTACGTATCGTGTAAATACGAAAAGTTTTTAAGCGAAATGCAGCTGCTAAGAACCAAATACTCAGTAGTAGATTGCCACGCGATAGATATGTTTCCTCACACACCGCATACAGAGGTTGTTACAGCGTTGGTGAGAAATCCGTAGTCAATGCCACTATAATTAACGCCAGTATTAAAACTGCGAAAAAGATTAAATACTGCACTTTGTATTTACCCATACTTTTATTGTAGCAATAATGTTATTTAGTGAGTAATTCTATAAGGCTGAATATAGCGTAAAATCCCAAAAGCATGTAGCCTTCTTTTCTGGAAATGTCTTGTTTGCTTTTTGTGAAAACAAAAAATATTGCAAGACCGGTCGTCAGAATTATAAATGTAGGTAAAAAGTTGTTCACGGTAAGTACTTCTCCGTCATTAACCAATGTTAGTACACCAAAAATAATTGTGTTTGCGCACGCTGATCCTACATAATCTCCGAATGCTACATCTTTTTTGTGAGCGTGCACGGCACTTAAGCCTAAAGAAAGCTCCGGAATATTTGTTCCCACAGAAAGCAGAATCAGACTCACATAGTAAAGCGGAATACGCATAAGTTCCGCCAAGTAAATTGTTTTATCTACCAAATTCTGGCTAGCTATAAACACCAGTATTACTCCTAACAAAACTTTAAAAATATCCACCGTTGAAAAATTTTTGGCTTCTAGAGCGCGTAGTTCCCCGTGATCCAAAACACCGTGATTACGTTGTACGAAATAAAACAATATTGCATATGAAAGTATCATGAGCAAGCCTTCAAAGTTGGTTACCCTTTTATCTAAAACAAAAAAAGTAGGTATCAACATCACCACAAATGAAGAGATCAATATTTTGTTACTTAAATGGTGACTTATTTTAATTCCGTTGCCCACTATTGCTATTACAGGTACCACAAATAAAAATAGTACGGCAATTCCTCCTATCAAATTTCCGACAAAAATTTCGGCCTTTCCTTCACCTACCGAATTTGCTCCTACCGCTATTTCCGGTATAGATGTTAATAGTCCCAGGACAAAAAATGAAACTGAAAAAGTAGAGAGCCGGAGTTTTTTTGAGAATCTATCTATAGAATCAACGATTAAATTTGCTCCCACCCATATTGTTACCAGCGAGGAAATGTAAACTAAAATGTTTAGGGCAGCCATATTAAATAAGTATACCGAAAGAAAAAAAATAACGGAACATGGGTTAGGCAATATCCACATGTTCCGTTTGTTATCACGGCATTTATGCTTTACAGGAATTTTACCGCTTGAGGTGCGAAGTTCAGCGCTTGTTTTGCTTTATCCAGCGAAGGTTGCAATTCTTTGGGCACTCCGTTCGGATAAAGAACATTAACCTTGTAAGGATTTACCCACGAAAGGACCCAGGTGTCGCAAAAAACGCCGTCATGAAAACAGTTGCAGTCGAATCTGCCGGAAACTCGGTATCCCACTTTCAACAAAGCTTTCAATGAGTAAGCGTTTTTGGTGCGCACCTGCGACTGAATGGTATAGCGATTAAGTGTATTTGCCGCATACCAAGTTCTGGCCAAATGCGCTCGGTAAGCAACTCCTTTGTGCCACCATTTCCTGTCGCCTATGATAATGCCTGAAGTGCAGGAAAGATTTATGGCGTTTATCTGATGAAGTCCTGTAACTCCAACTGCTGTATCTTCCCCATCAGGCACTATGCCCCATATGGCGGTGTTAGGTTCCTTGCTGGCTTTTTCCCACCATTCCTCTTCACCTTGCACTGTTGGGGCGTAAACCATGTTTGTGTACCGAAGTACTTCCATGGATGCGAACAGCTCTGCAATATGTTCCATTTCGTTTTTACGAAGCGGGCGCAGAGTTACACCAAAACCATCAATTTCGATCCGAATTGGGTTTGCGAACATTGTATCCTCCAAAGTTTCTATTGGTTGGTTAAAGTTCTCGGCTCAAAAGACACGTTAATCTCCTTTCATGTCTGTATTTTGTTGAGCCAAATAGGCCTCCTAACTTATGGGTTTTGAATTTTAGGATAAAAAAAACCTCCGTTTGGAGGCTTATCCGGATCGGCAATAAATAAAAAAGTTTTTATGCGTACAGATAAGCCAACAAGTTCTCAGGACAATCGATTGTGCCCTTATATGCGGAATTATTAACTTGTTTGCTTAAATATCTAAAACGCATGGGTGTATTTTAACAGGTTAAACCAAAGGTGTAAAGCTATAGGCCTATTTCCCTGATTCCGAAGATTCTCTATTTTTGATACCACACATTCCCCACAACCCTCTGTTATTTTCTCGTGCCTCCTTTTCCGCGTTTTGCAAAAGTTCCTGCATTTTGATATCGGGCGGGTAGCTGACGGCAAAAGCGTATCCCTGTCGGACTAAGTAATCATTAACAAAAATGTTATCTACATAAACATATCGGAGTAATCTGCCGTAACGATCGGTCTCGTTTACGTCTTTTTCAAGTCGTACATATTTGTTTTCAACCAATTCTCTATTTTTGTTAGCAGCATCTTTTCCGAAGCATCCGTCCGGTTTATTTGGTGCTACCGTTTCAGGAGTATCGATGCCTATATATCGAACTTTTTGGCCGTTTTCTAATTCTATTGTGTCTCCGTCAATAACTCTAGTCACCTTATGTGATGTGGCATACTCTTTTGACTGTGTGGTTTCACTCTCGTTTTGGTTTGCATTTTGAGAAGTCTTTTTCCCATCTATTTTACTTATTAAAACCGCAATAAGAAAAAAGATTAAGGATGCAACAAGTCTAATATCTCTTTTGGATAGCATTATCTGCAGATATTTTTACTTACCCATATTCCACTCAACAAAATTCACATCGGAGGGTGTGTCGAATTTTGATGCCGAAATATTTTCGGGCTGGCATCTATTTTTATTTTGTTCAAGCTTGGCTATTATTTCATCCTGGGTCTGAACCTTTGTTCCGTTGGTTTGAGATTCACCGCTTGATAACTTTGATAAATCGAATACCATGCCTTGGTTACTTCCGTCGCCCCAAAGATAATATTTTTGATCTTTCATTATTCCTTTAAATTTAACTTTTTCACCGTCGTTATCTATTTCACTCTCTAAATAAACGTTAGTACCTTTAATGTACGTAGTTGCTTTAACCCCTTCCGTATCTTCATACTCGCATTTTAATCCAATTTGTTTAGATACTGCGTCTTTTATCGAAGTGAAAACGTTTTTATTATCTTCGCTTTTGGTTTCCTTCTTTTCTTCCTGCTGGGTTTTCTGTTCGGTCTTTTGTTGTTGTTTTTGTTCCTGTTTTGGTTTTAATAACGTACAACCAGTTAAAGTAAATGCAAGGGCGACTATTAAAGATGATGCTACAAGTTTTTTCATAATATAAGGATACTATTAATTTTTACATTTGCTAACCGACGGTTAATCAGAATAAAAAAACGGACACACTCTATTGGTTTTTAAGCCTATAGATTGTGTCCGTTGGTACCACTGCCTTTTTCGGCAACTTGGTTTTTAGAAGGTGTTTGCCAACTGGTTTTCAGGTACCCATTTTTCGGTCCGCGGATTCCAGCAGAGCAGCCAGGTGCCTGTAACTGTGTAAAAATCTTGCGCGTTCGTGATGGAAGATACGAATTTCGCGTAGCGCCGGTCGTGGCGGTCCCTTGATTTTTCCGTTGGAAACAGAAATACCAAAAGGTGTGTCGCATCCACAGTTTTGCACCCGTTATCACCGAGATATACAGGATAGCCTCTTCGCGAAAAAACGAGTCTGCCGTCTGCAAAGTGCACCCTTCTACACTTGCTGCAGCCGTAAGCAACGCTGCCCGAACAGCAGCCGGTTTTAATAATCACAGGCTTACTTTCGTCAAGTTTGCCTCCACACCCTTGAATCAAACACGTTTTCATACTCAACTCCTTTTCAATAGAGAACGGGATTATTTTTGTGATTGAGATTGTACTACTATAGGCGCGAATCACAAAACGACCCCTTTCAGAGTCGTTTCATTTTTAAAATATTAGTTTCGAGTCAGCTTACTTGGCCAATTTATCGGAATCTGCCTTGCTTAAAAACTTAAAAAGCTTTGTTCCGTTAACTTCTGCCTTTGCCGCTTTTCGACCATTTTCCATGGTTACTATTTCTATTTGATCGTCCGGTACTTCTATTTTTTCTTTTGTTTTTAGATTATAAAATTGTATACAAATCACCTCACTTACTATTATAAAGTTTACCAGAAAAAATCAGGCAAAGTGTACCGTTTTTTAAAAAGAAAAGTGTTTACTCGCAATAATCTGTGTCCAG
>JAAZNL010000026.1 GCA_012798315.1 candidate division WWE3 bacterium | reverse complement strand
TCTATTTTTTCTTTTGTTTTTAGATTATAAAATTGTATACAAATCACCTCACTTACTATTATAAAGTTTACCAGAAAAAATCAGGCAAAGTGTACCGTTTTTTAAAAAGAAAAGTGTTTACTCGCAATAATCTGTGTCCAGCTTGCCATTTTCCACTATCCATTTGGCCAAATATTTAAAAATGGAAAAAAGTACGTTCCTATAAAATGAAGATTCTTTGGGTGAGGTTATGATAAAAGTATATCAGGTAAAAGTTTTTAATAAATATATTGCGCCTGCCACTTGCTCGCCGTAGCATTGGAGGTTAGAATGTGTTTGCTAAAATGAAAGCATGAAATTAACAAATGATAGTTATGTAATTTCAATAGGTACTAAGAATTTCACAGAGACTTATTTTAAAGATGAAAAAGGATGGGTGAAAATTTCGGCAAAAGGTAATGAGTTTAGGATGACTGCGGAACAACTTCTCAACCATCTACTTCCTGCCGTTGCCGGTGTGAAACCGGGCATTTTGTGGAAAGTGGAATACAAGTAGGAGATAAGTTCAAAGAGTCACGTAGAAAACTGTAGGAATTGCCCGGGAAACGCAAACAGGGTTCCGTAGCTGGTTTTATCTTGGTAGATAATCCATACTACAGAACCCTGTATTTCTTTGCATTTTCTCTTTTATTATCTCGGAATCCGACGATTGCCCCGGCGATCAAACTGTTCCATGTACTCCGAAGGACACCCGCAAGAAGTCCAGGTTTTTCCCCCATCAGTTGACACTTCCCAGTATTTTCCCCAGTCAATGTCACCGTTTCCGCCGGGCCGGTCGTAGATCGGGTTGTAATGTCGATCCAGGCCACGCTCGTTCAGATCCATGCCAGTCCATAAAACAGTTGGTTCGGTTTTTTGCCCGTCACTTACGGTGCGGAACCATTGAAGAATCCGATACATTGCAGGTTTGGGTCGATCCGAAATGATGGCCAACGCCGTTTGGTATTCGCTTTCGTAACCCCAGGGGATTGCCTTCGGACCCTTGCTACCCGTGCCGATGTTGAAAACAACGCGGTCGCCCTTAAGCGGGACACGTTCTGGGGTGCTGTTGGCATCAAACTCAGGTTGAATCCGACCGGCTTTGACTTTCTGCCCATCGTTGAGATGGAAGAAAATCTCGGGGCCGAGTCGATCTGGTACGATAAAGCCAAACCGCTTTTCGGGGCGGCTGTCAAAAAACTTCACTGTTCCTGTGTACATTACTAACTCCTTTACTCTGATTCTGAGATTGGAAAAAACGGCTGTATTTAGCCACGATGCTGTTATTGTAACGTAAAATAACAAGCTAGTCAAACTATAGGTTTAAAGGGAGTTGCCGCGATAACTTGTTTGTCATAGCTTGGATGTCAGAAAAATACAATAAATTTAGCAGATATTGTTAAAGACGTAGTCAACAAAACGCATTATTTTTGAATGTAGTTGATTTAACCTAAGTTCGTGACCACCAAACGAAAAAAACATTCCGTCCGTGTCATACATTATAACCGAACCTTCTAAATTTAAGAGCATTTCGAGGTGTACTTCCTTTGTTTCTCCCCTTGTATCATCGTAGGATCTATGTGCTGCCCACTTATTAGCATAATACTCAAGTGCTCCACCCGTTACTACCAATGAATCCCAAATTTCCTTCTCTTCTTTAGTGTTTGGTACTTTTAACTTTCCTTTATTTTTCAAATTTTTAATAAAGTAACGAAATCTACGTATGTGAATTAAGTAGGCCAATAACTCAAGTTTAATATGCTCGTGGCTGTTAAAATTATTTATACGTTCTTGTTCAGATCTAGTTTCCCTGTTTTCCATGCCTTTAAGTATTTCCTCTTCAAATTTTGTGTAATTTTGATAATGATAATCTAAAGCAATAAGAAGCATCTTTCTCATGGATATAACTTGTTGTGAATCTAGAAAATCCTTTTGGATGTTCATAGTAATGGCTCCCCCGAGTGGACTCGAACCACTAACCTAATCCTTAACAGGGATGCGCTCTACCATTGAGCTACAGGGGACCGTTTGAGAATTATGTTACCTTTTACAGGCAACTGCCAAATACTAGCACAGCTGAGTCCCTTATTTCAACCGCAAATAAGCACCCTATAGCATTGACTTTTGGGCTTGCTGAACCTATAATACGCGTAATTGCTTTCCTTTAAATCCAAAATGAGACCCAGATCAATTCCCTCCGAGGAGGTGGGCTATGTCAAAGGATGCGAGTATTTGGGATCTTGCCACATTGTCGTTGAACAGGATGCAGTATTCGGTTATTTGCCGCAAAGCAATCGGAAATATGATGTGCGGATTTGTGCGCGTCAAAGAGGTGGTTTTTACACTGAGGGCCGGGGAGCTGTCAGCTTTACCGCTTTATAAAGCTCCGCCTTCGAATGTATTCACCACTTCCTTACATGAAGCCATCGAGGAGCTTTGTTCCCGGGGCTTTAAAGATTGGCGCATTTCGTGTTTTAGGAACGGTTCGGGCTCTTCCGATGTTTATTTGGAGTGTGTTTTGAATGTTAAGGACAAAGAAGCGGCCATCTTGGCAATCCATCTCGAACAAGGGCATGTGGCCTATAAAGCTTTGAGATCCTTAGCGTCTGTATTAGAGCCTGCGGTTGTGAACTTCTTGTACAGATTCGCCTCGTAGTGGATGTTAAGGAAAGAGACTTCTGTTCCAAACCGCCATGTGAACCTTTAACGGATTACTTGGCGGTTATTTTTTTGGGTGATAATCCAAATACTACAACGGCTGCAAAAGTCATGTTCAACAACATAAACCAAAAAGGCATATTAAAATGTGCGTTTGCTGTGGTTAACATTAATTCGATTACAACAGGCAAAGTCATTGCATGAAGAGAAATTCTGTAAGATTGTTTGTACGTATAATGTGATCCCGCTACCATACTCAGTAACCATACAAATGTTGCTATCAGGAATAAATATATAGCTCTGAACCCGAAGTTATATAGCACTATAAAGAAAGACATAATTAGAATTATTCCGACTTCGATTGGCCCCACTAATCCGCGTACGTTGGCAACAGCGTTTTTAAGGGATTGTTTATTAAATTCTCCATTTGGTACATCGCTAATCGGGTAAGATTCAATTTTGTTAGTGCTTTGCAGAATCACGTTTTTTTCGTTAATTAGCATAAATGCGTTATATTTTTGAAGGTCCTCAATAGTTCCCTGTTTGTAGAAAACAATAAAATTTTCGGGTAGATCACCCTGAGGTACTTCGTCCATTTTTGCAAACGGTATAATGAAGGGTTCATTTTTATTTATTTCCCAAACATTGTTGTTTGATTTAATTACCAGATCGTCCGGATACATAGTCTCTAATTGGGATAGAACTGTATCGATTGTGTTTCTGACTGCCGGTGTAACTCGAATGGACAAATTTAATGCACTCACAATTGACACAAGCCCTGCCAGGCACAAGAAGTATTTAATAGAAAAAGATCTTTTTGTTTTTAATATGTCTTTGTAGTAAGCTATTGAGGTAAGGCTATGAAAGAAGACATATGGGAATGCTTTTACACGGTGCATGGTAAAATTCTAGCATATCCGTTTGACAAAGGTACAACATATAGACTATTATCTATATGTGACTAATCCAGACAATAAAAATCATAGGACTCATTCGCATACTTCGTGTGTTGTTTGTTTTAACAACCTGGGAGTAGATTCCCGCATGGAAATATATAAATTTCTCCGTGAGAAAGGCAAAAAGACCGTTTCTGACGTAGTTGAAGTGGTTGGATTAACTCAGCCTACTGTTAGCTATCACCTAAAATCCATGAAAGAAGCTGGCATTTTGCTTTCGGAACGGGCGGGAAAAGAAGTCTATTACTTCATTAACGAGGCTTGTCCTACCAGTGGCCATGACTGCGTACTCAAAGGCGTCGACTTTCACAATTAGTATGCCAAACTCTGCGTTACTCGATATCGTCAATTTAAAGGTATATATCTCTGATAAAGAAATTCTTAGAGGCGTAAATTTACAGATATTTTCGGGAAAGACGCATGCGCTAATGGGTAAGAACGGTTCAGGTAAAAGTACATTGGCTCAGATATTAATGGGAAATCCTACTTACACTGTACAATCCGGAAATGCTTTGTTTGAAGGTAGCGAGGTTTTGGCTTTAGAACCTGAAGAGCGTGCTAAAGCAGGGATGTTTTTGTCATTTCAATACCCAAGTGAAGTAACCGGTGTCAATGTTGGTAGTTTTTTGCGTCTAATTTACAACAAAAGGCATGAAAAGCCACTTTCTCCTATTAAATTTAGAGAATACCTGAAAGATAAATTGGAGCTATTAAATATAAAGGAAGACTTTTTAAAACGTTACTTAAATGAAGGTTTTTCCGGAGGTGAAAAAAAACGAATGGAAATGCTTCAGATGTTAATTCTCGAACCTAAATTAGCTATTTTAGATGAAGTCGATAGCGGTTTAGATGTAGACGCCGTAAAAATAGTTTCTAAAGCGGTAAATTATCTTAAAGAGAAGCAAGGAATGACAGTCTTAATAATCACCCATTACACGCGAATTTTAAAATATATTGTGCCCGATTACGTTCACATTATGTCTGACGGGAATATTGTAAGCACCGGTACTAAAGAATTAGCCCACGAAATAGAGGAAAAAGGCTACGATCATCTACTCTAGCCGTTTATTATGTCCGAATCTAAATTAAAGCAGACAAAAAAAACTCACCAGGTTGCGGACTTAAGAGAAACCTACGCCACAAAATATGGTTTCAGTAAGCCCGATGCGTCCATAGTAAAAACCGCACGCGGGCTAAATGAAGAAGTCGTAAGGAAAATTTCCGAAACTAAGAACGAACCTAAATGGATGTTGGATTTCAGATTAAAGGCTTTGGAAATTTTTAATTCTAAACCTATGCCAACATGGGGGGCTGATTTAAGCAAAATAGATTTTGACAATATTGTTTACTATTTAAAACCTACTGATTACGAAAAACATACCTGGGAAGAAGTGCCGCAGAATATTAAAGACACGTTTGAGAAATTAGGCGTACCGCAGGCAGAAAGAGAATTTCTTTCCGGCGTAAAAGCTCAGTATGATTCTGAAGTTGCCTATTCCTCGTTACGGGAAGAGTTGAATGAACAAGGAGTTATTTTTCTTTCAACAGATGAAGCATTAAAAAAATACCCGCATTTTTTTGATGAATACTTTGGTAAAAATGTTCCGGCCGGTGATAACAAATTTGCTGCGCTAAACAGCGCCGTTTGGTCGGGGGGGTCTTTTGTTTATATCCCAAAAGGAGTTCATGTTAAAAGGCCGTTGCAGGCGTATTTTAGAATAAACGCGGAACGCATGGGTCAGTTCGAAAGAACATTGATAATTGCAGATGAAGGAAGTTTTGCTCATTATGTTGAGGGCTGTACAGCACCTGTATATTCCTCGGATTCTCTGCATGCGGCTGTGGTTGAAGTTTTTGTGCGTCCCGGCGCGCGTTTTAGATACACAACCATTCAGAACTGGTCAAACGATGTTTTTAATTTAGTTACAAAAAGGGCCCGGGTAGAAAAAGACGCTGTGATGGAATGGGTCGATGGCAACTTGGGGTCTAAAATCACAATGAAATACCCGTCATGTCTTTTAATGGGTGAAAATTCGCATGGAGAGGTTTTATCTATCGCTTACGCAAGTAAAGGTATGCATCAGGATGCCGGAGCAAAAATGTATCATTTGGCGCCAAATACCTCGTCCACGATCATATCCAAATCGGTAAGTGCTTATGGGGGTCGTACGAGTTACAGGGGGTTGGTACAGGTTGCTCCTAACGCCAAAAATGCCAAAAGTCATGTGGAATGCGACGCGTTAATTTTGGATTCAGACTCCGCTTCCGATACGTTTCCCGTTATGAAAATTGATGAGAGTTCCGCAAGTGTTGAACACGAAGCTACTGTGAGCAAAATTGGTGAGGAAAAGTTGTTTTATTTACGAAGCCGTGGTTTAACCGATGCAGAGGCAATGAGTTTAATTGTTTCGGGTTTTATTGAACCTATTGTAAAAGAATTACCTATGGAATACGCGGTTGAGTTGAACAGATTGATTGAGTTGGAAATGGAAGGGAGTGTTGGTTAATGAAGACTTTACTGGTAAAACCGGAACAATACACCACAATTCCCGTAAAGGAAGACACGCAGTTTCTTTTAGATTTGCGCAATATTCCGGAGGCAAATTTGATTCTTGAATTGCAAATGGCTACTCCCGGAGTTTCCGCGGAAATTTACGGTTTTTACACGTTGACTGATAGTCAAAAATTAACATTAACTACAATCGCCAGACATATTGCGCCCCATACATCTTGCATGACCAGAATTAAAGGTATTTTAGACAAGTCTGCTTCCTCTAGTTACATTGGTAAAATACTTATTGCTAAATCTGCTCAACAGACATCTTCTTACTTAAGCCATGATGTTTTGGTTATCGGAAACAAAACCAGCAATAATTCCCAACCTATTTTGGAAATAGATGCCGATGACGTTAAGGCATCTCACGGGGCTACCACTGGGAGGATAGATGAGGGCCAGCTTTATTATTTGTCCACGCGCGGTTTAGACAGAGATACCGCCAGAAACTTAATTATTAAAGGGTTTTTTGATTCTGAAATGCAGCATATTAAAGATGCTTACTTGGTTGAAGAGGTAGCACCTAGTTTGTATAAAGAGGTATAAAATAAACAATATGGATATCAAAGAAATACAAAAAGACTTTCCTATTTTAAAAAGAGAAATAATGGGTAACCGGCTTGTTTATTTGGATAACGCCGCTACCACACAAAAACCTCGGGCAGTAATAGATGCGCTTGTGGATTACTATTCAAATCACAACGCTAATGTACATAGAGGTATTCACACATTAAGCGAAGAAGCTACAGAACTTTACGAAAATGCCCGTAACAAAGTTGCGGCTTTTATAGGTGCTTCTCCCGACGAAATTATTTTTACCAAAGGTGCAACAGAATCTTTAAACAGAGTGGCGTTTGAATATGGCCTATCGGTGCTAAAATCCGGAGACAAAATTGTCATATCTAATGTAGAGCATCATAGTAATTTGGTGCCATGGCAAATATTAGCTCAAAAAACAAATGCAACTTTAGTGTATTTGGAAGTAGATGCCGAAGGAAAAATTTCATTGGAAGACGCCCGTAACGTTATAGATAGTTCAACTAAAATAGTAGCCATTACGCATGCCTCAAATGTTTTAGGCACAATCTTTCCCGTTAAGGAAATAGCGCAGATTGCTAAAAAACAAGGAGCAATTGTATGTGTTGATGGTGCGCAGGCGGTTCCGAATATCAAAGTAAATATGCAAAGTTTAGGTGTTGATTTTTACTGTTTTTCGGGGCACAAAATATTAGGACCTACAGGTATTGGTGTGCTTTGGGGTCGTAAAGCATTAT
>JAAZNL010000025.1 GCA_012798315.1 candidate division WWE3 bacterium | reverse complement strand
CATCCTCTAGTTCTAAACCTTTTAAAGACCCGATAGTAACTAGTTTAATGTTATTTGCTTTAGCCCATGCTTTTACACCTGTTTCTTTTTTCTCCTGGTGTCTTCCAACGTTGACGTCACTTTTTGTAACGCACAAAGACAATGTGAAATTGGATTTTAAGGCTTCCAGGATTGCTATGGATCTATCGGAGGTGCCAAAAAATGCCACCTTTAAATTACTCATATTATTCCTCTTCTGCGGCTATTATATTATCCAACTGCTCTTCGGTAACTTTATTCCCGATTAGTTTGGTGGTAAATAATATGCCGTCTAAATGGTCAATTTCATGCTGAATTGTCCTTGCGAAAAACCCTGATGCTTTTACCGTAAACTCCTGCCCATCTAAGTCTTCGGTTCTAACTTTAACCTGACTGTACCTTTGAACCTTACCGTAAGTATCAGGAATACTTAAGCAGCCTTCCCAGTCTACATCAGTTTCTTTGGAATGGCTTACGATTTTAGGGTTAATAAATACTACATTTTCAAATTTTGTTAAGTTAGTATTGCCCGGATCTTCATAAAAATTTCTGGCGATTAAGACCCGCTTTAACACCCCTATCTGAGGGGCGGCTAAACCGGCTCCCTGGGGGTTTTGAGCGTTATCAAGGGTATCCACGAGATTTTCCACCAGCGGTTTTAGTTCAGGATCACCTTTTTTGACTTTTTCACATTTACTTGTCAGTACCTTGCTAGGTACTTTTACGATTGGCGTAACAGACATGTGAGTATTATACCTTAACAACTCTCGTATGCTAAACTCACCTTGTTATGCTGAAAAAACTAATGAACTTTTTGACGTACGACATTGGGATGGATCTGGGTACGGCAAATGTATTGGTATACGTTAAGGGAAAGGGAATATTAGTTCGTGAACCTAGTGTTGTAGCAGTCCACAAAAAAACAAAAGAGGTTTTGGCGGTTGGCTCCGAAGCAAAACGGATGTTGGGAAGAACTCCTTCCAATATTTTGGCAATTAGACCCCTTCGTAATGGAGTTATTTCTGATTTTAGCGCTGCAGAAAAAATGATTACCTATTTTATTCGCCAGGTGCACGAGATTCCCACAAAATTTCCAAAAATACCTAAACCTAGGATTGTGATTGGGGTGCCGTCTGGAGTTACTCCTGTTGAACGTAAAGCGGTTATAGATGCTGCTGAGGCATCTGGCGCCCGAAAGGTTTATCTAATAGAAGAACCTATGGCGGCGGCATTAGGGGCCGATCTTAAGGTAGAGGAACCAAAAGGGACAATGGTAGTAGATATGGGAGGCGGTACAAGCGAGATAGCCGTTATTTCCCTGGGCGGAGTTGTGGTAAATAGGTCTATTCGTATAGCAGGAGACGAGATGGATCAGGAAATTGTAAACTATGCGAAAAACAAATATAACTTGCTTTTAGGTGAACGTACCGCCGAGGAGGTAAAGATCGCAATCGGTAACGTTATAGACTTAGAGGGAGAATCTCAGTATAAATCTGTGTTTAGAGGGCGAGATCTGAAAACCGGTTTACCACGTTCCATCGAAATCACCCCTTCCGAAATACGCGAGGCTTTAAAACCCCCGATAACGCAAATTATTAATGCAATAAAGGATGCGATAGAAGACACCCCAGCCGAACTGATGGCGGATATAGTACGAGAAGGCATTGTTTTAGCAGGTGGTACATCGCAACTGCGAGGAATAGAGAAACTGTTAACTCAGGAGTTAAAAGTTCCGGTTAAAGTTGCGAAAGAACCTTTAACATGTGTTGTAAGAGGATGCGCTAGGGCGCTTGAAAATGAAGATCTTTTACACAAAGTCCGAATAGGAGGCTAAGTGTTAAAATGTTTTTGTGAAATATATTTTGGCAAGCCTTTTTTTATTATTTCTTAGCTTGTTCGGCATACATAAACCGGTTTATAAATTTGCCGGTTATTTTTTCTCGCCGCTACAATATGGATTAACAAATACAGCTTTAGGTATAAAAGATTTCAGTTTGTTTTATTCTAATTTACGAAGTGTACGAAGAGAAAACATAAAACTTCTAGAAGATAATTTGATTTTGGAATCCAGAGTTGTAGAACTAAAACGCTTGGAGGAAGAAAATCAACTTTTGCGAAATCAGCTTGGGTTATCCTTAGATAGTTTAAAAGATCGGCCGTTGTTGCTTGCAAATGTCCGCGGTAATCCTACCGATTTGACCACTGCGACAGTGATTATAGACAAAGGCTCACGACAAGGTGTTCAGACAGGTGATAACGTCATACTAGGTAATTATCTGATCGGAAAAGTTACAAACGTTTATCCCATCGAGTCAGAAGTCGAATTGATAACATCACCTTACACAAGCATAACTGCATATAACATTGATAGCGAAAGAAAAACCGAGGGTATTGTTTTAGGAAAGCATGGATCCTCGGTTGTATTGGAAAAAATTTTACCCTCAGAACGTCTAAAAACAGGCGACATGATTATTACTTCAGGTAAGGATGGTATTTATATACCAGGGTTGTACATTGGCAAGGTTTCAGAAGTTTTTGAAGATGCTACACAGCCTCTTAAATCAGCAACACTTCAGACCGCTTTAGATGTAAAAAGAATCGATAGGGTTTTCGTACTGATTAAAAAATGAAAAAAATACTAACACTTATTTTTATTAATATAATTTTCGCGCTGCTCCAAACAGCATTTTTTCCGACATTGTTTGGTAAACAGGCGTTAATTAACTGGGTTTTAGCGTTGGGTTTTGCCTGGCTACTTGTAGATGCACCCGTTACGGCACTGAAAAGTGTGTTTGTCGGGGGTGTAATTTTGGACGTTCTTTTGGGAACGCGTCTGGGTTTATCTTCGTTGATAATGACGGCAGGTGTATATTTGTTAATCTTAGTCCGTAATTATTTATTTAGAGGCGTCATTCCTCATCTGGTCGTCGGAACTATTGTTGCTTATATTTACTCTTTGGTTATTCTTGCAAAGGGTAGTCCGGTTGATTTACTTTTGCTGGTGTTGGCTTTTGTATCTGCACTTATTTCATATTTGGCTTCACTCGTGTTTAAGCAAATACTCGCAAGCCGGAGTTAGCACTAAGATATGAAAAAATTACCCTTTGACATAGATCAGTTTAATCCCGGAATTTTCCGAAGAAACATTGACTCTTTTAAGGAAGTGTTTGGCTATCCCGATTTGAGTAACAATTTGCCAAGAAAACTCAGCTCTTATAATCTTTCGCATAATTATAAATTGTGGCACGCAATGTTTTTTGTGTGTCTGGTGGTTATTACATCTTTGATTTTTATAACTCGCGCATTTACCCTTCAGGTGTTAAAGGGTGAAAAGTACGAAACTTTGTCTAAATCCAATAACACACGATACGCTCAGATACAGGCTGAAAGGGGAGTTATATATTCCAGAGAAGGTGAGGTTTTAGTCCGAAACAAACCGGCGTTTTCTATAGAGCTTAATACAATGTATTGTCGGCAGCTAGATATATGCGAAAGCACTTTATATGAAGTTGAAAAAATTCAGAATAAAAGCTTACCTGAAGCATATTTAGATTTAAAAGACCGCAAGCAGGTAATTGTAATTGAAAAAGGCCTTACAAAAGAAGAAGTTTTACCGATTGAAAGCAAACTGGCGTCCTTTCCGGGTCTTGTAATATCCGTTCAGCCGTTAAGGGATTACCGTTTTCCCGAATCCTTTGCACATGTTTTGGGCTATGTTGGCCTGGATGAGACAAATTTACAGCCCAGGTATGTCGGCAAGGCCGGAATAGAGGAGTCGTACGATGATAGGTTGCGGGGCATCCCCGGAGAAAGGGTGATCCAGGTAGATTCGTCAGGGGAGTCTTACAAGGTAATCGCGGAACAAAACGCTTTTCCGGGTAAGAATATTCACACGTATCTGAATTTGGATTTACAAAATAAAGCTTACGATTTGATAAAAGAAAAAGTGTTGGAGGGCAAAGCCACGGCAGGTGTCGTTGTAGCTCAGGATCCTCAAACCGGCGGGGTAATAGCTTTGGTAAGCTATCCGACTTTTGATTCTAACAAACTTTCGTACGGAATGACCGCCGCTGAAATGGATGCGCTGCTTAAAGCCGGTAACTATCCTTTTTTTAACCGCGCAGTATCAGCTGTATATCCCCCGGGTTCCACTTTTAAAATGGTTACAGCTTCCGCGGCACTTATGGAAGGTGTTGTTACCGAACGGACTTCTGTCTTTGATCCTGGTTATATTCAGGTAGGATCCTACATTTTTAGAAACTGGAAAGCTGGGGGACACGGAGATGTCAATTTGGTTAGGGCGTTGCAGGTTAGTAACGATACATATTTTTATACCGTAGGCGGCGGTCACGGTAATATAAATGGGTTGGGGATTCAAAAGTTGGCGTCATGGGCAAACAAGTTTGGATACGGCCATTTAACGGGGATAGATATTAAGGGTGAGTTGCCCGGAAATATACCTGATGGGACCGCAAGGGCTTGGTATCTTGGTGATACATATATCACTGCCATAGGTCAAGGCGACACATTAAGCACACCCTTGCAGGTTAACAATGTTACCTCTTATTTTGCTAACGGTGGAAAGCTATACGTTCCGCGCATTGTAGAGAGTATTGATGGCGTAAATTTGCCCAAGGCGAATTTGATAGCGGAGGATCTCACAGACACCAAATCCTATGATTTAGTACGTGAAGGTATGGCCGCAGTCGCAGCCCCTGGCGGTACCGCTTACCCTTTGTTCGATTTTCCTCTAAAACATAATGGCACAACGCTAGCAGCAAAAACAGGAACTTCTGAGTATACTGCCAGTGATGGTACCGATAAAACACACGCGTGGTTGACTGTCTTTGGTCCTTACAATAGTTCGAACTACGATGCTTCCATTGCACTTACCGTGTTTTTGGAAGGCGGTGGAGCAGGCAGCGACGATGCCACTCCTATAGCTCGCGAATTAATGGACTTATGGTTTAAATAAGTAAAAAGCGTGGTTTGACAAGAACACAGACCTATAGTAAGATTTAGTTATCGTGAAGGTTTAAAACATACTTATTCAGATGCGAAAGAGGAGTAACTACCATGTTAACGTTTACGGTCTTCGCGCGCTTTGTCGCAAATATAGCCTTTTTCCTTTTCTCGTTAGGAGGGCTTATTGCGTCATTCTATACGGTTTGTTTTCCTCTTCTTCTTGATGGAAAAGGAATAAAGGGAGTAAATTGGAAAAAGGCGTTTTTACTAGCTTTCCCGTTTGGTATTAACTACATGGCAACGGTTTATGCCTTCGGTTTCCCTATCTACTGGGTGCTCCATGTAATTGTTAACATGCCACAGGGAATTATAGCCGCGCTCGACAAACTTTGTGGTGTTTAGCTCCTTACTATAACGCCATTGGTTAAGACCTTCCTGCACCCCAATCTAATGTGTTGAATCAAGCAAAATCAGCATACTTAGGTTGGGGTTTTTTTTCTTGCAATCCGAAAGCATGCGCATGCTATACTCAAACACGTATGTCTAAACTTGTAATAGTTGAATCACCTACAAAAGCGAAAACATTAACAGGTATTTTAGGCAGTGATTACGTAATTAAAGCTTCCATGGGGCATATTAGAGATTTGCCAAAAAGCGGTTTGGCCATAGATGTGGAACACGACTTTGCTCCTGATTATGTTGTTTCGGACAAAGCTAAAAAAGTTTTAGACGATTTAAAAAAATCATCCAAGGGTATAGACACAATCTTTCTGGCAACCGACCCTGATAGGGAAGGGGAGGCAATCGCCTGGCACTTAAGGGAGCTTTTAAAGCCCAAGACTAAAAAAGATCAGGCCTTGGTAAATTTTGAAAGAGTGGTGTTTCACGAATTAACAAAGAGTGCGGTTCAGAGTGCTTTTGAACATCCGGGCTTTCTGAACATGGATTTAGTTAACGCTCAACAAGCGAGACGTGTGCTCGATAGACTCGTTGGGTACAAATTATCGCCATTATTATGGAAAAAGGTTCGCTACGGCCTTTCTGCTGGCCGTGTACAAAGCGTGGCAGTTAGGTTAATTGTTGAACGTGAGAGAGAAAGACAGGTGTTTAAGAGTGAAGAATACTGGTCAATAAAGGCAGAATTCACAGATACCAAAAATAAAAGACCTTTCATTGCTAATTATGTCTCATCTAATGAAACTATTACCTCTCAGGACGCCGAAAACATAACTTCTGAGTTAAATAATGATACATTTCGCGTTTCCGGCATTAAAAAATCCGAAAGAAAAAAGAAAGCAAATCCTCCTCTTAGAACATCTACTCTTCAACAGGCTATGGCAAACGTTTACGGATTTACCGCTAAACGAACAATGGATGCTGCCCAGAAATTATTCGAAAAAGGATACATAACTTACCATAGGACAGATTCGCTTAATCTCTCAACTCAGTTTTTGGAAGCTGCCCGTTTATATATATCTAAAGAATTTGGCAAGGAATATTTACCTGACGAGTCCGTAGTATATAAAACAAAATCCGCAAACGCCCAGGAAG
Organism: candidate division WWE3 bacterium; assembly: GCA_012798315.1. Classification (GTDB taxonomy): domain Bacteria; phylum Patescibacteriota; class WWE3; order UBA101185; family UBA10185; genus JAAZNL01. The sequence goes on along the minus strand of JAAZNL010000025.1, from coordinate 35,594 downwards.
CGCACGAGGCGATTAGACCAACAGAATTAAGCAGAGTACCAAATTCCAGCAGTGATGTTACTGATGATGAAGCAAAAGTTTATAGTGTTGTTTGGCTGCGTTCTGTTGAGTCACAAATGAACCCTGCGACATACGATCAGACAACAATAGAGACTATATCCGGCAAAAATCACATGTTTAGGGCCAGCGGATCCGTTATTAAGTTTGACGGTTGGCTGGCAGCGGGCAAAAAAGTCAATATTGAAGAAAACGATGAAGAAATATTGCCCATGCCTGTATACGAAGAAGGGGAGAGTTTGTTGTTAAAGTCTACCTTACCTGAGCAGCATTTTACACAACCACCGGCACGTTACTCCGATGCCACATTAATTAAGCAACTGGAGGATATAGGCGTAGGGAGACCGTCTACGTATGCACCGACAATTCAAACCATTCAAGCCAGGGGATATGTTCAGAGAGAAGGTCGCTATTTTTTTCCTACGGACGTAGCATATGTGGTTAATGATTTATTGGTAAACCACTTTCCAGATATTGTTGATTACGAATTTACAGCCGGTATGGAAAATGAGCTGGACGAAATTTCCGCAGGAGAGCGAGAGTGGGTGCCTGTTATTAGGGAGTTTTATCTACCTTTTGAAAAGGAGTTAATTGAAAAAGACAAATTACTGCAAAAAACTGATATTACAACATTAGGTGAAAGCGATGAATTATGTCCTGAGTGCGGCAAGAAACTGATTATTAAATTAGGTAAGTACGGTAAGTTTCTCAGTTGCTCGGGTTATCCAGAATGCGAATTTGCCAAACCTATTTTTACGGCAGAAGAAATTGCCAACGGCGAAGCGGATAAAAAAGATTACGGAAAATGTCCGAACTGTGCCGACGGGGTTTTTATTATGCGCACCGGTAAATATGGTAAATTTTTAGCTTGCAGTAACTATCCAAAATGTAAAACAACCCAGCCCTATTTACAGAAGATTGATGTAAAATGCCCCCGCTGCAAAGTCGGAGATGTGGTAGTTAAAAAAGCCAGAAGAAAGCAGTTTTACGGCTGTAGCCGATATCCGGAATGTGATTGGTCCAGCTGGACTAAACCTGACGAAAACACAAAAGACGTTCCGAATTCAGATAAGGCTAAAGCCAAAAAAGTAAGGCAGCGAAAAGAAAAAACTTCAAAGACAGAGGAAGTTTCGTCAATAATGTAACCGGCAGATAACTTTGAAGTAACGCATTTCCCTTGAAATTTACACATAGACCTGTTATTGTTCACTAGTCCTGATTTCCCTGGTTAGGAATAACCGTCAGGTGCGGGTTAAAACCCAACATTGAGCCGTAGGCTCCCGTCTTATAGACGAAAAGGGAAAAATACTCTATCTTTTGCCAGTATTTTTCCTAAAAATTTATTTAATTAGCACTGTCTGTATATAAAAAAATGAAATATAAAACGCCAAAAATAGAAGAGTTATTTGAAGCCGGAGCACACTACGGCCATCAGGTAAGACGATGGCATCCTAGGATGTCTAAGTACATTTACTCTGCCAAAGATAACGTTCATATCATAGATTTAGAGCAAACCGAAAAGCTAATTGCTAAGGCTGCAGAATTTTTACACGAGGTTGCCAAAAAAGGCGACCAAATTATTTTTGTCGGTACCAAAAGACAAGCCCGTGGAATTATTGAAGATAATGCCAAAAAATGCGGAGCTTTGTGGGTAAACGAAAGATGGTTGGGTGGTACTATGACAAATTACAAAACCATTAAGAAGAATGTCGACAAACTTTTGACCCATATACGCAAAAGAGAGGCCGGAGAATATAGCAAATACACTAAAAAAGAAAGATTACTAATAGATAGAGAAGTAGAGAAGCTTCAAAAAATCGTGGGAGGTTTAACTAATTTAAACGGTATTCCGGCGGCAATTGTTGTAGTTGATCCGAGAAAAGAAAAAACTGCTGTTAACGAATCAAACAAAATGCACGTGCCTGTAGTATCTTTAGTCGATACGAACTCGGATCCTTCCGGAGTGGACTACATTATTCCTTGCAACGATGATGCCATAAAATCGTTGTCTTTAATTGTAGGTTCGTTAGCTGATGCTATTGAAGACGGATACAAAGAGTTCGAAAAAGATAAAGAAAAAATAAAAGCCGACAAGGCTGCGGCCGACAAAAAAGCAAAAGAAGAGGCTGAAGAAATACGACCGATTATTGTTAAAGGTGTAGAGGTTACCGAGGAAGTAGCAGATAAGGTAATAAAAGAGGCCGTAAAAAAGGAAAAACCCCTTGAGAAAGATATAGTAGAAGCTATTAGTTAAGTTAAATTAGGAGATAAAAAATGCAAGATATCGAATCTATAAAAAAACTTAGAGAAGAAACAGGCGCAGGTGTTTTAGAAGTAAAAAACGCTTTGGAAGAAGCGCAAGGTGATTATACAAAAGCTCACGAGATGCTTATGAAAAAGGCAGAGTCAAAAGCTGCTAAAAAAGCCGACAGAGTAACAAAAGACGGATTGGTGGAAAGTTATATTCATATGGGCGGAAAAGCCGGGAGTCTGGTTTTACTGGCCTGTGAAACTGATTTTGTCGCAAAAACTGACGATTTTAAAAAAGTAGCACATGAGATAGCAATGCAAGTATGTACATCCGAATACACCGACGTTAACGAATTGGTAGAGGCTGAATATATTAGAGATCCTTCCAAGAAAATAAAGGATTTGATAAATGAATTGACAGCCAAAGTAGGCGAGAAAATTGAAATTAGATCTTTTGTGCGATTCGACGTAAGAGAGTAATAGTAAGCTGTGATATTATTCATACATGACAATAAGCGACTATAAATCTAAGTTGGAAAAATCGGTAGAATTTCTCAAGACGGAGATGGCTCAGATCAGGACCGGACGTGCTACACCCGCCTTAATTGAAGGCGTAATGGTAGATGCATATGGTTCTAAAATGGCGCTAAAAGAGGTGGGTTCTATTAGCGTGCTAGACCCTCAGAATCTGGTTGTTACACCCTGGGATAAAAGTTTAATACCCGCTGTTGCTAAAGCTTTGCGGGAAAGTGAATTAAAACTTAACGCTGTTGACGAATCTGACAGGGTCAGAGTTCCATTTCCCTCATTAACAGAAGAACGCAGAAAAGAATTTGTAAAAATAGTTTCAAACAAGGTAGAGGAATGCAAAAACACAATGAGAAACATCCGCCAGGATGGGCTCAAGGAAGTAGAGAAACAGTTCGCCGACAAAGAAATTGGTGAGGACGAGAAGTTTAAGCTTAAAGAAGATTACGATAGACTCATAAAAGATTTTTCCGCTAAAGCCGATGAGTTGGGCGATTCAAAAAAGTCTGACTTAATGACCATTTAATTGTATACTGACCTTTGATGACTTTACTGATTTTCGGATTAATTTTATCTGTATTGGTTCTTGTCCATGAATTTGGTCATTATATTGTGGCCAAAAAACTCGGTATAAAAGTTGAAGAATTTGGTTTAGGTATCCCTCCCAGATTGATCGGTAAACGCATCGGTGAAACTATTTACTCCTTAAATTTACTTCCGTTTGGTGGATTTGTCCGACTTGAAGGCGAAGATCCGGAAGAAGTTCTTGAGAACCCCCAGATTGCCAACGATGCGCACAGTTTTCAGATGAAATCCCCGCTTCAACGCTCTTTAGTTTTAGTGGCCGGTGTGTTTATGAATATGGTGTTAGCCATAACGATTTTCTATTTTGTATTAGGCAGCACCGGATTTAAAACCGCCTATATTTCCATGTTTTTTGATTATAATTTCAGGTTTGGTAAAGAAAACGTTGTAGGGTCGGTCATTACATCTCTACAGGAAGGATCTGCCGCAGAAAAAAGCAAAATGGAAGTGGGTGAAGCTATAGTGGAGATAAACGGAGAACCGGTAAATAACGTCCAGGACGTGCGAAGGATATTAAAAGGTTTGGAAGGCAAAGAGGTGTATGTCTTTTTAATGGACGTCCGCAAGGAGAATAATAATATCCGTAAAGTTACAGCCATTCCTCAAAAAGATAGCAACGGGGACGCGGTACTTGGTGTTTACTTATCTAAAGCCGTTCAAATAGACTATTCAAATGGTATCAACAAGTACCTGGCAGGCTTTTTACATACATATAATGTTACGGATTACTCTCTTAAGGCTTTGTCGGAGGTTGTTAGCCTTTCACTTAAAAACAAAACACTTGAGCCTGTTTCAGAAAGCGTCGCCGGTCCGGTAGGTATGTACAATATTGTTGGTTCGGTTTTGGATTATGGCGGTGATAGGGTAGTGTACACAATTTTAGACTTTGTAGCTTTAATGTCTGCGAGCCTGGCTTTTATGAATATTATGCCTTTTCCCGCGCTAGATGGCGGCCGCCTTGTGTTCGTTATTTACGAAGGTATTACAAAACGTAAAGTTAACCCTAATATCGAATTAAATATTCATAAGATAGGCTTTATGGTTCTACTGGGTTTGCTGGTATTAATAACTATAAAAGACGTTTTGTTTTCAAACTTATAAATTTTTGACTCATTTTCACGCTCCTAAATAATCGCACCGTATTAACAAGTTATTGCCCTTATTGTCATTTTTGATAAAATTTGCATTTGGATTTATACTTACTATGTTAAGTACGGAACTGAAATAGTTTTTATTTAGTTGGGAGGTGTTTGACACTTAGGACTATATGAATGATAGCAGTCGCTAATGCGGATTGCTTATTTTTCAACTAAGTCAGATATGACAAAGATAAAAGTCAGAATTGGTGAAAGTCTCGACCAAGCCTTACGCAGATTTAACAAGGAAGTTTTACGCGCAGGTATTTTGCAGGAAATTAAAGACAGAGAACACTATAGAAAACCTAGTGAATTGAAAAGACAAAAAGCTAAGGATTTAGCTAAAAAGCTTTATTTCGAGAGGACACACCAGTGATATTAGAACAATTAAAAACAATGCAGACCGATTACCTCAAGTCAAAGGATATGCCCAGGCTTGGGGTGTTGAGGTATTTCATATCGCAGATTCAGAACAAAGAAATAGAACTTAGGCCGCAAAAACAAGAGTTAACGGATGAAGTGATTTTTAGGGTACTTAAGAAAATAATTAAGCAAAAGAATGAATCAATAGAATTGGCAAAAAAAGCAGACAGAGATAGTGTTGTGGCGTCAGAGGAAGCAGAATTAGCTATTCTTAAGGATCTTGTTAAATTGTTTCCGGAAGAACTTCAAGTACAAATATGATCCTAAAGGATCTTAACGGTAAAAAGATTCATATTTCCGTGTATATTTCTGACGATAAGGAAATTGCCAAATTAAACAAAAAGTACCGCAATAAGGAGTACGCTACTGATGTACTTTCATTCAACATAAACGAAGAACTGGAGGACGGAACTTTTTATTTGGGCGATGTTATTGTAAATAAAGAACAAGCCTCGCGTCAGGCCGCAGAATTTGGAAATAATGTTGAGCAGGAAATTTCCGAACTTGCAGGACATGGTATTTTGCATTTACTTGGGGTTCATCACGATGGAGACGATCATTAAACTATGAAAATGGTAGTAGGCCTTGGCAATCCGGGGGAAAAATATCAAAAAAACAGACACAATATAGGTTTCATTCTATTAGACGAATTTGCTAACAACCACGGTTTGGGTTGGGAAATAGACAAAAAGCTCAAATGCGAAAAAATTTTGTTTGAAGACACGATCTACATTAAACCACAAAACTTTATGAATAATTCCGGAAGTGTTGTTTCTGCGGTAGCGAGTTTTTATAAAACTGAACCTGAAGATATTACAGTAATAAACGATGATGTGGATCTGGAATTCGGCCGTGTAAAACACCAGAAATCTGCCAGTTCCGCGGGACACAGGGGAGTTGAGGATATTATCCAAAAGCTTGGCACAAATAATTTTTGGCGGTTTAGGATAGGTATAGGCAGATCTCCGGACACGAATATTCCTACAGATATTTGGGTCCTTATGAATTTTACTGACGAAGAGTTGAAAAAAATTAAAGCGGAAATCAAGGTTTTACCTTAAATCTCCGCTTTCTGAATCATAGAGTAGCAGGTGTTATTCGCACCGGGCTCCCCATTTTCGCCACGCATTGTAGATCTTTCGCCGTTCCTCGTGTGTAAGCTGACTCCAATAACGAACTTTGCCCGGGATCTGCAACTGTTCAAGCTGCGCGAGACGTTGAATTTCAGTCAGAGCATCCCATTGAGGCCCGATACTATCACACTCCTCCAAATTGAAAGTTTGGCCTTTAGTCGTCATTTGTCCCTCCCTTTGGGTTTGAGCTTATCAAAATAGACACGCAAGTTGGTTGATTGTCGACCGATGCTATGTATACTAATTGTGATAAGAGTTTTTAGCAAGTTCCCTATGTACTATACAAAATACCGACCTCAAAAATTCAGCGAAATAGCTAGGCCAAATGAAGTTGCTGAAGCTATATCAAAACAGGTAGCTACAGGTAAAACCGTTCATGCATACCTTTTCGTAGGTCCCAGAGGCACGGGTAAAACATCGACCGCCAGAATCCTTGCGAAAGCATTAAACTGCGAAAAAGTTGATAAACAAGGTGATCCGTGTGGGGAGTGTTCTGTATGTATGGCCATTAAGGAAGGAAGCTTTATAGATCTCCATGAAATTGATGCGGCAAGTAACCGGGGTATAGACGACATTAGAGATCTTAAAGATCGTATTAAACTCGCACCGGCCATCGGAAAGGTCAAGGTTTACATTATAGATGAAGTACATATGTTAACCATGGAAGCGTTTAACGCGCTTTTAAAGACGTTAGAAGAACCCCCCAAAAATACCGTGTTTATTCTATGTACAACAGAGTTGCATAAAGTTCCGGAAACAATTAAATCACGTTGTCAGATGTTCAAATTTAAACGGGCAACCACGGCTCAATTAGTTGAAAAGCTTTCGAAAATTGCAAAGTCCGAAAAAGCGAAAATATCCAGGGAAGACCTGGAGAAAATTTCCCGGGCATCCGTGGGAGGATTTCGGGATGCCGAGACTTTACTACAACAGGTTGTTGAAGGAGAAGTTAGTGTAGACAGCTTAATCAGTCTGACATCTAAGCATTCAATGGAGGATTTTGTAAAAAGCCTTTGGGATAAAAATACTAAGGACAGTTTGAACATTGTCGATTCGACTTTTGACGATGGTATTGATTTATATGTTTGGGTCGGCGAACTTCTTCGTTATGTCAGATCCATGTTGTTATTAAAATCCGGTTTCAGTATTGATATGTTGGATTTTCCTGAAGAGTTGTTTGAGGACAAAAAGCTGATGGAAAGTATCGATATCCCATGGTTAGTTTTTGTAGTGGAACAGGTATCGTTGGCACACGCTCAAATAAAAATGGCATATTTGCCTCAATTACCTCTGGAAATAGCCGTTTTAAATATTATTGGTCAACAGGGAAATTCTACGGTTTTTGCGCCGGAAGCCAAACCGTCAGATCCCGGTTCGCCAAACCCTGTAATTTCCGGCGGCTCTACAACCAAAGCATTTAAGGTCTCTTCGGAAAAACTTTCTTCCGCGGACAAGGGGTATAAGGAATCGGACAAGGAATCTAAGAAAGCAGAAAAAGTTGAAGTTGTAGAAAATGCATTGTTTACACTTGACCAAATAAATGAGAAATGGAACGATATTTTAAATAAAGTAAAGGAGCTAAACAGTACGGTTCAAGCTTTACTAAAGGCTGGTAAGCCTTTTGCAGTAAACGGCAAATTTATATTAATCGAGGTGTATTATTCCTTTCATAAAGAGCGTTTGGAATCTAACAAAAACAGGGTGATAGTTGAGAAAGCTTTAGCTGAGTTGTTTGGAATTCCTCTTAGTATTAAATGCGAGCTATCGAATAATAAGCCTAAACACCTGTCTGATAGGGAAGTGGGAGTTTTAACAGATCATAACATTGTAGTACCCGGTGGTGAAAAATTTGACCGCGATAAAGTACTTTCTATGCTCGACGGGGGACTACCACTTTAAATTTTTGTTATTTTTAATAGAATTACGTAGTGAAAATACCGACACCAATACTTAAACTCATAGAATCATTCGAACGTTTACCCGGAATTGGCCCAAAGACTGCACAAAGATTGACTTTTTACCTTTTGCATTTTCCCGAAGAAGAACTACAGAAATTTGCCGATTCGCTGGTGAATTTAAAAAAAGGCACAAAATTGTGCGAAGTATGTCACAATGTGTCAGAAAACAATATGTGTTCAGTTTGTTCAGATTCCTCGAGAGAAAAAAACGTAATTTTGGTAGTTTCCAACCCGCTAGATGCGTTTGCAATAGAAAAGACGGGTTTTAAAGGGGTTTATCACGTTCTTCATGGAATTATAGATCCTCTAAACAATATAGGACCCGAAGAATTGTTTGTCCGAGAACTAAAAGATCGTGTGTTAGCAATGTCAGACGAACATGTAGAAGTAATATTGGCAACTAATACAAGTATGGAAGGTGAGGCCACGGCTATGTATATATCAAAAATGTTAAGAGAGTCAGGGCTGGGTGAAGATATATTAAAAATATCCCGTATAGCCCGCGGATTGCCGGTTGGAGGCGATATAGAATACGCAGACGATATTACACTTTCCCGTGCTTTGGATGGCAGATCACAATTTTAACGGTGTGATAAAATACACTCATGGCAATAAGGATTTATAACTCACTAAGTAAGCAGGTAGAGGATTTTAAACCTATGAAGCCGGATATGGTCTTAATGTATCTGTGCGGACCTACTGTTTACGATTACGTTACGATTGGAAATTATAGGACATATACCCTGGGGGATATTGTTAACCGTGTTTTTGCTTTTAACGGTTTCAAAGTTAAATACATTATGAATTATACCGATGTTGGTCATTTAACCGGGGATAACGCCGGTGATGCTGATGTAGGGGATGACCGTCTTGAAGCTGCCGCTGAGAAAGAAGGCAGAAGTGCCAGGGAAATTGCGGATTACTACATAAACGATTTTCTCAAAGGATACGATAAATTAAACCTGATCAGACCTTTTAAATTTACACGGGCTACCGAGTATATACACGAACAATTAGATTTGGTACGTGCACTTGAGCGTCAGGGTTTTACATATAGGACTTCGGACGGTATATATTTTGACACATCTAAATTCGAAGAATACGGAGCTTTATCAGGTTTATCGGCTGAAAGCATAAAAGAAGGCGCGCGGGTCGAACCTAACCCTGAAAAAAAGAATCCGACAGATTTTGCATTATGGAAATTTTCGCCTACTGATACTAAACGTTGGCAGGAATGGGATTCCCCATGGGGTATCGGATTCCCCGGATGGCATCTTGAGTGTTCTGCAATGGCCATGAAAGAATTAGGAGAGACAATAGACATTCATTTGGGCGGAGAAGATCTGCGAATGATTCATCACCAAAACGAAATAGCGCAAAGCGAGTGCGCGACCGGTAAAAAATTCGTAAATTATTGGATGCATGGCGCATTTTTGCAGGTGGACGGGGGACGTATGGGTAAAAGTTTAGGAAATGCGTTTACCGTTGTCGATATAGAAAACAAAGGTTATGACGCAATGGCTTTGAGATATTTTTATCTGTCAGCGCATTACCGAAGTACATTAAACTTTACATGGGAAGCTTTACTCGGAGCGCAAAATTCTCTTCACAAGTTATATGACATATTAGCCGGATATAAAGAAAGTGAAGACGCCAGCCCTTCAGAAAGGCACCTTTCACTGTTCATTCAGGCGGTAAATAATGACTTTAATATTCCGGAAGCGTTAGCAGTATTGTGGGATACGTTAAAGAGTAATTTGCCCGAGCCGGTTAAAATCGCCACAGCTATAAAAATGGATGCAGTTTTGGGGCTTAATCTTGAGAACTATGTTGGTTACGAAATACCTCAGGATGTGGTTAATCTGGCAAAGACGCGTGGGGAATACAGAAAAGCAGGTATTTGGGATAAAGCAGATATGGTGCGCCGTCAGATAGAAGAAAAAGGCTACATAGTAGAAGACGCTTCTGATGGTAAGTTTAAGCTAAAACGTAAGATGTAAATTACCTCGCAGTTTATTCCACTGATTTCCAAAGAATTGAGTTTGTGCCTAAATAGGTTCTCATTGCAGTAATATACTTTGGCTGGTATGTAAAATCTTCTGACGGATATTTTGTGTTGTTAGTACCTTGCAAAGTTCTTTGGAACCAAAATTTATTTGCAGAAAATATCCCGCCTAAAATTAGAGTAGGTGCGCCTTCGCCTTCTGCAATGTCATACGCGGTATAAAAATCGCCGTCGGCCATAACAGCTATCCCGATTTCGTCGACGGATTTGGCTATTTCGACTTTTCCATTAACGATAAACAAAGCTGTAGAAGCCGTTGCCACTTTGACATTCTTTGAAATAAGTAAGTCTCCATTAATAAAATAAATTTGGTTAAATGATGCGGAATCAAAATTATTTGGTAATGTCGTGTTACTTATTTCAAAGTCAGTATTAATTTGGTAGACACCCGATGTAGTGGTTAATGAAGTTCTGGTAGTGGGTGAGGTTCTAACAATGTTTCTAAATCCGGCATAGTCGTATTCGGTAGGCCTTGCTGCGGGCATCATTTTCCAGTCCTTTGTTGATGTGAAAAAGTTAACTAGATCGCCTTCTGCTTCTATCACCCCATCCGTGTTATCTTCCTCCGGTTCAGATATCATACTAATGTCTGAGTTACTTCGGACCAGCCCACCGCCGCGGAATTTTACCCACGGACCGTTTATACAATAGTCTTTTGTGGCAGAATTACCGGCTAAATCTTCTGCCAAAAACCTAACAGTTTTACAGGTTTTCCAGTCATTATTACAAAACTCGGTTTTCGGCGTTAACAAATATGCTGAATGCACACCCGGTATAAAAGGAGGCGATATTAGCACCACCCATTGGTCGCTTTGCCAGGTAGAAGAACAGGTTGTAATGTTTGAAAATCTGCCGAAACCCGGTTCTACGTCAGTGTGATACATATATTTGTCTGTAAAAGTGGATATGCCTGAGGTAGCATCTTCAACAACTGTATATACATACAACGCATGATCAGAACCAAGTAAACCTCTAAAAGCACCGGAATCGTGCCAATTGCCGGGAGGTGTTTGGTCTAATTTAAAAGTTACACAGTTATCATCAGTACTGCAGTTATAGGTTTCAGCGTTTCCCGAGCGGTCTACAGAGTAGTACTCCACCGTATGGTTGCTGCTGTCAGAACCTACGGTAAATTCGACATTGCGCGTCTGAAGCGACGATGTAATTTCGGCGGCATCAAACCAGGCCGTACCGGAACCGTCAAAACCGATATCTATGTAAATACCCACAGAAAAAGGGTCGGTTACCACAAAATTGTATGTAAGTTTGGCCCAATCATTGGTTCCTGATATTCCCGAACTTTGACCCAGGTAAGTGTAAACGGGTAGATTATTCGTGTCTAACGAAACGGAATAAACCTTGATATAAGCGGTCGATGTTAAGCTATCTGTTTTTACCCATATTCCTGTGGTCATGTTAGCCAAAGGTGTAGCAGCCGCATAAGTTGCGGCGTGGTTAATCCCGTGCCAGCCAGGCGATGTAGAACCGACACGTATTGAAGTAGTCTCAAAGCCGGCAGGCGTGGTTGAGTTATCTCTTGAGTAAGATGTACCTGGATCACTGGTAGTTTTTTCCCAATCAGTTGTAGATATGGATGAACCCGCGGAATAGTTTTCAAATGATGCATTAGGCGCCAAATTTAAAGTATTTTCAAAAGAAAAAGTCTGCCATGTGCCGCCGTCTATTCTGTAATTTATTTGGCTGACGCCGCTATCCAGATCTGTTGCGGTAAGAGTAAAGTTAATTGGTGTAACGAACCAACCATTATCTCCGTCAGGAGAAGAAGGATCCATTACATGTGTAGTTACAGGGGCAGTAATATCTGCAGCATAAGTAGAATATGAACCAAGTACTAATAATCCAAAACCGAATATTGTTTTGAAAACAAACTTAAAAACGGGCATTGATAATATGATAAGAGATTTTAATGATGGCGTAAATTGCCTGTTTAAATATATGCTAACATTAGGTGATGGCTGCAAGTTATGAAGCTCTACCACATTCGACTTTAACCGATAATTTTTCAAGACTTGCTGAATCAGGCAAGGCTAGATTTACACCCATATCCCCCGAAAGATATATTAAGCCCCCCGAGGTTACATACAACATAAATGATTTAGAAAGACTTACGACAGAAGAGTTAGAAAAAATAGGCATTTCGGTTGATGAGGTGCTTGAGAAATTAGTGTTAGAGGAGACCACTTTATCTAAACCCGAAAAAAATTCCGGTTATGAAACTGCAATGGAGTGGGTTAATGGTTATTGGGATGCAATGAATAAGTCTTTGGAAAAGAGGCTAGTGGGCAGCAACAGTAAATCGGAAGTTTATTATGCCGACGTTCGGCTGCGCGCCTTAGGTGTTAAAAGGTTTTTAAGTGTTATGCAGGAATTTACCGATGAAGGAACATTTAATCAGGTTAATGATATATTAGTCACCGCTTGTGATATCTGTGTCTTGGCAGAAGCCAATGCAGGAAAACTAAATATGGACAATATTATTAAGTCCGGAGCTATCGGGCGTGCTGTTAACTTGGGATTATCTGACCCCAAAGCTCTTGATATGGCTATGAAACTTGTATCGGCAGCCCATACGGAAAGATTAGGCTTATTTGACCATGTTGAATCGTTGGTTGACGGTATAAAGGCTGAGATTGTTGCAGGAAGAATTGTTTCAGGTTATGACTTTCCGGATGTTGGTTATGACATGGTTTTTCAAAAGCCGCCTGCTTTCCGTGATGTTAACGAAGGCGCAGATTTTGTACTGACAATACATGATGGCAAATTTTCAAAGGAACTTGCTCTTTTTGACGTTAAGAAAGCGGAGATTTCGAACGGCCAAGGTAGCTGTCGGGTTGTAACTGAAGGTAATTTGCCCAAAATTTACGAAGGGGATTACGAAAGACCTTCTAATTTAGATTTATATGACATAGAAGCTAATTTTTTGTATGCGGTAGCCAAAAATAACGAAATGGGAATTGTTATCAGACTTCCCAGAGATTTAGTCACCAACTACTCAGTTGAACAACTGAGCGAAATGGACAATAAGGACAATCCAGATTATAATGAGGCCAAATCTCACATCTATCGCGAACTCGGATATATATTAGAAAGGGTAGGGAAGTAGAATGAAACCCGGTGTGAAAACCAAGAAAATTCGTTTCCAACCGACATCAGTTCCGTCGATACTTGAAACCCTTATTTTAGCTCACGATGTAAAAAAGGGTGATCCTGGAGGGAAATCTATCTCAAGTCTTAAAGACAACGGTTAGGTTTCCCTTTTTTTACTTGCCCGCCATTTTCACTTCCTCACTATATTGCTACAATGCAAGTTATGAGTTTATCCCTTGGAATTGTGGGTCTTCCGAATGTAGGTAAATCCACTTTATTTAACGCGTTGCTTAAAAGACAGGCTGCTTTGGCGGCTAATTATCCTTTTGCAACAATAGAGCCTAACATCGGAATTGTAGATGTACCTGACGAACGTTTAAATAGATTAGCAGAAATAGTTAGAGTTGATTACGGTCAAAGACAAGGGGATAGGGAATTACCGGAGCAGATTATTCCTGCGGTTGTGAAATTTTATGATATTGCCGGTTTGGTAAAAGGAGCTTCGTCAGGTGAAGGCCTGGGTAACGCGTTTTTGAGTCATATTCGGGAGGTAGACGCCCTTGTCCAGGTCGTTCGAGCCTTTGACGATGACAATGTGGTTAGAGCAGGAGCCACGGATCCTGCGTCAGATATAGAAATAATAAATACCGAACTTATTTTAGCGGATATTCAGGTTATAGATAAAAAACTTGAAAAAGGCGAACGTGAGCTAAAATCCGATAAGACTGCAGAGGGTATAGAGAGATACGATTTACTCCTTACTGTCAGGCAAGCCTTGGGGGAGGGTAAGTTGGCAAACAGTTTAAATCTAAGTACTAAACAGAAGGATTTATTAAAGGAATATAATCTTTTAACATTTAAACCCTTGATTTATGTTTTTAATGTTTCTGAGTCCGAAGCCGGAGCGGATATAAAATCTATTCATTCTGATGTTATAGATCGTTATAACGGGATAAAGATTTCAGCAAAAATAGAGTCAGAGATAGCCTCTATGGATGATCCGGCGGATAGAGATGCTTTTATGTCGGATTTGGGATTAAGGGAGTCCGGCCTTAATCAGGTAATCCGTAAAGGTTTTGATATTCTTGGGTTGCAGGTATTTTTGACCATGGGGCCTAAGGAAGTACGGGCATGGACCGTTAAAAAAGGTTCATCGGCTCCCGAAGCTGCCGGCGTTATCCATACGGATTTTCAACGTGGATTCATTTCAGCCGAGATTGTGGCCTACGAGGATTTGGCTTCTTTGGGGAGTCTGAAATTGGCAAGGGATAAAGGTCTATTACGGCTAGAGGGAAAGACCTACATAATGCGTGATGGAGACGTGGTTGAGTTCAACTTTAGTGTGTGAGACTAATTGTTGCATAATGACAGCTTTTTTTGTAATATTCACTGACTGAAAAATCTACTGTCAGTATATAGTCTTAGGTAGACATGGGGCGGTAGCAACTATATAATTTGGTTGTTAATCAGGACAATATGAAAACATACGAATTGATGACAATAGCTAAAGCGAGTCTTACGGATCAGGGAGCGAAGGACCTTTCTACTCAAATCCAGGATCTGGTCAAGTCTTTCAATGGCAAAATAATAAAACAAGATTATTGGGGCAAAAGAAAACTTGCCTACGAAATAAATCGAAACACAGACGGTTACTATGACGTTTTGACTGTGGAATTAGATTCCGGCGCTTTAGACAAATTTAAAAACAAATTAAGTCTATTGCCTGATTTACTTAGGTATTTAGTTACAGCGAAAAGCTGAAATTTTAGATAAATAGGGATGTGCATATTTAGATGTGCACTTTCCAAAGGAGAGAAGGGATACTATGGCAACAAGAAATCTGAACAAAGTAATGTTAATTGGCAACTTAACCCGTGATCCGGAAATGAGATACACTCCACAGGGTAATGCTGTAGCAAGTTTTGTTATAGCTACCAACAGAGAATGGGTAACAAGCGGTGAACGTAAACAGGCAGCTGATTTTCACAACGTTGTGGCTTGGAACAAACTCGCTGAAATTTGTGGCCAGTTATTAAAAAAAGGTACTAAAGTGTATGTTGAAGGTCGTTTACAAACAAGAACTTGGCAGGATCCTCAAGGTTCTAAAAAGTATAAAACCGAAATCGTAATCGATGACATGATAATACTATCCAAGATTAAACAAGATGGTTCTGTGGACGATGATGATATAATAGGCGACGAGGACACCGGTTTTGGTGAAGGTGGTTCCGACAACATGGATTTCGGTGATTTGGATTTTGATTTAGATACACCAAAAGAAACTAAATAAGGCAAATATGAAAAAAGAGAAAAAAGATACTAAACCGACAAGAACTGCGAGATCCGTAAAAAGGGTTAATAGCTGCTATTTTACGCAAACAGGCACTGAGCCGGATTATAAAGAGGTGCTTACTCTTAAGAGATTTACTTCTGACAGAGGCAAAATTGTACCTAATAAATATACAGGCATCAGTTCAAGATACCAGAGAAAGTTAGCAACTGAAATTAAAAAAGCACGTTACATGGCTTTACTGCCTTTTACCGATCAACACGCGCTTTAAACTACTACATAGACAAAATGATTGCTTTATCCATGCGCGTATCTCTGTTATTATTTACGCATGCCTGTTTTAGCTGCCTACATTGGTGCCCATGATGTTACGGGATTAATATACAAATCTTCAGAGGAATATACCTTTTGGAATTACCCATATGTGTATTCACCTGAGCTGTTTTCGGCTTTTACCACTGAAACTTCCTTTTATCGCGCACTTTTTGATCAAATGTGTAAAGACGTTGACCTAAAACTGTCAGATTGTGATGTTATTTTATCCGGATTTTTAGAGCCCCCGAAAATAGATCTTGGTTTAAAAATGTACATTTCTATGTACGAACTATTGCTTCGTACGGAACAGTATTACCCGATAATGATAAATAACTACGCTGTGGCCACAAAGGACCAGATTTTTAGCAGTAAACCATTACAGTATCCGGCGGGGGAGACACAGGATCCGGTTGAAGAGGACTTTGCTGCAAATTTGTCGTTATATCCTCAGGTTGTGGTCTCGGACTTAGTATCACGCGTGGAAATGGATTCCAAGCTTTTACAAACTGTTCAAAATTTTAAAGTTCCCGCTGAAAAACCTATCGTATTTTTAGGTTGTCGTTTTAATACTTTACATGGTATTGAGGACGTAAACACCATGTTAATACTTCAACTCTTACAGGGCACCGGCGCATACGACATTTTTGTGGATTCAAATGATAGCACTATTCTTACAAACCTTCTGAGGATTTACTTAGGGAAAGATCCGGGTATTACCGTTCACCCCGAAAAACTTGCGACCTTAATTTCGATTCCAAGCGGTATAGAGTGTCTGATAGCTTCTCAGATTGGAACAAGCCAGATAATTGATTTAGAGAAAGACAAAATATTTGTACTTCCTCTCCCAAAAGAAGAAAGAACAAAAATTATGCTCAAACCGGCGGGAAACCCTCAAGTGGAAAGAATAGTGTCGGGAGGAAAATCAGGCCTAATTTTTGACACCCGTACAGGTAAGACAGATTTTGCCTCAGCGTACAGACAATACAGTTCTTTTATTCGTTCGGCAGGAGGAGATATTAAATAATATGTTGGTACCGGTTTTACGCAGAGTAACAGAAAAATATGACGTTTTTATAGAAAGAGCAATGCCTGTCCAAGGTTCTTTATATGTGAAACAGGGTGATACAGTAGAACCATTTGATCATATCGGCGATTGTATCTATGCACAAAGGTCGACATACCTTCCGCAGAAATTCTCTCCCAAGGGGTTTAAAAAGAACGGACAATTTTATTATGCAAACATGGAGTTAGGGTCTCATGGAAAAGAAAAAATTATGTCGCAATATGATGGGTATTTGTTTAAGAATACTCAGGATCGTTTTGAGTTTGGAGAAGCCGAAAGAAAGTATCCACTTTTATCCGGTGTATGGGGAGTGGTAGACAAAGTAATAGAAAAATCATCTGTCCTGATCAAAGCTCCTGTAAAAGATATTTGCCTGCCTGTTTGCTCTTCTAAATTTTTTGCCGGCGAGCTGATAGTATTCCCAAACCCTTCCAGCATCCTTGAAAAGTTTTATTTGGACCAGTTTTCTGCTCAGTCAGCTGACGGTAAAATTGTGTACGTTGGGAATCACGTTAATATGGTTTTACTACAACAGGCTGTAAAATCCGGTTGGGGAGGAGTTTTAGCGGGCAGTACTGACCGTGAAACATATGCTTACGCAAAAGCTAATAACATTACACTAGGTGTTTTTACAGGATTTGGAGAAGTTGCTACTCCTGAAGATATTTACCAGTTACTAAACTTAATTTCAAACAGGTATGTGTTTTTTTACGGAGAGAAAAACCTTTTAAGAATTCCAACGCCGCCGACTCAGGAATCTGATGAAGTGGAGAAAGCAAAGAAATATGTTCCTTTAAAGCCCATGAAAAAGGGTGCTAACGTTATAGTGCTTGATAGGCAGTTTTTCGGGGAGGTTGGGGTTGTTGACAGAGTTTTAGAATTTAGTATATTTGTTAAGTTCCCGGATAGTCAGAAGACAGTTGAAGTGAAAATACCAAATCTACTGACTTTGGAATAAAGGCTGCCATGAATAATTTTGAACGCTTTCAGCGCACACTATTAGTAATATTAATCGCCATAGGTTGTTTTTACGGCGGTTATTACTTTGGCAATAGTGGTTATGTTTTTCAGCTACGTAAAAACCCAATTCCAATAGAAATCAAAAATAAAACAGCATTAAACACAACTGTTGATTTTCAACTTTTTTGGGATGTTTGGAACGATGTGACCAATACATATTTGGAACGTCCTGTTGATCCTCAAAAAATGATGTATGGCGCAATTCAGGGTATGGTTGCGTCATTAGGAGATCCGTATACCTCGTTTTTACCTCCAAAGGTAAATGAGGCCGTAAACGGAGATTTAAATGGTGAATATAAAGGCATTGGTGCTGAATTAGGCATGAAAGACGGTATCCTTATAATAGCCGCACCCATGGAAGGATCACCCGCCAAAGCCGCCGGTTTAAAAGCCGGAGATTACATTTTATCTATAAACGATGAATCTACCGCTGGCATAAGTATTAGCGAAGCAGTTTCAAAAATCCGAGGAGAGGCGGGTACGGCTGTAACTTTAAAAGTACAAACGGACAAAAACGACCCCCGGGAAGTAAAAATAACAAGAGGGACAATCAACGTCCCGAGTATCACCTGGGAGGACAAAGGAGATGGCGTTGCTTACATAAAACTTAGTCGGTTTGGTGATGATACTAATACGGAATGGTCAAAAATTGTATCTGAGATAAATATAAAAATGAAGGATTTGGACTCAGTAATACTTGATGTAAGAGGCAACCCCGGAGGGTATCTAACGGCTGCCGTATACATCGGTGAGGAGTTTTTCAGGGATAAACCGGTACTATACGAAGAAAGTGATATGGGTAAACAGACCCCGAGCATGGCCAAAAGAGTTGGTGTTTTTCAGAAACTACCCGCAGTTTACGTTTTAATCGATGAAGGAAGTGCTTCCGCCTCCGAAATTATCGCTGCGGCTTTGCATGACAATATCGGTGCGGTTTTAATTGGTAATAAATCTTTTGGTAAGGGTACTATTCAAACGGCTAAGGATTACGAAGACGGTTCCGGAGTACACATTACAATAGCAAAGTGGTTAACCCCTAAGAAGGAATGGGTTCACAAAAAAGGTATAGAGCCTGATATTAAGGTAGATAGAACAGACGATGATTTTAACAATAATAGAGATCCTCAGTTGGATAAGGCCTTAGAACTTGCCAAGCAGATATAGTTTTCACCTACACGTTGCCGAAAGAAAAAATTATTTGATTTGTATTAAGGTTGTATGCAGAACAGAACAAGAAGAATATTAAGCGTTTTAGCCCTTATTATTTTTTTGTCTGTAATTTATGCTGTTGGCAGGTTTTCAAATTCGTCCGGCAAGTTTAACCTAGGTCAAAGTATTTCTAAAGTTTTTGATAAAACAGGCAACATTTTTTCCGACATTTTTAATAAAAAGAAATCCGGTTACAACAATATAATAAAGTCGGAAATTGTTCAGGAAGAATCCGCAATAATAGACGTTGTTGATAGAGTTTCACCCGCTGTTGTATCAGTGGTGGTTCGTACCTATGGTTTTGATCCTTTTACCGGCCCGTCTACCAACGAAGAGGGTATAGGCACCGGTTTTATAGTCGATTCGAACGGTCTAGTCATCACAAACAGCCATGTGGTTGATACCCAGGACGGCGAATATTCCGTTGTTATGAAAGATGGTAAAACCTATGATGTTTCAAAGGTTCATTTGGATACAGTACAGGATGTAGCCATTCTGGAAATTGACGCTAAAAATCTTCCCACTGTAAATTTAGGCGATTCCGACCAACTAAAAGTGGGTCAAAGAGCAATCGCAATTGGTAACGCGTTAGGACGTTTTCAAAATACGGTAACTGTGGGTGTTGTTTCCGGCATAGGTAGGGCAATAAATGCTTCAGGTGGTTTTGGAACATCTACCACGGCTTACGATAGTGTAATTCAACCAGACGCTGCGTTAACCCCGGGTAACTCGGGAGGGCCACTGCTAAATTCTGCGGGTCAGGTAATTGGCATGAATGTAGCAACAACACCTGGTGCAGATAATATTAGCTTTGCTATTCCTGTAAATACGCTTAAACCTTTATTAGAAACTTTTTTAAAGGAAGGACGTTTGGTTAGGCCTTTTATTGGTGTAAACTACGTCATGATTTCTCATGAGGTTGCTCAGCTGCGTAGACTTCCTGAAGGAGCGTTCATAAGTCGAGTATACCCAAATACCCCTGCTGCTAAAGCAGATATCAAACGGGGAGATATTATTACGGCTGTCGATGGCAAAGTTTTATCAGGTACAAGCCCGTTAGGGTCCGTTTTGGTGAAGTATAAAGTAGGCGATTCAATAGAGATTTCTATTGATAGAAACGGAAACCAATTAAAAGTAAAAGCCACTTTAGAAGAAGCGCCGGAACAACTTTAATCTTCGTTTTCGGTTTCAACAGCCTTCGGGTCTATATTGGAACAATCTTCCAGAATATTATCGATGAAACCCAGCATAATATTATTAATGCTGTGCCAGCTTGTGTTGATTCTGTGATCTGTCACGCGGTCCTGCGGAAAATTATAAGTTCTGATCTTTTCGCTTCTATCGGCCGTTCCTACTTGTGATGTTCTAAGATCAGAAACCTTTTTTACCTGTTGCTCCTGCATCAATGTATAAATTTTCGAATACAGAACATTTAAGGCCTTTTCCCTGTTTTTACCTTGGGAACGTTCCTCCTGGCATTCGATTATGATATTAGTAGGAAGATGAATTAGGCGTACCGCCGTGGAAACCTTATTAACGTTCTGTCCGCCGTGTCCTCCGGCTCTAAAGAATTCCCATTTTAATTCTTCCGGTTTTATTTCGATATCTACTTTTTTAAGCTGAGGTAAAACCGCAACAGTAGCCGTGGATGTATGTATTCGGCCGGCTGATTCTGTTACGGGTACGCGTTGAACTCTATGCACACCTGACTCGTTTTTTAAAAGGGGATATACGCCAAGACCTCTCACCTCGGCGCTCACAAGTTTTGCGCCTCCGGCTTCGTTTTCCGAAAAAGATATTTCTTCATGTTTCCAACCTTTTCGTTCGAAAAAACGGGTATACATATTGTATAAATCGGCTGCAAAAAGCCCTGCTTCATCACCTCCGGCTCCGGCTCTGATTTCCAAAATCGCAATGTTAGGATTTATCGGGTCGGTATCCGGAATATCTGAATCATCATTGTTATTGCCGTTTACAAGGCTGTTCAAGGTATTTTCCAGATCTTTTTTTTGCTGGACCAGTGCCTGTGCTTCTTCAAGAATAAGCTTCTTCATATCTTCGTTCGGTTCCTGATCAGCCAAGTTATAGTATTGGGTAATTTGACCGGATACAGCCTCTATTTCTGCCTGTAGGTTTTGAAGGGTTTCTTGCATACTTATATTCTACTCTTGTGTTTTTTCAGGGGTTTCTTCTTTTACTTGCTTCATTAGTTCCCTAAGAGAAGGAGCTTTTTGATTTGTTGCTGATTGCTGTTTTTTAGCTTTGGATTCAACTTTCGCTTTGTGTTCCTGCACTTTGCCTTCCATTTGTTTGATTTTTTTATTGAATTTGTCGATTCTTCCCTCTGTATCTACAAACTTCTGTTGTCCTGTAAATAATGGGTGACAGTTACTGCATACTTCCACTGCCAGTGACGGCTGGGTCGAAATTGTAGTAAATTGGTTACCACAAACACAGGTAACCGTGGCCTCGTTGTATACTTTTGGGTGTATATTTTTCTTCATACGCGTTAGAGAGTATATCAGTATTTTAGGCGTCTGACAAGGATGCCGCCTCAGCCAGTTTTGCCCTTGCGTGTGCGCCAATTTCAGCAATCAATATTCCGGTAAATATTACTCCACACCCGAAAACCATTCCCGGGGTTGGCAGCTCTTTTAATAGTAAATACGCGAATGGAAGTGTTAGCAAAGGTTGCGTATATCCCATAAGTGCTGTGTCAGATACGGTAACGTTATCGAGAGACCTTTCGAAAGCGAAGTAGGCTATAATGGATGAGAACACCGCCATATATAGCAGTCCGATGATAGGTTTTACTCCCATACTCATTACGTCTACGGGGGATGTGGTTAAGTTTTCAACGATTGCCGCAGGTATCATTGTCAACAAACCTACATAAAATGATAAGGCCGTGGTTACTCCTGCGGGGTATTCCTTGCTCATAGGTTTCAAGTGGATAAAGTGCAATGTTTTTTTGAGAATACGTGGTGTCTGTCCCAAACTAATTTTTGCCCAAATCACATAAAGCAAAAAGGATAGGTTATAAATAAGTATTAAAATATTGCCGTAAAACCGTTTAACAGAATCTACTGTTTCAACGGAATCACCTGATATGAGTAAAGGTTCAATAGTAACAATTAACGCCCCAATTAAAGTAATTACAGTACCCAATTTTACTTTCGCATTTATACGGTCCTTGTAAAAATAATGACCCGCCACCATTGATAACAGTGGTCCCAAAATTCCGATTATCGTAGCATCCAAGGAAGTTGTGTATTGAAGTGCAACAAAAAGGATAATTAGCGAACTTTGAGAAAACACACCCAGAAGGGCAATATTCAGGTAGTCTTGACGGGCAACCCTGTTAACCTGTAAAAGGTATATAACGTAAGGTAAAAGTATTATTCCCACAATTAAAAACCGTAAAAATAAAAAGGTGTAGGGGGGGATAAAATCTAGTGTAAGTTTAATTATTGGCGTGGCGGCGGACCAAATTACGTACGAGACCACCAGACCAATATAAGATAAAACGACTTTTTTGGGCAGTTCCGAGAATCGCATTAACTTATTTTACTTTACAAATTTGAATTTGAACACGGAAAAATGTGTTAATATACTTTTATGGAAATTACATACATAGGCCATTCATGCTTTAAAATCAAAGGAAAAGAATCGACGATCGTTATTGATCCTTACGATTCCAAAGTAGGGTATAAACTTCCAAAATTGGATGCGGATATTTTGTTAGTTTCACACAAGCATTTTGATCATAATAATGTATCAGGTGTAACAGGTTATAGGCTGTTTATCGACACCCCCGGTGAATACGAAACCAAGGGTGTTTTTATAAATGGATATCCTACTAAACATGATGCAAAAGACGGAGCTGAGAGTGGTCCTAACACTATTTTTTTAGTCGAACTCGAAGGTGTAAGAATTTTACATTTGGGCGATTTAGGTCATGAGTTAGAACAATCCACTTTGGAAAAAATTGATACGGTAGACATTTTGATGGTTCCGGTCGGGGGCAAATTTACGATAGATGCCGAATTGGCCGCCAAAGTAATTTCTTCCATAGAACCCGGAATAGTGATACCAATGCACTACAAAACTACGGATCTTACCGGAGTGGAAGGTTTAGATAGTCTGGACAAGTTTTTGGATGAAATGGGTGTTGAAAATAATGTAAAAAAACTGGATAAGCTGAAAATATCAGGTAAGAATGACATACCTTTAGAGACAGAAATATTCGTACTTGAGCCAAGTCACTAATATGAGTTCAAAACAAGTTCGTTCAAATGATCCTATGTACGTGCCCCCGCATGACCTGGAAGCTGAAAAGTCAGTTCTGGGGGCTTTATTACTAGACAAAGATTCTATAGTTAAAGTTGTTGAGTTTTTACGTCCCAAACATTTTTACAAAGAGGCCCACAGAATAATATTCGACGCTGTATTAACTCTTTACGAAAAGCGTGAACCGGCCGATCTAATAACTGTTCCATCACAGCTTAAGGCCATTAATGAATTGGAAAATGCCGGTGGTGTTAGCTATTTGACAGACTTAGTAAACTCTGTACCAACCGTTGCAAACGTCGAAACGTACGCAAAAATTATTAAAGATGCATCCATAAAAAGATCCTTAATTAGTGTCGCGGCAGAAATAAACGAGCTGGTCTTTAAGGAGTCAGAGTTGTCTGATCTGCTGGATAGATCGGAGCAGTTGTTGTATTCGGTCTCCCAGGATAGTGTTCACCAGGATTTTATATCCATTAAGGAGACCTTGGAAATTACCTTTGAACGACTGGATGAATTGTCAAAAAATAAAGGAGAACTCCGGGGGGTGCCTACAGGCTTGAAAATATTGGACAGAATGACATCCGGATTGCAGAGAGAAAACCTAATAATTCTGGCGGCGCGTCCTTCCGTTGGAAAATCCTCGTTAGCAATGAATATTGCACAGTATGCTGCAACAACTAAAAAAAATGGTATAGCGGTGTTTTCCTTGGAAATGAGTAGGGAAATGATAGTAGACAGGCTTATATCGTCCCAGGCAGGAATCGACAACTGGCGTATATCAACAGGAAACCTGGAACCCGAGGACTTTGAAAGGTATGGTATAGCGGCAGGCGAACTTGCAGAAGCCCCAATATTTATTGACGATACCCCGGGATTAGGCGTTTTGGAAATGCGTACAAAAGCACGAAGGCTCATGTTAGAGCATAAAATTGATTTGATCGTGGTGGATTATTTGCAACTTATGAAAGCTAACAAGGCTGAGAGTAGAGTACAGGAAGTATCCGAAATATCTTTAGGTTTAAAAAACCTTGCACGAGAACTAAAAGTACCTGTCTTAGCACTCTCACAATTATCCAGGGCAGTGGAACAACGGGGTGGTGATAAAAAACCACAGCTGTCGGACTTGCGCGATTCCGGTTCTATTGAGCAGGATGCCGACCTTGTTATGTTTTTATACAGGCCAAATGAGGATGACAGAAGTAATCTTAAATTGAATTTAGCTAAACACCGAAACGGTCCTACAGGAGAAATAGATTTATTCTTTAAAGGTGAATACACAAAGTTTTACGAAGTAGAAAAACACGAATAAAAAGTTCCTTATCAGCGCTATAAGCTTTGGGGGTTACGTCATTGGGCGTATTCATGCTAAAATACCCTGGGTGTGCGTGCCGCGGTGGCGGAATGGCAGACGCGAAGGTCTCAAAAACCTTTGGAGGGCAACCTCCATGTGAGTTCGACTCTCACCCGCGGCACCAGAGTTTTATTACTCAGCCCGTATTACATTGTTTTTATATAAGGAAACGAATATGTTGGCTAATGAACTAAAAACAGGAACAATATTTAAAGAAGATAATTCACCATACTTGGTTATGAAGTATGAACACATAAAGTCTGCAAGGGGTGGCGCAAACGTAAAGGTTAAAGCCAGAAACTTGTTAACCGGTCAGGTTTTGGAAAAAAGCTACCTGGCTTCAGCAAAGGTTGATGACGCGGACGTAATGAGGAAAAATGCCCAATATTTGTACAAAGAAAAAGACTACGTTTTTATGGATCCCGACACCTATGAACAAATTTATATTGCCGAAGATATAATAGGGGAGCCGGCAAGGTTTTTAATCGAAGGTATAAACGTCCAGGTTTTGTATTTTGAGGACCGACCTGTATCCGTTGACTTACCAATTACTATGGTGTTTGAAATTACATACACCGAACCCGGGTTTAGGGGAAACACTGTGAGTACCGTATTCAAAGATGCCACTTTGGCAAACGGTGCGATTGTCAAAGTACCTACCTTTGCCAAAATTGGTGATAAGATAAAAGTAGATACACGCTCAGGTGAGTATGTTTCAACAGCTTAATTATGCTTCTACCTCAGACAATTAATTTGTTAGGCCAGCAGATTCCTTCTATTACAATTTTCTTGGCCGCCGCCGCTATATACTTCTTTTTTGTAGTATGGTACGAAGGGAAAAAAGATGGCTTTGAAATTGAACGAATATTCGACGTTTTTTTTACCGCCGTCTTTATAGGATTAGCAAGTGCGGAAGTTCTTAGACGCTACCTATTATGGGCATCTGTTTATACTTATAACTCGTTGTTGTTAAAGATAGATCCGATTCTTTTTGTAGCATCGGCTTTTTACATAATAAGTATTTTAACGGTTATTATCTACTCAAGACGACTCCGTTGGTCGTATTTTAAGATTGCGGACGTATTTGCCATAGCAATGTCATTTGTGGCGGTTTTTTACTGCCTGGGTCAGTTTTTGATATTCGGTGGAGTAAATTATTTTCTAGTAGTATTAATTGTTGTAGGTTTAAATCAATTGGTTTTAGCGTACCGAAGCTATAAATTCTCCTCCGGCGTTACTTTTGTATTACTTAATAGTTTGTTAGGGCTTTACATTATTGCGTTTTATGACGTGCAGGGACATTTGCTCATAGGTTCATTGTTGGTTACAATTAGTTCTGTACTGTTGTATCTGAGATTAAAAAAGGGAAATATGAATACAAGTTTACCTGCAGATTTACTAAAACATTTAAAGAATAAATTAATTAACAAAGAGAACGAATTGAAGAAACAGGATAAATTACTGAGGGAAGAAGATCCATACATGCAACCCGGGCGTGCTGAAGAAAACGCCGAAAATATGGACGAAGCAATCCTTGAAGACTCCAAGCGAGAACTCACTGACGCTAATCGTTCTGTAATATCCGGTGTACTAATTCAGATTCGAAAAGCACTCGCATATATAAAAATGGGTAAATACGGTGTTTGTGAAGTGTGTGGAAATCCAATTGATAAAGCCAGACTCAAAATTTATCCCGAAGCTACAAAATGCGCAGATTGTGCATCCAAGCTAGATAAATAATGGTTCAAAATTGTTCGTATTTTTTTAACCAATTTCTGGAATTTCGGCAGTTTGCAATTTTAAGTGGCATAATAGCGATTTTATTTTCGGTTTACTTGTTAATCCTGGTGAAACAACAAAACACAGGAAAAGTTGCTACAGCGGTATTTCTTGTCGGGTCGATTTTAAACGCGTTAGACAGATGGGGGGACGGTTGTGTGAATGATTATTTGGACTTTTTTGGTTTATTCAAATACAATGTTTTTGATTTAATGATTTGCACATCGAGCGCCCAATTGTTTTATCTAATTGTATTTAAAAAACATAAAGAGGAAAAAATATGAACAACAGGATTCTGCTAATAGAAGACAATCGAAGTATTATGGAAATTTACAAGAAAATCCTAGAGGAAGAAGGTTACATAGTAACTCCGGTGGAAGATGGTCTGTTAGCCAGGGAGGAGATTAACAGAGGAGAATGGGACCTTATGCTTTTAGATGTGATGCTCCCAAAATTGGACGGTTTAAGCCTGCTAAAAGAGTTGTCAGCTAACACAAAACTGTCATCTAAACCTGTATTAATAATTTCAAATGTTAATGAAGCCGATTTTATTGCGGAATGTAAGACCTACGGAATTAAGGAATATATTATAAAAGCGGAAGTGCTTCCGTCTGAAATATTAGAGAAAGTTGCTTTATATTTAACAAAAGATGAACATACAGCCGTCAATAATATTTGAAGATGATTATTTAGTAGCTTTAGATAAACCAAGCGGATTAGTCGTAAACAGGTCTATTACCCATTCCGGAGTAACTTTACAAGATTTTGTAGAGGAACAGATAGAAATGGAAGATGAGACTGAAATTACGGATTTTACCTCACGTTCGGGTATTTTACATCGTCTAGATAAAGATACTTCCGGTGTAATACTAATGGCAAAAGATCCGGAAACGTTTAAAGATATTTTGCAACAGTTCAAGGATCGTCAGGTAAAAAAAGAATACAAAGCTGTGCTAATGGGTCAGATACCCGATCCGATTATTGATATAGACGCAGCTATAAAAAGAAATCCAAAATTTCCCTTTAAATTTGCAATTTCTCCCGATGGAAGGACATCTCAGACACATATAGAAAAAGTTGAAGAATTCAGTAAGGCAGATCGTATTTATACCTCGGTTACGGTGAGACCCAAAACAGGCAGAACGCACCAAATTAGAGTTCACTGCGCGGCATTAAACCACCCGATAGCCTGCGATGAGATTTATTGCACACGTAGAGAATTTGCGGATTCGAGCGAATATTTTCCTCGACTTATGCTTCACGCGTTATCTATAGAACTTAGACACCCAAAAACAGGTGGTAATCTTTTACTCAAATCTACTCTGCCCAACGATTTTACGCCTTACTTTAAATAGTATTTCTGCTATTATAATAAACAGACATGCCCGTCAAAGCTGCCCGCAAAAAAGGAGCTGTTAAGCTCAAAACGAAGAAGAATTATACTAAGAAGCGTATAAAGCGCGTTTTGTATGTGTTGGCACTAACTTTTGGCGCTTTTTTAATTTTATCCGGGTATTCTGTTTATAAGCTCATAGACCGCAATCTGGCATCCGCTCTTACACCCGGCGAAGTTACATTTGATGAAAATACCTATCCCACGGTTTTATACGTAATAGCCGAGAATTTATCAGATACACCCATAAAAATACAAAAACTCCAATTTAAAATTTTTGATATTGAGGGAGAGCGTGTTTTTACGTATGAAATTCCCCTAGATTACGAAATAGATATGCCGGGCCGCTTGGGTCTTGAGAAGCTATCAAACATATTTTTAGTAAGCGAGCTAAATGACAGCGAAGAGACCGATACATTGGAAAGCGGAATTAATACACTTGAAACCAGTTTGCTACCTATTTTCGGACTAAAGGCGGAGCGATATGTTGTAGTTGATTATAAATCTGCCGAACACACCGACAAATTTTGGGGAACTGGTGAGTTATCTAATTTAATAGATAAAGAATTTATTAGTAATATGTCGACCCATTTGCGGTCAAATTTTTCAGTTAAGGAGTTTTTAAAAATAGCCTCTTTTATTCGTACTTTGCCTTCAGATAGGTTGATAGATAACCCTTATTTAAATAACTATATTATGGACACGGAAGTAATAGATCAGGAGGTTCGCGAACTTATGTCATTGTCACCGATTTCCAGAGAAGGGTATTCTGTGGCTATTTTGAACGCAGCAGGCAAAGCCGGTTTCGCCGCATTCGGCGCCCGCGTAGTCGCTAACAATGGGGGCAGAGTGGTAGCGGTTAATAATTCCGATGAGGATATTAAACAAAGTGTGCTTATTACAGATCTGCAGGATTCCATAAGCACCCGAAAATATGCCTCAATTTTTGGTATTGAAAACGTATTGACCAAGTCAAAGGCCCGGGAATTCTTTAGAGATACTGAAATCGATAGGGCAGATATTGTTGTCGTTTTGGGATTTGACTTAGCTGAAACCTTGTAATAGAATAGCTCTAGTACTCTCTCCTTTCTACCCCCGCCCCAAATAAGGGCGGGGGAAAGTGTGTCTATAGATGTTTCTTAGCTACTTTTTAATAGTCTTAGTTCTTTTTTTGATATTCCTATTCCTAATGTACCTTCGTCTCCGTAACATATCGGAAGATCTTCCTGTGTCGCAGACCGAATTAAAAGGCTTCGAGGTTTTAGAGGTCCAATTAAGCAAAAACGACGAATCGCCCAAAGACTTACAATTTTCATCATTATCTGCAGAAAACATGTTTGCCTCTATTCACGGTCTGTTGAAGGATGATCCCAGAGCGCAAGAACATTTTTCTTTTGAAATGGCCGCATCGGGCGACACCGGTATAAAATTTTTCGTAGTTGTTCCCCCTCATATTTTAAAATTTGTTGAAAGCCAAATATATGCTCAATACCCATCAGCTCAAATAAGGGCAGTACCTGACTATGTTTCTCAGAAAAAACGTGAGGGAATGTATTACGAGGTTTCACACGTATCGTTTACCAAACCGGATTTTTATCCGGTAAAAAGTTTTAGGGATTTTGAAATAGATCCTCTCTCAAGTATAACTTCAGCACTTACCGGTGTAACACAAAGCGAGGAATTGTGGATACAAATGCTTATCAAACCTTTGGCTGATACTTGGCAAAAAGCGGGAGCGGAATATGTAAAATCGGTCAGGGACGGTTCCGCTAGTAGTGGTAACGTAAACCCCATATCCGGGGCTCTTAAATTGGTATCAAATGAAGCTGCTGAAGTTGCCGCAGGAATTGTAACAGGTTTTTTTACTTACAAACCCAGCCAGGTTGACACAAGACGTCCGGACAATAAAACACCTTTGCCTCCAAAACTCACACCTACACAGGATTTGGAAATGAAGGCAATAGAAAACAAGCTATCCCGAATGGGTTTCGAGGTTGTCATCAGAATAGTTGCCTTAGCTGAAAATAAAGATAGGGCAGATACTCATATGCGGTCCATTTTAGCGGCACTCAAACAGTTTACGTCTTCCAGTTTAAACGGATTTAAAGCGGATACTGTTTCCGGCAATATCCGGGAGTTGAATGTCTTTAAGGAGAGGTTTTTCGACTCGGAAAAGGCAATAATAATGAACACGGAAGAAATAGCCACGATTTATCACTATCCCATGTCAAACATCGATACCCCAAATATATCCTGGACATATTCCCGAAAATCAGAGCCGCCAGCCAACCTGCCTGTATCAGATTGCAATTATATAGGTACTACAACTTATAGAAGTAATAAAATGATGTTCGGTTTGGCTAATGGCGATGACCGACTGCGCCACATGTATTTGATAGGGAAGTCCGGTACAGGTAAATCGACTCTTCTTGAATCTATGATTAGCCAGGACATTGCTAACGGGGCGGGAGTCGGTGTTTTAGACCCTCACGGTGAAACTATAGAAAAAGTTTTGGAACGAATTCCCGATCATAGAATAAAAGATGTAATTTATTTTGATCCTTCTGACACCGAAAGACCTATGGGATTAAATTTGCTGGAAATGAGTGACCCATCACAAAAGAATTTAATGGCCTCCGGTCTCGTTGCGGCTATTAAACAACACTTTGATTATTCCTGGGGGCCGCGACTTGAATACCTGCTTAATTATGCAATTTTAACTTTACTTGACGTCCCTGGTACAACTATGCTTGGTATTACGCGACTAATGGAAGATCCGAATTATCAAAAATATATTTTGCATCAGGTCAAAGATCCGTTGGTTCACAAATTTTGGGAAACGGAATTTAAAGAAATGAAAGGTAATCAAAAGCTTGTCACTGACGCAATCGCACCTATACAAAATAAAGTAAATAGGTTCTTAGCTTCTACCACAATAAGAAATATTTTGGGTCAGAGATACTCCACGCTGGATATTTGGGGCGCAATGAATGATGGCAAAATTTTGTTAATGAATTTATCAAAAGGTAAGATAGGTGCCGATAACGCAAACTTACTTGGCGCGCTTTTAGTTTCGAGAATACAATTTTTCGCCTTGCAGAGAGCTAACATCCCGTACGAAAAACGACGTCCGTTCTATCTGTATGTTGATGAGTTTCAAAACTTTGCTACAGGCAGCTTTGAGGAAATCTTATCCGAATCCAGAAAATATAAACTTGGATTGTATCTGACTCACCAATTTACTGCTCAACTGCCCGAAACACTTCTCAAAGCTGTTTTCGGAAATGTTGGTACTATTGCTACATTTTCTTTAGGTGCCCCTGATGCCAAAGTGCTGGAAGGCGAATTTGCTCCGTATTTTAATTCTGAAGATATAATTTCTCTTGAAAGGTTTTATATTTATATAAAACTAATGATAGATGGTATGACTTCACATCCGTTTTCGGCCCGAATCTTAGTACCGTGGGAAGACCCGAATTTCCTAGTACCAAAGTCGCCGAATAAGGAAAAAGTGATACAATACAGCCGAGAGACCTATGGTGTTGACCGTGGATATGTCGAATCCAAAATTAATAAATGGGTGGAGACACAGTTCGATAAAGGAGCAGCCATAGCGCAGGATATGCGGGCTAAAAAAGCTCAAACAACAAATTTTAACAAGGAGGAAGCTAAATGAACGAGTCGGAAATATTTAACAAACGAGTAGAGAATATACAAAAAATTCTCGAGGAGAACTACCGTAATCTGGATAAGATTAAGGAAATACTGGATACATTGGGTAAAGAGCTTAAGCGCGATGTATACAAGAATATAGAAGGTATAATAGGAACTTTCGATGGCGTTCACATGACGGATTCCAATGGAAATAAATATGATGTTCCGGCTAATTATGCCGCTAAATCCCGTTTAGTTTATGGCGATACGATAAAAATGATCGAGGATAACGGTGCCACTGTTTTTAAGCAAATTCAAAAGGTAGAACGTAAGAAGACGGAAGGAGTACTTTCTAAAAAAGAAGGTAAATGGGTGGTTTTGACGGATACCGGATCCTATAGGGTTTCCGATGTTGCGATAGATTTCAACCAAGGCCAGATGAACGATGAGGTAATTGTTTTTATACCTGCAGCGAACCTTAATGCCCCATACGCTACTTTAGACCGATTGGCTAAACCAAGATTAACTGAGCATAAAGATTCTTCTGCGCCGGTAAAACAGCCCAAACAAACGTATTCATCAAAAACACAAATTTCTACACCAACACCAGTTGCAAATGCTCCCAAACCAAATCCAAAACCGACAGTTGCCACGCCAAAACCGATAATTTCTAATTCAAAATCAAATACTGGAAAGTTGGATTTAACCGCTAATTCCGGGGATGCTGTAACAGAAATATCTCTTAATGGCGGGAACAATTCCCAGCCGCAGAATCCTTCTTTAGATGATGATGATTTAAGATAAAAACCTTTAAACTATTCGCCGAGTTCCAAAATCTCTTCATTTTCCATGTCAGGTTCATCAAGTGATCCTTTTTTAATATAAGGTCGTACGTCCTGTTTATCTGATTTAAAAACCGGAACAGAAGTTTTTATGAGTAATGTAATATTTTTATCTCTACCTTTAATGTAACTTACAACAAATCTTCCGCCTTGTTTTTCGAGACCATTTAATCTGGAGGATATGTCAGAGTTATTTAGTTCGCCTAATACAGTTTCGTTTTTACCGGAAGTACTTATAATTTCGAGGGAATTTCTTTTTAATTTGGTTTTAAACTGCTCGCCGGGGGTTAGACTTTCTGCCTTAATGCCTCTGGCAGTTATTACCAGATCTGCCTCAACCGAAGTACCGGGTTCCTTTATTAGTGAGTCTGTTTTTACGTTGGATTCTGATGCAAGTACTAAATTATCTTCCTTAAGTAAGTTCAGGTTTTTTAGGGCAACCTGGTTAATAGGGTCAACGTTTAAGACTTCCTTAAACATCTTTTTAGCCTTGTTTGGCTCTTTTGTGTATATATATGCTCTCCCAAGTCTTAGCTTAGCCTCCAAATTATCAGGATCTTTTTCCAGAATTTCCTGGTTTACCTTAATCGCGACTTGCCATTCTAACTTTAGTGCAGCGGAAACAGCCTTCTTAGCTAATTGGGTTATGTTAAGTTGCATGAGTAAGAGCTAACCAAAAAAATATATTTTTGTCAACTAAAGCCCAAAAATGGTAAGATATCAGGTATGTCGGGACATTCAAAATGGGCAAATATAAAGCGGGATAAAGCCGTAAATGACGCTAAGAAAAGTCAGGCTTTTTCCAAATTGAGCAGACTAATTACCATAGCAGCTAAACAGGGTGGGGGAGATCCCGATTCAAATGCAACTTTGCGTTTAGCCCTTGAAAAGGCCCGCGAAGCCCGTATGCCAAAGGAAAACATTGATAAAGCCATCAAAAAAGGCACAGGTGCCGGCGGCGATGGGGTAGAATATCACGAGGTAATATATGAAGGGTTCGGACCTAATGGCGAGGCATTTTATTTAAAAGGTATAACAGATAATAAGAACAGAACAGTAGCTGAGATTCGTACAATTTTCAGCAAGTTTGGGGGGAGTTTGGGAGGCGCTGGAAGTACTGCATACATTTTTAGTTCAGATCCTGAAAATCCCTCGTTCGAAATGGAAATTCCCAATGATGACATTAAGCAGACACTACTCAAGTTAATAGATGAACTTGATTCACACGACGATATACAGGATATTTATTTTAATTTCGATCTTTAGCGGAAAACCTCTTGCATGAAAATATTAGGTATAGACCCGGGTACAGCTCGCATGGGGTATAGCATATTGGAAATACCAAAAATTCCCACGGTTACGCCAATTGTTATAGAAACGAATGTCATAATCACTCCTGCCGAAGCTGAAATGCACCACAGGCTAAAACTTTTATACAAAAACCTAACGGAAATTATTAAAAAACACAATCCGGAAGTTATGGTAATCGAAAAACTCTTTTTTAATACCAATGTAAAAACAGCAATAACGGTTGGACAGGCAAGGGGAGTGGCTATGCTTACTGCTGCTAACAAAAAAATGTATCTGTATGAATATACCGCATTACAAGCTAAGCTCGTGCTAACCGGTTATGGCAGATCGAACAAAAAAGAAATGCAGGCGGCAGTTAAGGAAAGCTTGGGATTAGAAAGTATAATTAAGTCTGACGATGCAAACGATGCTATTGCAATTGCATTATGTTTTGTTAAAAAGGATTTGGAAAACTTTTTAAATGGCCGTAATTAAGATTGAACGAAAACAAAGATTTCTTATAAATTCAGTGGTTTTGGGTATTTTAATGTACCTTTTAAGTTTTGGTGTTATCAAAACTACGTTTCTGACTTTGTTAGTTGTGACGGGGTATTTATTATTTAGTATTTTTGTAGTTCATTATCCCAATCTTAAAATTACATCTTTGGCAGTAAGTTCCATCCTACCCTTGTTTCTTTCTTATGGCGTATTTTTGACATTAAGGTATTTTCCGAATCTTGCATTGGTTTTTAAAATCATTACAGTAATAGGGTATGCCGGTTTATATTATGTAGTTTCGTTGGTAGATAATATTTTTTTGGTTGTCAACGAGCGTAAAGAAATAATTCCACTATATAGGGTTGCCGTAACCTGGTCGCACATAATGATTATTGTTATCGCTATACCGTTTTATGCGGGCGTGTTTAAACTGCCCATCAATTCGTTATTACAAAATACAATTATATTTTTAACAACAGTAATATTATGTTTTTATAGTATTTGGGCAAGTAGATATGATAAAGGGATGAAAAATGTCAGCGTAGGGGAGGGCACTTTATTATCTGTGTACTCTGCCTTCATAGTTTCAGGTATGTCTACAGCCGTATCTTTCTTTCCAACTGAAGCTTTTATGAGAGCCTTACTGGTTAGTTCCACGCTAATGTTCGTGATGAACTACTCAATAACCGGGTATTTAAAAAACGAAATTTACAGAAAAATAATTTTTGAATATTTAGGAATCGTTTTATTATTCTTTTTACTCACCCTTATCTTTGATTGATATACCCGTACAGAACAGGCGAGTGGGGCAGATGTAGAGCCGGATTAACCCCCATATGACTATAGGGTAATTTTAGTGTTCGGGGCGGTTAGCAAAAGATCCTATAGTGTGATAAAGATTTTACTAAAATTAAGTCTGAACACGGTAATATTGTCATATATTTTACATTTTAAATAACCTGTAATATTGTCATATATTTTTCAGGAGGTTTGTCATACTTTTCCGGGGGAGGAAAGAGGCCTTTGTGGATAAGTCGCAAAGGCTGCATACACTCCTAAAATTGGTCGACCAGGCAAGGGGCTTGGGTTAATTCCCATTAATTATTTTTATTATTTATTTAATTCTAATTTTAAAAAGAGTATTTGAAATAAATTTATATATTTATATAAAAAGGCGGGTTTGTTATTCCCTTCTATTTAGAACACACTTATTCGCAGTTTTAGTTCAATTCAATGTTTTCTTACTATAGATGTCGTTAAACATACATATTAAGACGTCTCGTGTTTATCAAAATTTGATCCCCGCTCCATATATACATGCCTTCTAAATTTAAAAATTAAATGTTTTATTTTT
>JAAZNL010000024.1 GCA_012798315.1 candidate division WWE3 bacterium | reverse complement strand
TGACACCCTAAAGAACGAGTAAAATGAAAATTCTTAGTCCACGAAATAAGTTTCTGTTAACACTAATAATCGCAGCGGTTACCGTTTCGTTTATTACAATCTACTTTACTAATCGTTTTGTATCGGAACTTAAGCAGGAGGAGCGGCAAAAAATTGACCTATGGGCAAATGCCGTTAAATACATCTCAAACGAAATGGGTTCGTGTGAGGATTTTTCACTGATTTTTGAGATAGTTCAAAACAACCGGACTGTACCCGTAATACTCACCGATGAAACTGGGAAAGTGATTGGTTTCCGCAATATTGAATTACCTGACATCCAGGATACTGTTTATGTTTCGAATCTTCTGAACAAAATGAAGGCTGAACACGATCCAATAACAATTGAACTGCCCGATGGATCAAAAAACTATGTGTACTACTTTGATAGTATTACCTTAAAAAAACTTAATTACTATCCTTATATTCAACTTATTATAATTGCATTCTTTATAGGAATAGCGTTTTACTCCTATGGTCAGGCACGTAAATCGGAACAGAATTTAATCTGGCTCGGGATGGCAAAGGAAACAGCACATCAACTTGGAACTCCTACTTCATCGCTAATGGCTTGCTCATCGCTACTTTCTGAGAAATACCCCAACGACGAAGTGGTGACTGAACTTGAAAAAGATGTAAAAAGAATTGAAACCATAACTAGCCGATTCTCAAAGATTGGCTCATCACCAAGTCTCGATAGTATTGATATAACTAATTTGATTACCGATTCCATAAACTACCAGAGCAAAAGATGCCCAAAGACAATTGCTTTCAACTTCAGCCCCGGCATTCCAATATATGCTAAAGCAAACCATATACTTCTAGGTTGGGTTTTGGAAAATATTCTTAAAAATGCTGTAGATGCTATGCAAGGGAAAGGAGTTATTAGCGTAGAGGCAACTGTTGAAAAAAAACAACGTTATTATTGACATACAGGACCAAGGTAAGGGGATTGAAAAGGGGAAGCAAAAAGAAATATTCCGGGCTGGCTACACCACAAAGGAACGCGGTTGGGGACTTGGGCTAAGTTTAGCAAAACGTATTGTTGAACAGTACCACTCAGGAAAAATCTTTGTGTTTCGTTCGGAGCTTGGGGTTGGTTCAACCTTTAGGATTATAATCAAAAAAGCCTAGGGAACAGGATCATAACCATGACCACCCCAGGGGTGGCATCGTGAAATTCTCCTAACCGACAACCATAAGCCTTTAAAAAAACCATGTTTTTTTAGCGCTTCAACACTGTAAGCGGAACAGGTAGGGGTAAACCTGCAGCTGTTAGGTAGGTATGGCGATAAAAATATTTGGTAAATCTTTATTAATAGAATAGGAATGTAGGCCAAAAGCCTAACCGCATATTTCCAAAATATTTTAAGGGTTTTAACCAAATTCATTTTACTTAAGATCGGTTAACAGTTTAACAACTCCCGATTCCAATTGTTTAAAAGAAACAACCTCTGCTGAAACATAGATAAAAGCCAGGTAAACCGTTTTTCCTCTTTCCCTGAATTGGTCAAGTAAGTTTTGATTCATGCGAAAAGCCTCTCTAAGCCTTCGTTTTGCAAGATTTCTCATATATGCTTTTTTTAAATACCTCTTAGGAATTATAAATATTACTTTGTAGTGGGGGTTTTCCTCAATGCCACCGGGTATCCTTTCATCTACTTGGTATATTAACTTGATTGGATAATGGAAACGTGATAACTCCGATTTTAACAGCGAGTTAACCTCGTTTTCCAAATGGATTATATACTTTTTCCTAAGTTTTTGAGGCATACAAAAAAGGGGGTTAGCATTCCCCCCTCTATAATTTTACTTTTTCTTTGATTGCTCTTTCAAAAAGTGATCTAAGGCTTGTGTCATGCTTTTAAACGCATCGGTTGGGGCTTTAACATCGAGCCTTAAACCCGCATCTTTCACTGCTTTTGCAGTTGTATCGCCAAAGGCGCCAATTGCTATATC
>JAAZNL010000005.1 GCA_012798315.1 candidate division WWE3 bacterium | reverse complement strand
TAGATGTAGTAAAAGTCGATCAAAAGGACTTTTTTACAAAAGTTATAGAACCAAGAAACTTTCAAATACTACTGTATGGACAGGAAGTTGGGCGCGACCCGGACCGTTATTCAAATTGGTATTCCACAGAAAAAGACCCACCCGGGCTGAACTTATCGGGATTTAGCCAAGTGCGCGCGGATCGCGCTCTAGAAGAGGGACGAAAAGAATTAAACAACGACAAACGCATAATTCACTATAATGAACTTCAAAAATCCGTAATGGATAACGTTCCCGTAATTTTTCTTTACCATCCGTTCTCAAATTACTACGTTTCCAAGTATATTAAGGGCATTGGGGAAAAATATACATTCACCTACTCCGACAGATTTTTAGACTTTTACAACTGGGAAAGCATCCAGACCAATTAACCACGAAGTGGTATAATTCACAAAATTATCCTGCAAATATAGAGAGGAATGAGTCATGACAAACGCTGTAGTTCCGATAGTTAGGGTTGAAGTACGTTTGTTCGATACTACCGCTCACAGAGACGCTTACGGATTAGGCCAGGTTGATGGCGACGAGCTTATGGCCAACCCAAAAGACTACGGAGTCAAAAAGATCGTCGTCGCGGAATCCCGCATTCAGCTGCGGCATTTTGTAGCTGGCCAACCTGCCGAAAAATGTGCGCTCGTCAAGCTGCTTACAACGAATCAGCAGGGGGAACACGAGGCCGGACATACATCCAGTCTTGATACGGCAATTGGGTGGTTTTTGAACCCATAACATCGCGATGTACTCGACTGTGAAGGTACTACTGACCTAAATGGTCAAAAATTGGCTGTTATTCTTTATAAAAGAGGGTAACAGCCGTTTTTTTTGATATAATCTATAAGTTCTTTATGGTGGCTGTAGCTCAGTTGGTTAGAGCGCTGCTCTGTGGAAGCGGAGGTCGTGGGTTCGAGACCCATCAGCCACCCCAAATGGTTTTCTTCGGATTTCTTATAAATTATTTCTACTTATTTCTTATCTAAAATTAGTTTACACCGATAATATGTGATAATATCTGGAAAAGACCCAAACCACAGGAGGTGAGAGATGGATGTCAGGATAAACGGAGCGTGGCTAACAGTTAACAGAGCTTGTAACTTTCGATGTCCCTGGTGTTACGCCTTAGGTTCGAAGTTTAAACCCGAAGACAATATGAGCTTTGAGGAAGCCTGTGTACTCATAGATTTCATACACAGTCTTGGCGTGAAAAACATCATTCTGATAGGGGGTGAGACATTATTCTGGAAACATCTGTTTGAAACTGCAACCTACATCAAATCCCTTGGGATGGGTAGTACGGTTGTTACAAATGGATGGCTTTTAGGTAATCCTCGATTCCGTGAAAAAGTGGCTACCTCGGATATAACCGGTATAGGTATTTCACTTAAAGCTGGTAATCGGGAGCAAAACATGCGACTCACAAAGTATGATGGGTTCGACAGAGTTCAAGCAGGAATTCGGGCAACAAAAGACTGGAAGCATATTCGTGTAGAAACTTCCACCGTAATGACTACCGAGACCCTTGGTAACATCGACGAAATTGTACGTGTAGCCTTTGAAAATGGATCTCCATACATCAACATCCAAATGTGCGGACCTGTTGTCGCAGGAGGTAAAGTTGATGGTCAGTACATGCCCGACCCGTTTGAAATTGTACGGGTAATTACCGAGAAGTACGAAGTGATAAATGCTATTACTGGCGGGAATTTTAGCTTGGAACAACAGCTACCTTCGTGCATCTGGCCGCCTGACTTTCTAGCCATGCTTGAAGAAAGGAAACAGGCATACCATGGATGCCACTTTAGAACTAGAAGTGGTATTCTTTTTGATAGGTATGGTCAGGTAATAGCGTGCAATCACTTGTACGACTATCCGTTAGGAAAGTTTGGCGTAGATTTTACGGACGTAGAGAGCTTTCAACAATTTTGGATGCAAGCTCCCTTAGTAGCATTCTACGACAAAATGCTTTCGTATCCTTCCAAATCTTGTGTTACATGCCAAACCTTTGGTGTATGCGGTGGCGGATGCCCCCTCCAATGGCTTGTGCGTGAACCAAAGAATGTCATCCCTATGAAAGGAGGAAGCAATGGATAAACTGCTACAGTTAGCCCAAATGCGTAATGATACCGGCATCGCCCCTGCAGTACTTCCAGTAGGCACACCGGCTGGCCCTGAAGCTTTGAGTGCTGAATGTCCCTGCAAGTGTTCCGAGTGCCAGTGCAATTGCCGCTGCAACTGCAAAGACGACTAAACCGTGACCTGTCGTTCAAAAATGGGAGGATTTGTTATGAACTAACACTTCCTCTCCATACTTTAGCTGCCTATAATTAGGCGATTAGAATATGGTTGAATTTACATACTCAGAAAAAGCAAATATTAATATGATTCAAGGCTATATGCCTGATTTAAGAAATTTCTGCGAAAAACACGATATTGTGTTTTTTGAACCCACAGAAGAGAACAAGAAAAAGGTAGAAGAATTACTGAAAACTATCAAATTTCCAGAAATAGAAGGTGATGTTACCTGTTATATCCGATATTTTGGTCCTTGGGGTATGTATCATCCTGATGACAACTGTATCTCAATATGTCCCCTAGAAATTGAAAAAGCACCTAGTGGATTAATAGGTGTTGTAAGACATGAAATTATTCATTTAGAACATCCGGAAGCTAACTCTATGAAGTTTGATGACAAAGAAGAATATATTAACGAGAAAGCCAGTAATTCCATCAAATGATATTTTGAATTATGAATACCCAGCTGGAACAAATATCTAAACTATTTTTAAACAAAGCTGTTTCATACCAAGAAGTAGTGGCATACTTAGATATACTAATAAATGCTTCAAAAAATTCAGAGGAATTAGTAACAATAAGACAAAAACTTAGTAATTCAAGCTCTCCCCAAGGCACTGAAAGGCATTTATTAGTGGGAATTCTTAAGAATGTGAATAGCCTATTTAGAACATACGGTAAAATAAGCGACAGCCTAACTTCATATATAGATAACCTTAAATAGTATTTTTAATACAGTTCAGTTCTTTCTCCATCACGACAACCTCTTCACTTTGCAATTGCGCCATTAGAATAGCATCTTGCTACTGAACCCAATCGAATATACCATTACCTCCTAGCTTCTTCTTCCATTTATAAAAGCCTTTTTCGTTGTATCCGAAGTAATAAACAGATCTCTAAGCTTTACTGTGCCTTTAAATCTATTTTCAATATATAATTCTATTGCTCCTATCAGATCTGTAAGTTCCCACAGTTCCATGATTTTATTATTAGCTAAGTGCGCATCCATAAGTTCATAATATTCTTCTTTAATTTTAGATATTTTGCCAACGACTCCTTTTGGTATATCCCTTTGGTGATATCCCCTTTTTTGTAAATTAAGAACGTAAGAAAGTCTTGGTTCTGCAACTCCGGTTCCGTATATCCATGAGAAGTTCTTATGCTCTCTATATCCATAAGATCCTAATTCAATATTTTCTGCTGTTATATCCGTTCCGATCTCTGTTTTTAACAAATATATTTCGGTGTATCGTTGATAAAAATTCTTTGCGTCCTGAAGTACCTGATCTGTTAAGGTTTTAGCTTGATCGTTGCCTAACGTTTTATATCCAACGAAATTAATCAGTTCTACTTTTATAAACCATTTATGATGAATTTCATCGCAATTATCATTTCTAAAACAGGGTGTACACGTTACATATTTTCCTTCGGGTAACTCTTTTCTAATAATCAGTTCTAAAAAGGATTGTTCAGCAGAAGCTACGTGGTTTCCCAGAAAGCTTTCGCATTTCGGGTACGGATGTCCCGTTATTCTTTCGGCTTCTTCTGATATTATCCAAGGAACTTCAATTAATTTGTAACCTAACTCCTGATAAAAGCTCAGGGCATCAACGATTTTTAAATAGTCTATGTTTGTGTTTAATGCTTTATATTTCATTTTCTATATTTAGTATTTAAAGGTTTTGTGAATCATACAATCCGTATTTACAAAGAAAAGTGGTCTTTTGTATGAATCTAGTGTTGCATCTAGTTTTATTTTGGGATGTTTTAATCCTTCCGGGTACGGTACAAATTTATCTTTTTCCAATTTACACTTTGGAAATAATGTTCTGAACATAAAAATATCTACTTTATCTTCATATCTTTCAATAAATTCCATGATTTTTTCTTTTGTGTCTAGAGCACCTTTAAGTAAAATTGTTTGAATTCTTATTTTTTGGGCAATACGCCTGTAATGGTTGATAACGTCATCTAATTCGTTTTGGAAAATAGAACGGTAAAAAGTATTGTTAATATTAGAATCCCAATGTACTCGTGAAATATTAACCTCTTCAAATTTCGGTAAGTATTTTAAAAGGAATCCGTTTGTATATATTTTCCTGTATTTACCAGTAAATAAATTAATAATGTCGTTAATCTCAGGATGTAATATTGGTTCTCCACCCCCTGTTATTTCTATTTCCTCGAATTCCTGCCAAATTGGCGAGATAACATTATGTAGCTGCATCGGGTTTATGAACCTAGGTTTATCCTTATCTATTGCCTTTTCTTTCATATAACAGAAAGTGCAGTTTGAGTTGCAAAGTCTGTTTACCGGGATTAGGTAGAGTCTGGTATTTTGCATAACTCATTATATAAACCCCTGTGTCCATATTGATATTACTACAAGTAGATATAAAATCTATTATTCATTGTGGTGGAACTAATTTTTACCTCGATTTAGTGCTTGAAATATTATAAATATATGTCAACATGTTGATATGATATGTCCATACTGCGGATTCGAGGATCAGGAAGTTTTAAACACAAGGATCACTTACAAAGGGTTTGCCAATTGGAGGCGTAGAAAATGTCTGGAATGTGGGGGTGTGTTCACAACTCATGAGTTCATAAATCTCACATATATCAAAGTTATTAAAAAATCTGGAATTGTACGAATTTACTCCAGAGCTCGTCTTTTTTCGGGTATTTTTGTAGCCTTCAGAAACATAAAACACATGGATAGTGGAGACGCGGCCATGTCTGCCGAAATCGTTACAAGTGAAATTGAAAAGGTGTTGATTGGAAAAAAAATAAATAAAATTAGTACACATGAATTAGCTCTGATAACTGCAGGTATTTTAGCTAAAAAAAATTACACAGCATTCATAAATTATGGAAGTTATTTTTTTGCTCCCGAAGTATTCAAAAGACTGTTGGTAAATAGAGGCCGTCACAATTAACTTATTGGCTATAACTTTTATACAGATAAATGACCTATAGTTGACTAGCGGCTGTGATTACTATATACTTTCTTTTAGTTATTCTAAAAACGCGCACTGATTTTGCGCCGAACTTTTAATCCACATCAAGTCTATATTAAGGAGAACAGTGGTGAAAACGCTTATGTACGTTTTGATCTTCGTGGCTATCGCGTATGTCCTTGTTTCGTGTTTGCCAGAAGCCGGCGACTCGGGTAATGGAACGAACAACGATATTTTTAACGTCCCAGTTGAACCCGAGGACGAAACACCGATTGACCCACAATGCCCAACAGGTGTGCAAATATTTGATGTGAATACTGAGGGTGAACGCGAATATTACACTTTCGATCGTGCTAACCTATACACTTTCATTGTTCGACCGAATAAAGGATGTGACCTGCCAGTTCAGTACTGCATCGCTACACAGTATGCGAATGGTATCGGCCTCAGTTGCACATCAATTTTGCCATAACAGGCGTTGATGAAACTTACTAACTCCCCCAATCCAATTAACCGGAAAGGGGGAACTTTATTGTGGTAACATACTCATGTGGATACTGTAATAATCAGAGAAGCCCGTTTAGAAGATTTAGACAAAGTCTTTGCATTGGTCAATGAACTGGAAAACTTTTCCTTAGATAAAAAACAATTTACATCCACTTATAAAGCCAACCTAGGAAATCCTTCAATTAGTTATTTGGTAGCCACTTTTGATATGGAAGTTGTGGGATTTGTTGGTTTATATATTTCGGGACTTTTGCATCATGCAGGTAAGGTAGCGCAAATACAGGAATTGGTGGTTAATCCGAAGTTTAGAAGCCAAGGTATCGGTAAAAAACTGTTTTTGGAAGCTGAGAAAATAGCAAAACAAAACTGTGGATTAATTGAATTAACATCAAATATAAATAGAGAACGTGCTCATAAATTCTATACAGATAAGATGGGAATGAAAATGACGAGCTACAAGTTTATTAAACTGTTGTAGTTTTTTAGCTTTATAGCAGTTGTATAATTATTTCAATGAAAACTATAGAAAAGAAGATTTGGTCAGAATATTTTGATGCAGTGGCGAATGGCAATAAAAACTTTGAGTTGAGGTTAGCTGACTGGGAAATAGATATAGGCGATGTTTTAATTTTAAAAGATTGGAATCCTAAAACAAAAGAATATACCGGACGCCAATTAGAAAGAACAGTTACTTATCTTATTAAAACAAAAGCCGCCGAAGCTTGGGGTATGTGGCCTAAGGAGGATATAGATAAATACGGTTTCCAAATAATTGGTATTAAACCAGTGGAGACAAAGAAAAAAATACTGATATTTACCGAAGGCACTATTTTAATGCCAGCATCGGGAAAAAATTTAAGCAGAGAAGAACGTGTTAAACAGGTTATAAACAACGAGAAATCCGCCCACGATTTTAAAGGATATATTCCAATTGGCAATTCTGTCCAAATACTAAATGAGTGGGTCAAAAATAGTTGCGAAATATACTACTTAACTTCAAGAACAACTATAGATGAAATTACAGATATACAAAATGTGCTTATATACAACAGGTTTCCAAGCGGGACTCTTTTATTTAGGCACAACGGTGAGAATTACAGCAATGTTGCCGAGAAACTAATACCGGATATTTTGATTGAAGATGATTGCGAAAGTATAGGCGGCGAAATTGAGATGACTTACCCAAATTTAAGTCCCGAAATAAAAGCTAAAATTAAACATTATTCAATAAAAGAGTTTGGCGGAATCGACCACCTGGTCTCACTGATATAGTTAATAGCAATTCACATATAATTTTGTTATAACATTCCTACCGCATCATAAATAAAGATAGGAGAATTCAAATGACAGCTATGTTAAGTGTGGTCACGGGGTGCATGTTCAGTGGAAAAACAGAGGAACTTCTACGAACACTTCGCAGAGAAATAATCGCGAAACGGTCGGTTCTTTTGTTTAAACCTGACATCGACACCAGATACAGTGCCAACCAGGTTGT
Organism: candidate division WWE3 bacterium; assembly: GCA_012798315.1. Taxonomy (GTDB): domain Bacteria; phylum Patescibacteriota; class WWE3; order UBA101185; family UBA10185; genus JAAZNL01. Next base: position 7,289 of record JAAZNL010000005.1, on the reverse strand, counting down.
CTCCCACAGCAATTTTTCCCTTGAAGCGGTGCCGATCGGTACAACTACCCCTGAACAGATTCTCGGGCTAGTGCCAGATCAAACGCACGTCGTCGGCATTGACGAAGTGCAGTTTTTTGCACGCGGAATTGTGGAAGTTTGTAAACAGTTGCTGAAGCGGGACATAAACGTAGTAGCGGCCGGCCTTAAACAAGATTTCAAAGGCGACCCGTTCGGATCAATGGGTACACTTTTGATATTGGCGGATAAAATCACAATGCTAACCGCAATCTGCAATATCTGCGGTGAGGAAGCCACCAATACACAAAGGATGATCAATGGTAAACCCGCTCCATACGATGCACAGCAGGTGTTAGTGGGAGGAACAGAATCCTACCTCGCAGTCTGCAACAGGCATCACCAGGTACCAGGGAGACCATAACCCAACGTTCAAGCCTTCTTCGGGAGAAATCTTTAAGAAGGCTTGTTATTTTTTTGAAACTGATTCAAAGTAATCGATTGTCTTTTTTAAGCCGGTTTCCAAATCAACCAGAGGTTCCCAACCCAAAGCCTGTTTTGCATACAAAATGTTTGGTTGACGCTGCTTGGGATCATCTTTTGGCAATGGTTTATAAACAATTTTCGATTTTGAATTTGTTAAGCGAATAATGCGCTCTGCTAAATCCAGCAGTGTAATTTCATTTGGATTACCTATATTTATTGGACCGGTAAAATCTTCCTTATTCATTAATCTGTAAATGCCTTCAATCAAATCTTCAACGTAACAAAAAGACCTAGTCTGTTTACCGTCACCATACATTGTAATATCTTCATTATTTAATGCCTGATTAATAAAGTTTGATACTACACGGCCATCATCTTTAGCCATTCGTGGACCATATGTATTAAATATCCTAATAACTCTAATATCCACCTTGTTCTGTCTGTTGTAATCAAAAAATAATGTCTCAGCCACACGTTTTCCTTCGTCGTAACAAGCGCGTGGACCTGTGGTACTCACATTTCCTTTATAATCTTCCGTTTGTGGATGTACTAGAGGGTCTCCGTAAACTTCTGATGTAGAAGCCTGCAATATACGTGCCCTATGCCTTTTAGCAATTCCCAGCATATTGATTACTCCAATAGTGTTAGCTTTTATTGTTCGAACAGGGTTTATTTGATATTGGACCGGCGAAGCAGGACAGGCAAGGTTGTATATCTGATCTATCATTATGTCGTCTAAATACAATGGTTCGATAATATCGTGATTAAGAAACCGGAAATTAGGATTTTCACGTAAGTGTTGAATATTGCTTTTGGAGCCTGTAAATAAATTATCCAGACAAATTACCTGATTTCCTTTATTTAACAAATATTCGCACAGATGACTGCCTAAGAAGCCGGCTCCACCGGTTACAAGAATAGTTTTTTCGAAATTCATCTTACTAACCCCAACGGCATATACCAGAGAGAGGGTTTCAGACAAACCGGACATTCCTTTGGAGGTGTTTTACCTTTATAGATGTATCCACAGTTTAAACATTTCCATTCCAATTCAACATCGGAGTTATACAAAGAGCCATTGCTTAACTTACTCGAAATAATTATGTAACGTTCTTCGTGCTTTTCTTCGACTCTTTTTAAATTTCCAAAAAGTCTGGCGGCTTCTATTTCTTTTTCTTCGATAGCCATTCTTTCAAAATCAGGGTACATTTTAGTCCACTCGTATTTTTCGCCTTCCGCAGCCATTTTTAAATTATCCAACGTTTTCAAATAAGCCTTAACTTCCAACTCGGAATCAACAGCTACATGACCTTTAATCATTTCAAATAACTCTTCAGCATGCGCACGTTCATTATCCGCAGTTTCTTCAAAGATTCTTGCTATCCACTCGTAACCCTCTTTGCGGGCTATTTTGGCAAATGTAGTATATTTATTTCGGGCCATACTTTCACCTGCAAATGCTTTTAGGAGATTTTGTTGAGTTTGAGAAGAAGTATTTGTCATATCTATATTATACACTTACCTGATTTTTGTACGCGAACCTAACGGGGCTTTTTCCAATGTACGTTTGTATTTTGCGTATGATCCTTTAACTAAACTTTTTTTATTTTCCGGCACATATTTTTTAAAAGAACTAAATAAACTAATCCAAACGTTAATATCCAGATTCTTAATTGTGATGTCATGCGAAAACCCACCATTTTTATATAAATGTTTAAATTGTTCGTATGTAAATAATTTGTTTAGACGTACTTTAAGTGAAGGCTTTTGTTGTATACAAACATAAGCAACAAAATCATCGTACAACTCGCGATCCTGATCTTTTATTAAAGGTTCAGGCCTTTTTGTCATTGCTAACATCACAACGTCCACACCCGGGGAGGGATTAAAATCCGTGGGTTGAAATTCATGAATAATGCGTAAATAGTAATATGGTTTTATTAAGGTCGATACCAAATAACCCTCACCTTCACCCATAAAACGTTGTGCAGCTTCTTTTTGAACTACTAAATAGGCTGACTCAGGACGTGATTTTCCGAGTATAAGCTTGTTGATAATTCGTGAAGTAATGTTAAACGGAATGTTGGAAAAGACCTTGTAATTCGACTCCGGAAGTGACATTTCCAAAATACTTTCATTTTTTAGTTCTATATTACCTACACTGTTTAGATTTTTTTTCAATTCCTCATAGAGCGCACCGTCGTACTCTACCGAAATTACTTTTTTACATACCTTAGCCAATTCCCGGCTGAGAATGCCTTTACCGGCGCCAATATCAATTACAATGTCTTCAGAAGAAATGTCCGTACAATTAATTAGATCCTTAATTAGCTGTGAATTTGTTAAAAAATTTTGAGTTACAGAAATTTCGTTCATAATTTGGTGTCCGTAAGTCATTATATAGTATAAAAAAAACCTTGCCAGGTAAGATGACAAGGTTTGGTTTTGTTGACGGGAAAAAACTACTTACCTATTCCCTGTTTTAAATTGTTTCAACCGAAACGAAAGACGGTTCGCGATCGATACGCACAAAGCCGCAAACAGAAATAGCCAACCGATTGCCACATGTGCGTAAGCCATATCCGAAAGCCAGCCCGTGAGCCAAACGTTGTAGTGCAGAGGCGGTACACCAATTTTTCGTGCATACTTAAGTTCTTTAAACTCCTGCAGTGACAATTTGGCTACAATGTCGCGAGGCGACTGCCTGGCTTTAAGGGCCTTACATAAACCGTGTGTAATCCAAACAGCGTTTGGCGGCGGCTCCGGAAGAGACCGCATTATTGCCAAAGCTTTGTGACCGGTTTGTATTGCTTCCAATGTTCTATTGTCGTGAACCATAATTGACAATAGATGCCGAAGCGCAGTCATTTCTACGGATGCATTACCCTCCCATTGCGCAACGTGAAGAACGGACTCGTATACGTCTTCTGCCTGGCCATAGTCTCCCATGTGCTCAAAACACAATCCTATCTGCAGACTGGCAAGCCAAATTTGCGTTTTGGAGACGGCCTTTTCAATCGCAGCATTAAACATTGGGATGGCTCCGGTCGGATTTCCTCTCTCGCGGCAGTATTCTGCCTTTAAAAACAACGTTTCGAACGTGTCGTCTGTCATTTTTGCCCTCTCCTTTGAGCATTGATTTATTGAGTACTAAGCTTTGAAGCATTATATACCCATATAACCATTTTTACATCTATAGGCTATATATTTACGCTGGTTAGTAACACCCAATCCTGTTAGAATGAGGGCGTATGGTTACACAGATTAATAGTCTGTTCCAATTAAAGGGTAATTTGTATGCGACCGATTTTTTGGACATTATTATTATCGGCCTATTACTATATTCTCTTTTTGTCTTTTTGCGTAATACCCGGACTTATTTAGTTTTTATCGGAATTGCGTTTACAGTGGGTTTGTACTATGTAGCAAAGAGTTTTAACTTATATGTAACTTTAATGGCTTTGAAATATTTCGTGGGAGTTGCCGCTTTAATTTTTGTAATTATTTTTCAGAACGAAATACGAAAATACTTTGAGTTTCTTGGGCTCGTTGGTACTCGTCAAATAAAAGTTGGGGCATTGGCTCCTAGATCCCCCAGTACATCAGAAATAATTCAGGCAGGCGTAAAAATGGCCCAATCAAAAACAGGCGCTCTTATAGTAATTCAAGGTAAAGATGATATAGACCAGTTTATAGATGGCGGAATAGATTTAGACGCACTGATCTCTGAAGAGCTTTTCTTAAGCATTTTTGATAATCACTCGGAAGGTCACGATGGCGCGGTAATTATAAAAAATAACCGGGTGACTAAATTCACGGCTCATTTACCACTATCTACAAACTTTAAAGAAATAGGAAAACATGGAACAAGACACAGCGCGGCGCTAGGCCTGTCCGAAGTATCGGATGCACTGGCTATTGTAGTATCCGAAGAAAAAGGCAGTATATCTGTGTGCAGAGACGGCAAACTAAAAACATTACAGCAGTTCGCAGATCTGGAAAAAGAATTAGATAAATATATCAAACAAAAGTTTGTACCGGCAGGACCGGCAAACTTTATAAGCAAATCCATAAAACGTGATTTTATTTTGAAGGTAGGTGCGTTGTTTGCTGCTTTTGTTATCTGGTTTTTTGCAGCGTTTCAAACCGGAATAATGCAAAAGTCTTATACAGTACCTATAAATCTTGAAAAATTACCAAGCGACACAGTAGTGGAAAGTTATACACCAAAGGAAATTACAGTTTTAATTAGCGGCCGCGGAAAAAATGTTTTTGATAATATATCGCCATCAGAAATTACGGTTAACTTAGAACTGACAGATTTAAAAAACGGTGCAAACAGAGAAATGTTAACTCGTAAAAATATTCACCTTCCCGATAATCTCACTCTGGACTCGTTCGAACCAAACTCTGTTTTAATGACAGCTCAAAAATATTATTTAGCCGATATACCAATTAGAGCTAAAACCAAAGGTACTGTACAAAAAAACGTAGAAATTAAAAGTGTTGTAGTAAATCCGGAAACTATAAAATTATGGATTCCGCAGGACATGGAAGCACCTAAAGAAATTGAGACTGAGACCATAGATATTTCTTCCCAAGTTGAATCAGTTATAGTACCTGTAAAATTAATAATTCCTGAAAATTTAAGGACCCTGAGTCAGGATATAGCAATTAATATTGCTTTAACAATTGAAAAAAAGCAGTAAGTTTTTTATTATAAAGTAAACTCGTACAAGCCGATTCCTACAGACATTGCTAAATTCAGACTGTCAATTTCTTTGTTTTGAGGTATGTAAACTGTTTTTCCGTATTTCCTGTAAGAAGGATCTAAACCTTCGCCCTCATTTCCGAATATTAAAGAAAACGGACTCACTTTTTCGATTTTTTTTAAAGATACCTCGCCGTCAGTCATAAAAAGATAATAGGTTCTATTTTTATCGTTTGAAAAAATATAATCTTCAAAAGAATCGAAATACCCAATGTTCATACTAAATATAGCTCCCATTGAGGACCGGACAACTCTAGGGTCGAATATATCCACTCCGGGCCTTATTATTGCTACGTCCTTAACGCTGAAACCCAAACTGGTGCGGATTATAGAGCCCACATTACCCATATCCGACGGGTTTACCAATACTAAATGATTGTTCGCGTGGGTAAGTTCCGAATTATACTTTGCAAATATTCCAACTGCCAACACGGATTCATTTGTCGTAAGTCTGTCTATTTGGGCATTACTATATGAAACCGGTATTTTCGCGTTTTTAGCCAATTCCAATAGCTTGCTTATCCCCTCACCCTGTTCAGCTTTTGACGATAAAATAATTTCACGGGCGCATTCGGACTTCTTTTCTAGCAAATCAATAATCGGGTAAATTCCAAAACAATATGAAAATTCTGAAGTATGCGAATAACGTGAGTATCGTATGGTCATTCTAATTCAAAAATTCTTTCAATAATTACTTTGTCCAGAGCATACAAACGCTGAATAGTGTTCTCCAAATTATAATAATGCAAAATATAAGGAAACAGCAAAAAAAGCAATAATACACTGATCGGGGCAAACAAAACATTTTGAGTAATAGCTGTAGCTATAGTAAATATTATTGTAAATAAAGCTATAAACAAAGTAACCAACAAATGAACTATTCTCTCAGCCTGAAAATTTGCCAACATTTTAGTGTGATAAACATACAAATTCTCAGCATGCGCCAGCGACTCAGTTGTGTTTAAACTGTCCAGAATAAGCTGTTCGTGGGCTAAAAGTCGTTTATCCATGAATTAATGATAATACAAAAGCAGAACTTCTACTACTAACCAAGCCCGCTGAGCCTTTTTTGTATTTGTGATATTGTATACACATAATCTCGTTGCTATAATACAAAGGTCATTTTTAGCCCGATCTGCGGGGGCGTAGCTCAGTGGTAGAGCAGCGGCCTTTTAAGCCGCGTGTCGAGGGTCCGATCCCCTCCGCCCTCACCATAATATCAACATTCCCACCTACTCAAAGGGTTATAGGCAAGTATTACGGTTCTGTGTGACCGTTTTGGGTTATCCTTATTTATCATAGTTTTTTATTGAAATACGCTCATTTTGGTTGTCGGTTCTAGACCGTATGGGTATATGGTAAATCCCTATGTTCTAACCAGTCTTATTCTATGACTATTGGGTTACTATTTGTTCTTTATGGTTAGATAAAACTGAAAATAACTGATTTTTAATATCTTCTTTATTAAAGTTCCCGTGGTTTTCGAACCTAAGTAGTGGAAGATGCGCATCCTGTAGAATACTATTTACTTCTTCGTCTCGAAGCATTCGGCTCTCATAGCTGTGTGTTCTATCGTCTAGCTCAATCGCCAATAGCGGTTTAATGTAATTTTTATCACAAATTACAAAATCTACTGACTTTTCATCAATGTGCCTAAATGCACCCCGCCAACTTTGACCCTTAACTTTATGGTCAAGTAAAGTTATTAGATGTACCTGTGGGAAAACATAATAGTTGTAACCTAATATTTCGTTGAGTAAATCAAAGAATTCGTGCTCTGCCCTTGAGAGTAAGAAATCTTTTCTCAAGTATTTGTAGCGTGATTTTTCCTCAATTTCTTCTTTAAACCGTGAAGAAAGGATGCCAAGAACAAGACCTAATACTAAAACCGCCCCTGTAATTAGGTATAAATTTCCCATGAATAAATGATGCTATCTTTTATAAGTCTTTTCAAGATGTCCTTAGTTTAAATATATCCTTCGATCTTTGAGTAAAAACTTTGATTTCATTAAATTTAGTATTTCTCTACGTTCAT
>JAAZNL010000023.1 GCA_012798315.1 candidate division WWE3 bacterium | reverse complement strand
GTCAACGCATAATTTGACACTAATTGGATACTTAAAAATAAATTTATATCTTGCAAGATAAAAGTTTTTACCCCATTTGGTGTGGGGTAAAAATTTTTATCACCCCTCAAATTGTTCATCCAGTCTTTTTTCATATGCCAAATGTTTTGAATCTAAAAATGTTTGCATAGGTGTTTTACCGAAACAATACTTGCCTGAGTGGGTTCGATGATAGTTGTATTGCTCCAGCCAGGAGTCTAAATCTTGTTGAAGTTGTTCAATAGAAGTATAGAGTTTTCTGCGAAAGGCCTGCGCGTAAAATTCATTCTGGACTGTACGGTGAAATCGTTCGCAGATGCCATTTGTTTGAGGACTTCGAGCTTTTGTTCTGGAATGTTCAATACCCTCAATTTGAAGATAAAGGGCATATTCATGAAACTCCGGTTTACCGCAATACTCCGTACCCCTGTCCGTTAAAATGCGCAATAAGGGAATATTGTGCTCTTCAAAAAAGGGCAGAACGCGGTCATTGAGCAAGTCGGCTGCGGTGATGGCGTTTTTTCGGTCATAAAGTTTGGCTATGGCTACTTTGCTGTAGGTATCAATAAAGGTTTGTTGGTAAATACGGCCTACGCCTTTGATATTTCCTACGTAATAGGTGTCTTGTGCTCCCAAATAGCCGGGATGTTCTGTTTCGATTTCACCCACAGCTTCCTGCTTTTCTTTTTTTCGTTCCATGGCCATCAGTTGTGCTTCGGTCAGTATCAAGCCTTCTTGTGCTACTTTGGCCTCCAGGGCTCTGAGGCGTTTGGCAAAGGTTTCTAAATCGTGTCTTTGCCACACGCAGCGAACGCCTCCGGGAGAAATGAATAGGCCTCTTTTTCGCAATTCGTTACTTACCCGAAGTTGCCCCAGAGCAGGATTCTCCAAAGCCATTTTTACCACGGCTTCCTCTATTTCAGGTGCCACCCGGTTTTGTGGTATAGGTTTTCTGCGGCTGATTTCTACCAATGCCCTCTCTCCTCCGGTTTCGTACAGTTGTTTGATCCGATAGAAACTGTCGCGCGAATACCCCATTACTTTACAGGCTTGCGATACATTGCCTAATTGCTCCGCTAGTTTGAGCAATCCTAGTTTTGTTTTGATTAATTTTGTTTCTGTTGTCATACCTGACAGATTTTTATTTGTTTCGACTATAATTTTTTATCTTCAAAATTATTAAATCTGTCAGATTATGTTGTGACTAATACATTTTAGACCCTATTCCAATAGAAGTGAAAATCACAATAAAAATTATCAGTGAATCAATCCGGCATTTATCGTATCGCGATGACCTTCCACGACAACTTCTGGTTCAGAATCTAGTTTCTTGGCATTGCAAATTATGCTCTTTGAGGGTAATTCCTCAGCTAATAACTCTTCTGTAACTTTTTTCATATTCCTTATCAATACTCCATAAACATAAGCTTTCGCTTACGTAATACTAAAAACCTTTTAATCTTTTAATAACGTTCCGAAATATTCGGATAAAACTCAACGTCGCGAATCTGTGGTACTTGTTACTTCATACAGCCTACTCATATGTTAAATTTAAAGGTTTATATTCATTCCGATAAGTCGTTCAATTCCCTGTATATTTATAACTCCTTGCATTTGGGTCAATATCTCGTTCTAAATCTATAATCTTTAGTGAACTTATCTATAATATCTTTTCAAGAAACCAATAATTTTTTTTTTCTATTGACTCCTGTAAATTTCCCGAAATAATTTTCGTAACCTTATTCTTTTTCTTTGCCATAGCTGAAAAGTCTTAATTTTTCTACCATTAGAACTATTTTTTTCAGTGGTGGCCTTCATACTTTTCAGAAACAAGGTAACATCACCTTTTAATTAAAAGAAGATGCAATAAATCCACTTATGGTTGCGTCTAAATTCAATTTTAACTAACTATTTGTTATACCTGGTTAAACTATCTTACCTTAGGTTTTGGAGTAAATGCTGGTATTTGAACTGAGCAAGACCGAACGCGTTGACCGTGGACAGCATTATATTGTTTTTTGCTGTATCACTTGTATGAGCCTGCGAACATTTTATGACCTTATAATGCGGCCCTTATTCCCTAGTTCCAATGTC
>JAAZNL010000022.1 GCA_012798315.1 candidate division WWE3 bacterium | reverse complement strand
TGATTAACGACATTACAAAAGTTTATGAGAAAAAGTGGTATGGGAATGTAATATCCTTGCAAAATCAACTTAAAAATTATAAATTGAAGGGCGAATTTGTTCTAGTTATTGCAAAGGATCAATTTAAATAATGAACGACCCTATATTTGACGCGGAAAAATCCCATTTGGACGAAACTTTGTTTAAAGTAAAAGATGCAAAAGAGATGGTTGGAAACACAATAAAGTCTCTAGGTACATCAAACTTGGACAGACTTGTTGAATTACGTGAAAACCCTGAAAAAGGTTTGGATTTTGAGTATTTTATTGAACAATTGCACGAAAAAAACCAGACACTAAACATTAGAGCTAAGTTCAGACAAATCGAAGAGCTTAATTACCTTATAACAGAGCCGTATTTTGCCCGTATTGACCTGACAAATCCAGAATCCGGCGCATTACAGGAAATATATATCGGAAAGTTCGGGTATTCCGAAGAGCGCCCGATAATTACGGATTGGAGAGCTAAAGTCGCTTCGGTTTTTTACAAATACAGGTATCCTCAAAAAAATGTGTTTTACGATACTCCGTTAGGAATAGAAAAAAGAGATTTGACACTTAAACGTACTTTTGAAATTGACGACGGCACATTAATTAAGTATTACAACAACGATATCCAATTTGATGAAAGAGATATTGTAATAAAAAAAATCTCGGACCGTACAGGCGGAGTTCTTGAAGACATTGTTGAGACAATTCAAAAAGACCAAATGGAAATTATTGAAGCAGACCCGAGACAGTTAAGTATTGTTCAAGGGTGTGTGGGCAGTGGAAAAAGTACAGTTGCTATTCACAAACTTTCACACATATTTTTTAACTTCCCTCAATTTATACACTCAGATAGATCTATATTGATTGCGAAAAACCAAATTCTTGTTGGGTACTTATCCACACTTTTCCCGAAATTAGGAATTTTTGATTTAAATTACAAAACCTTGCGAGATCTACTGGTAAACGCAATTTTTAGGGAAGAAATATCAGTAAAATTTGATATGAGCGTGGGTCAGGATACCGGCAATTTTACGATTAAAGATGTGCAAAAGTTTAATTCAGCTGTTGATTCTGTGCATGAAAGTGTTAAATCCGCTTTGAATATTTTGTTCAGCGATCCTATTTACGAATCATTTGGGCATTATAAATATTCTGCGTTACAAACCCCTTATGAAAATATTAAAGAAATTTTGGAGGATCTTAATGAGGAGCTCGATACTCAAACTGAACTTGTAAAAGAAAATCCCAAGTCAATTAAAGCGCTTTTTTACAGAGATAATATTAAAAATTTAAGAAAACTTATAAGGGCGTTGGATAAAATTAGGCTAGATATAAGAAACGACTACTTTAGAAAACTGTTAAAAAAATATTCAATCAGTGCTGATAAAGAACTTGATTACTCTCAATGTTTAATATATTTAAATATTTATGCAAGATTAATTGGTTTTACAAAATTCTTACCTTACGAATATTGCGTTGTAGATGAAGGACAGGACTTTAGTTTATTGGAATACATGATTTTAGGAAAGCTAGTAACTCACGGGAGAATTTCAATCTTTGGGGATTTGAACCAAGCTATTGAAGGCGACGGCATAAAATCATGGGAAGAACTTAACGAGGTTATTACCGAAGCTAAAAATGCTCAGGTTTTCACTTTAGACACAAACTATCGTAGTACGGAACAAATTATCTCTTTTGCGAATAAAATATTGGGCGGATTTACTAAAAAATATTTACCCAAGTCAATTAACCGCACCGGACCCGAACCCGAGGATATTGTGTTTGAAACAAACGAAGAATTGTTTACAAAATTAAATGAAAGCATTAAGCACGATTTAACCAATAATAATAGGACAGTGGGTATTATTTCTTACTTACCGGATTTATTAAACGAACTTTATAAAAATTTAGTGAAAAGTGGTTTTCCGTCCGAAAATCTACATATTTTAGAGCCATCTCAACAATTAGTTTACAAACCGAACGGAATATATCTAATGGATATTGATAACTGTAAAGGATTAGAATTTGCTTCGGTATACGTAATCAATTTAGAATTAGATAGGGTTGCTAATGCACTTGATGCGAAAAAAGCTTTTGTAGCCGTAACAAGGGCAATGAACAAACTCAGCCTGTATGGAATTAAAAAAGAAAATTAACTATATAAAAAGTATTGATTACGCGCTTGTTTTTGTACTTGTTGTAAGTGCCGTTTTACGTTTAGTTAACCTGGGTTATTCAGATTACCAAGGTGACGAGATAAGAGCTCAGTATATCCCGGTGCAGGGCGAGGGTTTTTTGAATTTTTTGCTGCGCCAAAGAAAAGGGCCTTTTCAGTTTATTGTCAGCTATTTAATTAGCTTTGTAGATCCTCAGTACAAAAATTACTTTATTGACAGACTACCTTACGCTTTGGCTGCAATAATTTCTGTTTACTTTTTTTATAAATTCGCGAAGTTAATGTTTAACAAGCGTGTAGCTTTATTTGTTGGTTTGTTTCTGGCGACAAACGGTTTTTTTGTTGCTTTATCGAGAATTTTACAATATCAGGGTTTTGTTTTCTTATTCTGCGCATTGGCCTTATATCTATTTGCGTTGTTGTATAAAAATCCCACAAAAATAAGGTATTTGTATTGGGGAATGTTTGTTTGGGGTCTTTCCATGTTGACTCATTACGATGGGTTATTTATAGCCCCGTTTTTGTTATATCTTTTATACCTTTGGTGGAAGGAATCAAATAACTTCTCTCCAAAACGAAAAATATTACACATACTGGGGTCTGGCATTTTACCGGCGATGCTGATTCTGGTGTTTTACGGGGCACTAGTTCTTTCATTAAGTCTGGAGACCAAACAGTATTGGACAGGCAGACTTACCGGTACTACTTCTGCAAAAAGCGCGGGTACGTCGTATTTATTTAGGGTTTATCAGCCATATCTGGCTTTACAGGTTTATCTTGGATTATCTGCGCTTAGTGCCATATTAGCTTTTTTCACGGGGTTTACCTGGCTAAAAAAATACTTAAAAAGAAACATTAACTGGAAACTGGCCGATTATTTTACTGTTTCTCAGGATTATTTATCGTACATAGCGTTGTTTTTATGGTTTATTTTTCCGTTGTTTTTTATGGAAAAGCTTGTAGCTATACCGGGTACCCATATTTACACTTACTTATTACCTCTGGCGTTTATTATATCGGTAGCAATAGACTGGATATACGAAAAAACATTAAAAATTAAATTATCAAATTTGGTATTTAATTCTTTGTTAATAATTTTCTTTTCATTTGTTTTTTATCAGTCATATATGATTTTTGTTGACAATACAAAGGAGTACCCGTGGGAAAACGAGAACTTTTTGTTTTGGGAATTTAGAACACCTGACATAAATAAATACCATTTAAGCTTGTTCGGATTTCCGTACTATAGAAATTGGCAGGCAATTGCAGATTATGTGCATAAATACCCGGATGTGCGCGCTTATACTTCAAACGAAAACAATGCAATAAGTAACTATTATTTAAAATTAGAAAAAAGTACGGATAAAGCGGGTTTTTACGTTTATATCCGCTACCCACAGACATATAAAAATCAGACCAATAACGAAAAGTATTTATATTGGTCTTCAAGGCACGACCCAGTATTTACAATATCCCGAAGGGGAAACAGCCTGGTAAATGTGTACCTTATGCCTGTTGGAACTCACGATCAACTAGTTCAAAGGGGTTATTAAATGAATATATCTGAAATTCTATATAACCAAATGAATCTTGTAAGTTTTACCGGATCATTTTTTTGGCTTGGTTTTATTCTGGTGTTTATAACTGCATTTTATTTGTATCGGGAGCAAAAATACTTAGAAATCAGTTTTATTATCATCAGTCTTTGCAGTTATTTTTATTCTGTAACTTTAAAAGGCCTATTTAAATTACCCCGACCTATAGGAGCCGAAAATTCTCCTGTGATGTTGGATAATTATTCTTTTCCTAGCACACATGTTGTTTTGTACACTGTTATATTCGGTTTTTTGTTTTATCTCGTGAGCCAGAAATTTATAAAGGATAAGCTGTTAACACTTTCCTTAAAAGTAACTTTTGGATATTTAATATTGTTAGTCGGAATCTCGCGCGTGGTATTAGGGCAACATTATGCGAGGGATGTTATGTTCGGCTACCTTTTTGGGGCAATATATCTGTTTATGATAGTTTTTTTATATAACCGACTGAGAAATGCGATGTCCAAAGATAAGAAGAATAATAGCTAGAGTAGTAATTGCATTAATTAACACATAACCCGCAGCAACGTCTTTAATGACCCGTGCACCTTCGTGATATTCTTTTATTAATGCGTCAATAAATTCTTCGACTACAGTATTAATCATTTCAGCTGCTAGCAAAGATCCAAGAGTTATTATTAAAAGACCCCACTCAATGTTAGAAATCTTATACAAAAAACCTAAATAGGATGCGGCTGTTACAATTAATATTTGAACACGAAAATTAGGTTCGTTAATAAGTGTGTGAAGAATGCCCTTAAAAGCATATTTAAAACTTTTTACGTGCCTAACCGGATGATGAGAACTCAAAAGTGTTTTCATACGATTATGATACTCGTAATTTGTGTGCTATTCTATACAGTTGCGGGCTAAAGTGTTGTATATTTAAGGTATTGTTTATGAATAGAATTAAATCTTTGCTAAAAAACAAAAAAATTTGGGTGAGTTTGCTTTTTATCTTGGTTGTATATGGGGTATATTCTATAGCACGTAGAGACAACATTAATACAATCCCGGTAAAAGTAGTGACTATTGAACAAAAAGTTGTTGAGAAAACAATCTCCGCTACAGGCGAGGTTACATCGGTAGACGACGCTGATTTATCTTTTAACAGTATAGGAAAAATTGCCCAAATTTATGTTAAAGAAGGCGACCAGATTTCAAAAGGTGATTTACTTGCCCAGTTAGACAACAGTGCTATATCTGATACCGTACAGACGGCACGCGACGCACGCGATATTGCCCTTAGAGATAAGGAATACTTTGTAGCGAAATACTTGTACAACAAATCTGCGGCCGGAGGAACAGAAGAATATGAAATAAGTCTGAGAAAATACGACGAATTAATAAGCCAGGCGGAGGCCACCCTTGCCCTCAGACAAACTCAGCTTAAAGATGTTTACATGTACGCACCTTTTAAAGGGATCGTTTATTCTGTTACTAAAACTCCGGGTGAATTGGCGACCACAGGTGAAACAATAATCAAGGTAGCGGACTTAGATCAACTTGTCTTTGAAGTTGAGTTAGATCAAGAAGATTATGGTTTAGTTAAACAGGACCAAAAAGTAAAGATTGAGCTGGATGCATACCCAAATACGGAATTTACAGGCAAGGTTCACGCCATGCCCCTTTATGCAAACGGAGGAGCCAACGCGAGGTTTAAAGTTAAAATGTCTTTTGATGAAAACGCATCTGTAAAACCCTTATTATGCATGACCGGGGACGTTCATATTGTTGTAGCAGAAACGGATAAACCCGTAGACGCATTATTCTATGATCAGATATTTACAGATGAAAATGACGCCTACTATGTCTGGGTTGTGGACAACGGTTTAATAAAGAAACAGCCTGTTGATGTAGGTTTAGAGGGCGACGTTTATTACGAACTAAAGAATAAGCCCGATAAACAGATTGTAGTTGGGCTCAATTCTGATGTGACGGTAAAAGACGGTTTTAAAGCTAAATTAAATTAGTGGAAACCCCTATGGAAGCACTACTATCGGCAAGAAACATTTCAAAATACTACGATTTAGGCGACGAAAGAATTACGGCCTTAGAAAACATAAATTTAGATGTTTATCCCGGAGAATTTGTTGCAATAGTAGGGAAATCAGGTTCCGGTAAATCCACTTTAATGCACATTTTAGGTTTATTGGATAGTCCGTCGGCGGGCCAGGTTATATTAAACGGAATAGATGTTACTAAGTACAAGGAAAAAGAACTAGCTCAAATGCGAAATAAAGAAATAGGCTTTGTTTTTCAGTTTTTTAATCTATTACCCCGAACTACAACTCTTGATAACGTGATGCTTCCTTTAAAATATAGTACAACGCCAAGATCAGAATGGAAAAAGCGCGCGACCGACATGCTTATCAAAGTTGGGCTTGCAAACCGTCTTCATAACAAATCTAACGAACTTTCCGGAGGTCAAAAGCAAAGAGTTGCTATCGCCCGGGCTTTGGTAAACGAGCCTTCGATTGTATTTGCGGATGAGCCAACAGGTAACCTGGATTCAAAAACTGGTGATGAAATAGTTCGATTATTTAACGAACTTAACGCTCAGGGTAAAACCATTATTTTAGTTACGCACGATGATGATTTGGCCAAAGTAGCCAAAAGGCAAATAATTATTAAAGACGGCCAGATCATATCGTAACAATTATGAATACAGAAGTATTCTCCAGCGCAATTCGCGCCCTTAAAATCAACAAGGCCCGAACCGTCCTTACAATGTTAGGTGTGATAATTGGTGTATTTGCGGTAATTGCGCTAGTCGCGGTTGTAAAAGGTGTAGAAAATAATATTACAGGACAGTTTGACAAATTGGGATCTAATTTATTGCTTATCGCACCTGGCAGAACCAAAATGAATCAGGACCCGGCAATATCATACACTAATAACAAATTTGTATATGATCATGTTGAACTGATCAGAAAATATGCTTCGGACTATATTGCCGGAGTGGTTCCTAATATCAGGGCTAACGCAACGGCTAAATATAAAGCAAAAAGCATTTACGCATCTTTGGGTGGGACCACTCATGATGCATTAGAAATAGTGAATTTTAAATTAAAATCCGGTAGATTTTTTAACCCCATGGAAGAAAATACCGGAGCTAAAGTCGTAATTATTGGTCCGGAGGTAAAAAATGAATTGTTTAGCGATGAAAATCCTTTGGATAAAGAGATAACTGTAGAAAACAAAAAATTTTTAGTCATCGGGGTTTTAGATGCTGAGGGATTTGGCAGTGATGACCGAATTATTATGCCCTACACAACAATTGAAGACGTAATGGGAATCACTCAATTGTCTGGGATTTCAGCAAAAGTTAAGGATAATGTAGATTTAGACCAGGCAGTTAAAGCGGTTTCAATAGCGTTACTTGAGGATCTCAAGCCGGACGATTTTACTATCAT
>JAAZNL010000021.1 GCA_012798315.1 candidate division WWE3 bacterium | reverse complement strand
TTTAAAAATACTATTAAGGCGATGCTATCTATTAATGTTGTGGCTGAAAATGCTATGGCAACAGCTTCTGCTCCAAAGTTAAACTTGGCTATCAGTAGGTAAGACACTACCACATTAATTAAAGTTGTTAAAAAACCTATTTTTATTGGCGTGACCGTGTCTTTTAATGCGTAAAAAGCCCGTGTAATTAAGTAATTAGCGCTCTGAGCAAATACCGAAATACTGTAAAAAGCAAGAATATACGATGTATAAACCGTAGCTTCCCATGGAAAGTTTGATACACCGTAAGTAAGTCTTACGGCAGGCAATCTAAGTACAAATAAAATAGCGCTGACAGGTAATACTAAATACATTGTTTGATGCAGCGAAGTTAAAAAGGTTTTTTTGAACTTTTCCATATTTTCAGTTTCTCCGGAAAGTGTAGGTAATGCCGCAGAAGCCATAGACAGTCCAAAAAGGTTAACCGGCAAAGACTGTAGCTGCAACGCGAGCTTCAGATAAACAACTGATTGAAATGAAACCATTAATGCAATTCCGTTAGTAACAATACCCGAGATATTTGTTGTTAATACGCTAAAAAGTCTTGGCGGGATTAATTTTATCGTTTCCATCAAACCCTTGTCCCGTAAATCAAGAGATAATCGGTATTTAAAATTTGTTCGTTTAACCAAGGGGATTTGAATTAGAAAATGGAAAATTGATCCGAGAATTACACCGTAGGCGGCAGCATATATACCGTTAGCAGGTGATAAGAATATGACGCAAATTATAATGCCAATGTTAAATGCGATTGGAGCCAGTGCCGGCAATAAAAAATATTTAAACGATTGCAATAGGCTCGTTAACAAACTACCTGCAACCAAAAAAATCTGTCCCGTTGCCATAAGTTTAATCAGCCTGCCCCCGAGGAGAACCTTTTGGCTGTAGGAATCAGTGCCTTTGGCTCCGGTCAATAACAATGCCATCAGCTGATCGGAAAATATAAACATTAATATGCAGAAAAAAAGAAAAAATAAAAGCGTGGCGTTCATTGTTGCCGAAGCAGTTTCGTACGCTCTTTTTTTATCTTTTCCCAGTAATCCCGTAAAAACCGGTATAAAAACGGTGGAAACCGCACCGACAATGATCACAGAATATATTAAATTAGGTATTCTTTCCGCCAGGTAGAAGACAGCTAAATCCTCAGATACACCAAAATGGGCAGTCAGCACTCTGCTTTTGATCAGACCCAAAACGGCATTAACGCCTGTAGATATAGTAATTATAAAAGCGGCGGATAAAATAGTATTTTGGGTTGTGAGCAGAAAGGACGTAAATTTCTTAGGTTGAATGTTCAATATCATATGGTTTTTATATCCGTTGTTTACGCCCTAGGAGGGGCTTCCCATGGCCATGGCTATATGTTATCATACGCAAAGCTATGGCGAACACAAAATCATCTAAAAAAGCAGTACGAAGCGCTAAGACTAAAAGAAGCCACAATCTCTTTTGGGAAAAGGCCGTAAAAAATAATGTAAAAACGTTAAAGGCTTCATTGGAGCATAAAAAAGACGTTAAAGAACTGAATACAGAACTTGTGGCTTTACAAAAGGCTTTAGACAAAGCTGCAAAAGAGAAAGTTATTCATAAAAATAAGGCCAATAGAGTAAAATCTAGATATGCTAAAAGAATTGCTGCCCTACAAGCAACCCCAGCCCGAAAATCCGCAAGATCCACTAAGTAACGTATCTTCCGATGCAAACCTTTTAGGTAAACGAGAGCTTTTTAAAGCTGAGGTAAATATTCGCGCCATGATGAGCCGTTTTTACAAAGGCGTTGTTTTTGTAATGTGTACGTTGTGTCTAGCATTACTTTTTATAAATCATCTTTATACTTCAAAAATAAATAAACTGGACGAACGAAAAACCCAATTAGTCAACGAAATGCTGGCGAACGAGGAAAGTATTAATCAGGCGAGAAAACTTCAGAGTCAGATAGATAACTACAAAAAAATACTAGGAATAAGAAAAAAAATGTCAGTACCAATAGAGCGTGTTTTCACAATTACAAACGATGCAATGGAATTATTGGTATTTACCGGCAAACCTGAGGGTTTTTCGGTAGTAGCCAGAAGTAAAGATCCATCTTCAATAGTTAAAGTGTTATACCAATTAATAAATAGCGGAGAAATCAGCAGACTTGTTCTTAAATCAGCCGATTTAGATACCGATACCAAAATTTACCGGATATCTTTTGAAGGGGTTTATAAATGACAACCGATCAAAGGAATAATATTAAAAACAAATATTTTGGCATGAAGAGGCGATTTGAAGATACAGTTTTTGTGAATCGGGTTTATATGATATTAGCTATAGTTTCAGTTTTGTTTATCGGTTATTTCGGAATTTTTAAATTATATAAAATAGTTCAGACCAAAAGAGCTTTAGAGAAACAACTTGTAGAAATAAATGCGTCTCTGGAATCCAATCTCGCGCAATTTGCCAGGTTGGAAAATGACGTTTTATCCAGTAGCGGCCTTATAGATAACATAAGTGTTTTTATGCCTTCAACGTTTTCTACAGAAGAGTACGTTGTACAGCTATCAGAGGCTGTATCCGGCTCCGGGTTTATTCTACGCAGAGTGACAGCAACCGAGGCAGACACAAAAGAAGGAGGTAGGTTTGTTATGTTATCGGCAAAGGTTGACGGTCCGGGAAATCCCATAGATTTGGTGACCGGTATCGAGCGTTTAAAAAGAATCACCCGTATCACTACCATGTCTTATACTTTAAATACACATTCTTCGGTAAAAGGGGACGGAGACGTCAATATTAGTTTGGAAATTTATAAAGCGGAGAATTTGTAGAGATATGAAAACTTTTATTGCTTTATTAATCTATTTTATTGTTACAGCGGGATTTTTAATAAAGTCGGATGTTTTAACTTTTACCAGTGATAAATACGTTGATCAAAAAGTACTTGATCTTTCTATGCCGCTTAATGTTACAATAGACACAGAGCTATTAAATAGTTTGAAACCTGCCAATGAACAATAGTACACAAGCACAAAAAGGATTTAAAACGTTTTTATTAACGCTCTCGGTTTCGTTGATTATTTTTTCGGTTATCTATTACGTAATCACAAATACGTCTTCTCAAAATGAATCTTTACCCAAAGATGTTTTAGGCGCGGTTGTGGAAAATTCGCAGGATTCTGCAAAACAAGATCCAAAAGATGCCGAAGATACTGTTTTTGGCAAATTGGCCAGTCAGCCCATGAATGTCGATAGTAAAGCGGTATTAGCCGGTTCTGATTTTCAAACCACCGGAACAACGCAAAGTACGACTTCGGTTCCTCAGACCGGTGTTGTGGGAATTACGTTTGGTTTAATAACATCCGGATTGTTGTTTATTCTGGCTACCACGGTTATTGCGAAAGATCCGAGAAAATTAGCGATAACCTCGTTTGAGAAACGTACGATAAAAAGACTTTAAAGTTGTTTCGTATTTTCAACTACAGCTCTAACTACCATTCTTTTTGATCTTGTTCCCGCCGGCCAGCACGTCATTAGCGTAATTGTTGATTCATTTAAATATCTGGGTTTGTACTCTGAAAGCGGCTGAACTTTTTCCGTAGGCAAAATTTATTTACCTTCTACAATATATTTGTAGTCTTTTCCATTGTAGTTCACCAAAATCGAATCTCCTGTTTCTAACTGGTCTAGTGTTGAAAAAATAGTTTTATAGTTTTTTGGATTATAAAACCAGGGAAGTACTGAATGACCGTATATAAACGAGTTACCTACCTGTCCCGGTAATCCGGATCCCTTGTAATGCCCCAAAGATTTATCCGGGTTTAACGTGGGAGAATTAGTTTCCACTTGAGCATCTTTTATGCCTAATTTTGGAATAGTTATTGTAAAAAATTTAGGCAACTCTTCCGCGGAATTTTTATTTCCATCTTCTGCATCTAGTTCCCTAAATTCAAATTCAGAAAAACCTGTAGCTAAACCTAAAACACTGGACTTAACTTGTTTGTTAGCTTCATCATGAGTTTCCAAATAAACCAAAGGATATACTACCTGAGTTCCCAATACCAAAAACCCGAGAGCCAACAATGTGCCGGGAAGCATTCTACTTTTAAAATAGAATCTTTTATTTACAGTGTTGTAAATAGGGTCAAAGGATTCGTCTTTGTAATAAGTTTTTGTAGGCATTAGTTACGAGTTTAGCACTTTTTCTATGGCCAGAGTTAGCGCTAAATCAGGTTCTAGAGCTCCGGTTTTAGTCTTTTTATCCAGTTCGTACAGCTTTGAATAAATTTCCTTAATTGTTGTTTCGTCGAAATTTTTTAACTGGGCTTCCGCTTTTGTTTTAACATACGGATTCATTTTGAAAACGGCAGCGGATTTAAAAGCAACGTTTGCTAAATTTCTGATTCCATAAACAACCATAGAAAAAATGTAAAACGTATCCGCATCTTCTTTGTATAGATTTTGTAATTGCGTATATGTGGCTTTTCTGTTTTTACTGAATAAAGCATCAACAAATTTAAAAACATTTCCTTCTGCTGTTTTTATGGACAAAGATGTTCGGATGTCCAACGGAATTACCTTTTGTAGGACCGGATTGGTTTTTGTCAGTTCTTTATTAAAGAAAATTATTAAAACGGCGTTTTTTCCGATGTTTTCTATGTTGTTAGCAAATTCATCTAATACTGTTTTTGAAGCTTTGGACGCGTCAACTACCAGAAACGGGGAGTTCCCAAAAAGATCCCCTGATTTCGACGCTTCAATGATCGAGATAGTATCAGTTTCGCCT
The DNA here is from genome assembly GCA_012798315.1 of candidate division WWE3 bacterium. Lineage (GTDB taxonomy): Bacteria > Patescibacteriota > WWE3 > UBA101185 > UBA10185 > JAAZNL01. The sequence goes on along the minus strand of JAAZNL010000021.1, from coordinate 20,389 downwards.
AAAACAACTTCCGTACGTTTTTCAACGTTGAGTTTTTTTTGCTGATTAGCAATTAAAGCTCTTGATTTGGCGATGTCGTCGCCATGAACGAGATATATCATTAGGGTTATTTAATTATTTGTTGCCGAACAGGTATCTTTGAACAAAGGCATGTATTTGACTGTAATCTCCTGTTTGCGGAACTAAAACATATTGTCCGCCATATGGCTCAGGATCTTCGGGATGATAAAGAAGTCCTCCTGCGTCCGCATCGCTGCGGTCATCTAAAACTACGGATACGACTTTATCAAAACTAATTTGTTGCGATAATACGTAAAAGTTTTGAATCGTACCCAAATCTATGTTTGTATCTATATTTTTGGAATATAAATCGTAGAGTTCTTTAAGTTTTCCGGGGTTTATTAATGTTTGGATGGACAAAGCCTTGTCTTTAATTGCAGTTATAACCCTCTGTTGCCTTCGCGCGCGGGCGAAGTCGGTGCCTTCGTTATTGTTACCGTGCCTTGATCGCGCGTATTTTAGCGCTGTTTCACCATCCATAGGTTGTACGCCTTGATTAAACTTTATGTGTTGATACCTGCAGGGAAAAATTTGCAGTTGGGATTTTCCTTCTTCGTTCATTGTTTTAACCTGTTCTTCGGTTCTTCCGCAAGAACTTGCTTCCATTCCTTCGATAGGGTATTCGTAGTCTTCAAAGGCAGTCTCAACGTTTACATCTACGCCTCCCAAAATATCGATGGCTTGGGTAAACAAATCAAAAGTAACCAGAACGTGATAATGAATAGGCAACCCAAGGACATCTTCCAAAACCTTTTTTACGCCATCGGCTCCTTCATAAGCGTAAACGGCATTAATTTTACTGTGTGATCCGGAAGGCATTTTTACCCATAAATCGCGGGGGACTGATATCAAAACAATATCTTTATCCGTCTTACCTATAGATGCCACTAAAATAGTGTCAGTAAGTTGAGACCCTTCCGTTCCCATAGACCTTTTATCGTACCCCAAAACTAAAACATTTGTCCGGCCATCCGTTTCTTTTAATTCGGTTGAGGTCATGTTTGCCGCTATGGAGACAGGATCGAAAGAGTTTTTTAAAGTATCTTTAAGCAGAATAGAAGCAACGCCTACAACCAGAACACCTACTATTATAGCTAATATTCTGGATTTTCCGTTTTTAGTTTCGTTGCGCGCTTTTTGTGTCATATGTTAGGCATTCTCTATAATATATAAAAAGTGCTGAGGATCAAGACTTGCATTTCCTATAAGTACGCCGTTTATATTTGAGTTCTTTGCTAAGTCTCCAATATTATCACGATTTACGGAGCCTCCATAAACCAGAAGCGTATGTTCCGGGATGTTTTTCTTTATTTTGTTTATTGTCTCGTCAATTTCAGCGGAATTTTTGGCCCGATAAACCCCATTTACGCTTATATTTTGCGGATCTTCCCAAACAATAATGCTGTTGCCGACAGCCATATTTGTTGCCTCGTGTGCCTCAATAAAACAGACAATCGGTACAATCTGATTTTCCAGGCAAAGATCGCGCTTTTTTAACGTAATTTCCGCTGTTTCTTTGCGTTCACTGTGGCCGACAATAATGTATTTGCAAAACTCTTTTATCTGAAAAACTCCTGTTGCTCCTGTGTGCGCTCCTTTTTCAAATAAATCTACATCTTGTGCGCCTAGAAACGTATTCGGTGTTTTTATAAATTCTTTAGTTTCTTCCAAATAGGGAAAGGATGGTGCGATTACAATTGTTTTGTCGGTAAAAATTGCGGAATCTGCTTTGTTGAACACATCAAACCAAGCCTTTATTTTTTGGCTGTCCATATTCATTTTCCAATTGGCAATAATATATTCCATATTAAGAAAGTTCCTTTAGGGTATTCTCTATTAAATGAGGTAGGGCTTCAATGTCCTCATGTGTGTAATCATACCCCAAAACATTTAAACACGAAAAAACTACACCTACATCAGAGTATATACGTTCAGCGAATTGACAGGCTACTAAACTGTGTAACAAAACATTTCCACCCATTTCCCCAAACTTCGATCTCTCGCAGCCCATAGGACAGCTAGAGCAGGATGGATTCTTTCCTTTGGTGATTGTCATATCATCAACTCTTTTCAATATTTGTTGATAAAGACTTATATAATTATCAAATCTTTTCGGTTTAAATATTTCTGTTCCGGTAATTACAATAGATGATAATTTTTTCTTATCAAATTTATCTTTAAGAATATCTTCGGGGGTAAAGAAGTAATCATCAAGGTATACATTTATGTTATTCCGTTCCAAAACTGCTCTTTTTCCGGGCAGACCCAAACTGTCTTTGTCCACATCGATTGTCTTGAAATCTACCTCGTTATTATTAATCGCCAAAGTTACCGGATTTTCCGATTCTCCTGTAATTACAAGCGCGTCCACGCCTGTAAAGCGTAATCTGGTGGATAACCTCCCACCGATATAAAGGTCCTCGGTAACACCACTGTCGTCTAAAACTACCGCTGTTTTGGAGCAAAAAGGAAAAAATCCGTTCAACGGACCGATTGCAAAAACAAGAGGATCTTCTTTGATATTTTGCTGCAACAGTTTTAAACCCATGCCTGTGCCGCCGATATATTTGTGTAGGCCCGGATGGTTTTTTACTTCGTAGCTTTGGGTTTTAAGGTCTATATATAGAATTTTCTTATTTGATAAGTCCTGCATTTTCTTCTTCCGTAATTTCGTAGACATCCTGTGGGCAAATATCCTTAATTTTTTGTATATTCATGTTCGTAATTCTTGGATCTAATTCTATGGTAAAGGAAGTTTCGTTGTTTTCGCCACGGTCGGCAAAAATCCTAATTAGGGACCCTTCCAAACCCACTTTTTGTAGCTGTCTCTGTACTTCCAACACACACATTTCACATCCATTACATCGGTCAGGAAATTTTACTTTTAAGATTTTTGTCATTTTATTTTAAGGCTTTAACGCCTTCTAAAGTTCCTTTGGCAAGGAATTCTAGCATAGCTCCGCCTCCGGTGGAAACGAAGGATATTTTGTTTAATAATCCCGTTTTATTTACAGCTGCAATCGTGTCTCCGCCACCGATAACAGAAAAAGCACCGTTTTCCGTTGCCTGTGCGACGGCTTCAGTTAGTTCTTTTGTGCCCTGCATAAATTCGTCATTTTCATATGCGCCCATGGGTCCTGCCCAAACTATTGTTTTAGCTTCATTTACTATGGCTGCGTAGTGTTGAGATGTTTTTGGACCTATATCTTTTTGATTTTCTGCGTAATCCTCGGGTACCAGTAAATTTGACGGAATTTCTTCTTTCCATTCTAAACCAATACGGCCTCCGGCCAACACCATATCAGCGATTTGTAAAAGATTGGTAATTGTAGGAAGTTTACTTTCTATTTTTGCGCCACCAACAATAGCCACTAAAGGTCGTTGAGGATTTGTTAAGACTTTATTTAAAGCGTCTACTTCATTGGCCAATTCAATACCGGCGTATGCGGTAAGAACAGAAGGCAATCCCACTATGGAGGCATGTTTTCTATGACATACCGCAAAACTATCGTTTACATATATAGCTCCGTATTGAGATATTTTTTTTACAAAATCCGGATCGTTTTTTTCTTCACCGGGATCGAAACGTAAATTTTCCAGCAGTTCATAATTATCTGCACCAAGTTTTTCGTCATAAAAAGAGGCAAGTTGTTTTGTACTTAGTTCCGACACAAACTTTCCGTCCGGTTTTCCTATATGTCCAATGATTACAGGAAACCCCTGCTTTTCGATAATGTATTTGAGAGTGGGTAGACTCTGTTCAAGTCGGTAAGGTTCCAAGATTTTTCCGTTTTCTATAGGTACGTCTAAATCAGCCCTAACAAGCACTCGCAACCCCTTGAAAATATTTGCTTCTTTAATGGATTTCATTGTTCTATTCTACCAGAGTGGTGTTATAAAACGGCTAGCATGGCCATTTCAACAAGCCTATTGCTGTATCCCCATTCATTGTCGTACCAGGCGAGTACTTTCACAAAATCCCCATCCACAACTTTTGTCATACTTAAATCCGCAATAGCTGAATATGAAGTTCCGACAACATCCGATGAGACGATAGGTTCCTTGGTTACGGATAAGACGTTTCTAAATTTCGGATCATTGGCCGCATCGGTAAGACATTGGTTAATTTCTTCTTTCGTGGTCTTTGTTGCCAGGAGCATGGTTAAATCAGTTATAGACCCGGTCAAAATTGGAACGCGAATGGCAAGTCCGTCAAATTTACCTTTTAAGTCAGGAATAACTTCGGTTGTAGATTTTGCGGCTCCGGTAGTTGTAGGAATTATGTTGAAACCGGCGGCGCGCGCCCGACGCATATCAGGATGCAAGGGTGGTGGAGGTCCGTCTACTAAATTTTGTTCTGTTGTTACAGCATGAACAGTGGTCATGAAAGCTTTAACTATATTGAATTTTTGATGAATTGCCCTGACTACCGGTGATATACAATTGGTGGTGCATGAAGCATTGGAAATAATATTTTGACCGATATATTGTTCGTCGTTAACGCCCAATAAAAAAGTCTGTGTTTGTCCGCCTTTTGTTGGTGCTGAAATTACAACTTTCTTGGCCCCGGCTTGAATATGTGCCCCTGCGGAATCGTCCTTGGTAAAGCGTCCCGTGCATTCCAAAACAACATCAACTCCAAGTTCGGCCCAAGGCAGCGCGGATGGATCTTTTTCGGATAATACCCTTGTTTTTTTGCCGTCGACAACAATGTACGTTTCAGCTGCTGTTTGGGAAAAAAATTTTTCCTGATCGCCATCAGTATCTGAGAGATTTACCCGTTTACCGTCTTCTTCCAGATATACTTCTTTATTATAAATTCCATATGCCGAATCATATTTTAAAAGATGTGCTAATACGCGGGGATTTGTTAAATCATTAACGGCAACAACTTCGACATTCTGTTTGTCTAGGGCAATTTTAAACGAAGCTCTTCCTATTCTTCCGAAACCGTTAATTGCAATGCGGGCAGGCATACTAATCTATATTTTAGCATTAATCCAACTTTTTATTACCTCTTTTGGTTTTGCGCCAATCTGTCTGTCTATTTCTTTATTATCTTTTAACAACACAAATGTTGGAATACTCATAATCCCGTATTTTGCGGCAAGATCGCCTTCAGCTTCCACGTCAACGCGCCTGAAAGTAACTTTGCCTTGATATTCTTTTTCCAATTCCTCAAAAATCGGTGCCATTATTTTACAAGGACCGCACCAGTCCGCATAAAAATCTATTAATTCCAACATAATATATTAATCCAAATTTATAACCTAAAATGCATCTCCTATGATAACATAATCTCTATCGCGACCAAGTATGATTTACAGATCTCGTCCCAAGAATTCAAAAAAAATATTTTTAACTATTCCTATATTTATTATTTTTATTTTTTTGGCAGTATCTTTAAGTCATGGCGCCGAAAATTTACCGGCCCATAAAGTTCTAAAAGGTTATATAAATCAAAAAGAACGAAAAGATTTTTACACAAATATAAAAAGAATAGGCGATGCAGAGCCTTCCTGGGAACCTTCAGGGGAAATATCTACAGAAAATAGTGAACTAATAGCAGGTTTTAGTGGATTAATTGTAGATATTGATAATGACAAAACTTTATTTAGCAAAAACGCGAAAACTAAGGTAAAAATTGCCAGTTTGGTAAAAGTGATGACTGCTGTTGTAGCTCTTGAGCACGGGGATCTTGATCAGGAAATTACAATTTCTTCTAAAGCTGCAAATATAGGTGAAAATTCAATGGGGACTTCCGAAGGTGAGGTATACACATTAAGAGAATTACTTTACGGTTTATTTTTGGCAAGCGGAAATGATTCCGCGTATGCCATAGCCGAAGGAATTGCCGGTGATAGTGATTCATTTGTTGAATGGATGAATTTAAAGGCTAAAGAATTGGGTATGAATGATACAGTATTTTACGATCCGAGTGGTCTTGACGATCGTACTATGAGTACAGCTTTTGATTTAGTTAAGTTATCAAGGTATGCACTAAAATCTATGGACATTAGAAAAGTTGCGAAAACTGAAGAAATTTTATTAACCGCGGATAATCACAAAGATATTTTATTAAGTAACCAAACTAATTTACTGACTACATATCCGGGAGTAGAAGGGTTGAAGACCGGTTACACTGAAGATGCGGGTTTGTGTTTGATAACCAATGCCAGAAATTATAATCACGAGTTTGTTGGCGTGGTTTTAAACAGCATAGACAGAAAAGGGGACATGATCCTAATGCTAGATCACGCTTTTGGTGTTTACGGAATTAAAATAGAACACAATTTACTTTAATTTTCTTTCCTCTGATTCTTTGTTAATCTACGAACTCTTGTTTGGATTCTTTAAATTCAACGGTGTTTCCGGTTTGAACATTATTTCTTTGCGCCCATCCCGCTGGAACTTCCAAAACATATTTTGCGGCACTCGCCGGTGTATAGTATTCACAGTTTTCCTGCTCGCAAGGAGGCACGTTCTGGTCTATATCAATCACAGTCATGTTTTCGCCGATCCAAATAATATCTATGGAAATTTTCATATTTTTCATCCAAAACGGATATTGCGATGCGCTTCCGAAAGTAAAAAGCATTCCCTTTCCGTCTTCCAAAACTGTTCTATACATTAAACCTTTAATTCTTTCCTGTGGGGTACTGGCGATTTCCGCTTCCACATCTTTTCCGCCTATAGAAACAACCCTAACAACTTTTACGTTTCTCTTTTGTACAGATTCTTTTTGTGTTGCTTCCTGACGTTGTCTTAGAGTTGTGGTAACGGCCGTTAAAGCCAAGACCAATATAACGATAACGGCAACACCTACCGCTAAATAAAGCGGTTTGATTGTCTTTATTTTGGCTGTTAAAGTTTTTAGTTTTTCACCCATCAATAAGATTATACGACACTTCGGGTATAATAGGTTTCGTAACCTTATGTCATCAGATTTAAACAAACAGCAAATAGAGGCGGTAAAACATGGGAATGGGCCGGCTCTTGTAGTGGCAGGTCCTGGAAGCGGAAAAACGCGTGTACTAACCCACAGAATAGCCAGTTTAATATATGAACAGAATGTCGATGAGACTAATATTTTGTGCGTTACTTTTACAAACAAGGCCGCGGCCGAAATAAAATCCCGGGTCGAAAAACTGCTTGATAATTCTTCCACTAAATTACCGTGGAGTGGAACTTTTCATTCGATATGTTCAAAGATACTAAGACGGGATGGTAAAAATATAGAAATTCCGGTAAGTTTTGTAATTTACGACACGGACGACCAGGAAGCTTTAGTAAAACAAATTATCAAAGACTTTGGGATTGATATTAAAAAATTCAGCCCGCGTTCGGTTTTAGGTACTATCTCAACCGCAAAATCCGAACTGGTAGACGCGCAAATGTACGAAACTTTTGCGCAGGGTTATTACCAAAGAACCGTCGCCAAAATTTATCCGGAATATCAAAAAAGGTTAAGGGCGAATGTTGCTTTAGATTTTGATGATTTACTGATGGAGACTGTTAATTTATTTAAAAAATGTCCGGAAATTTTGGAAAAATATCAAAAAATATTTCGTTACATACTAATTGATGAATATCAGGATACAAATAAGGCTCAATATGTATTAACAAAGTTGCTGGCGTCCGCCCATAAAAATATATTTGTGGTAGGAGACATGTCGCAGGCTATTTACAGTTTTAGAGGTGCCGATTACCGGAACATTTTAAATTTCCAGTCAGATTATCCGGACGCACAAATATACAACCTGGAACAGAATTACCGTTCCACACAAATAATTCTAGATGCTGCGAAAAATATTATTAAAAATAATTCCACACACATTCCTTTAGAACTTTGGACCGAAAACGGCGAAGGCCACAAAATTACCAGTTTTTGCGGTTATTCGGAAAAAGATGAATCGCGTTTTGTTGTCGATCAGTTGCTAGATGACTTAACGAAAGATTTGGACTATAGAGACTTTGCAATTTTGTATAGAACAAATGCCCAGTCAAGAAACATTGAAGAAGCTTTAATAAGAAATAATATTCCGTATAAAATAGTCGGCGGACAAAGGTTCTATAGCCGCAAAGAAATTAAGGACGTTGTAGCTTTTTTACGTGTTGTACATAATCCCAAAGATAGTGTTTCCTGGGAACGAATAATTAACGTTCCTCCCAGAGGTTTGGGGCAAAAAAGCGTGGAATTGTTTAAAAATAGTAAATGGGACTCGGAAATTATTGAAGAAAAATCAAAACTGCCAATAAAAAAATGGATTGGCCAAATGGAAACTCTATCCACACTGGAATTAATGGAAATTATTTTAGAAGATACTAAATATATTACCTGGTTAAATGACGGAACTGAAGAAAACATTCAAAGAATAGAAAATGTTCAGGAGCTTAAATCGGTGGCCACCCAGTTTACGGATATTAAAGATTTTTTGGAGAACGTTTCCTTAATTGAAAGTTCGGATAAACCCAGCAACGAAAACTATGACGCAGTTACTTTAATGACAGTACACGCAGCAAAAGGTTTGGAATTTCCGATTATATTTGTAATAGGTATGGAGGAAGGACTTTTTCCACATGCTCAATCTATGATGGAACTCGGAGAATTGGAAGAAGAACGTCGTTTGTGTTACGTTGCAATTACAAGAGCTATGCAAAAAGTCTATTTAACCAGAGCACGTTCGCGTTTATATTTTGGAACTGTTCAGGTAAACATGCCCAGTCGTTTTCTAAATGAAATTCCGTTAAACCTATTGGAAAAAATAGGGGAAGACGACACTTTTTTGGGTAATACCAAAGCACCCTCAGGTCAGGATGTTAACGATTTTTTAGATGATATGGATTACGATAGACACAATTTTAATTGGGACAATTAAATGAACTACTACCCTAAAGTCGTATTATTAACAGTCGGTTTAATAACAATACTAGGTAAAGACTTTGTAATATCGAAACAGAAAGTGTTAGGTGTTACGTCTTTTCCCGAGCCGATACTGGAAAGTACAGTCTCTTTAAAAATAAATTCGAGTTTCGATCTAAAGGAAGTTGAAGTAAACGAACCCATTCCATATGCTACAGAATATAAAGACGACAAAGACAGAGAATACGGTTTAGAAGAAATAATTCAAAAAGGTGTAGACGGAATTACGACCTATTTATATAAGGTTGCTTTTTGGCACGAAGAAGAAATAAGCAGAGATCTTGTTGATACAAAAATCAGCCCTGCGGTTCCCGAAATAATTTCTGTAGGAAAAAAAGTAGTTTGGAGGGAAATTGATACCGAATACGGCGAATTAAAATACTGGCGCAAACTCCGCGTATTTGCCACAAAATACGATGGTAATTGTACCGGATGTCGCGGACTAACTTACAGCGGAACACTGGTGCGTAAAGGAGTTTGCGCGGTAGATCCTAAAGTAATATCTCTTGGAACCAATTTTTACGTAGAGGGATACGGTATGTGCAGAAGTGAGGACATAGGTGGACTAATAAAAGGTAATCGAATTGATTTGGGTTATGAGGATGTTATGAAAGGTACATGGAGAACCGGCTACACAAATATTTATCTATTAACAAGCGCTCCTGAGAATTAGCTACCGGGTTGTGAATACGATAAAATATGATAGGAAACGCGTATGTATGAGGCTATAAAAAAACTCGGTCAAAATTTTTTAACAGACAAAACCATTGCCGAAAGAATGGTTGATTCGTTGTCTCTTCACCAGAACGACACAGTTATTGAGATTGGATCAGGCCTTGGTATTGTAACAGAGGTGTTAGCAGAGCACATGGAAGGCTACAACGTAAAAGTATACGCCGTAGAAATTGACGGACGTTTTGCCGCCCGTCTGGAATCCATGTTTGTTGAACGGGAAAAATTGGTGGTTGTTGAGGCGGATATTCTCCAGTGGCTGCCGAAATTTTCTGAAGAGGGTTCGGTTAAAGTATTGGGCTCTTTGCCTTTTTACATCACATCTCCGATTATTCATTCAATTGTAAAAATGAACAATCTGCCGGAAAAAGTGGTTCTGCTGGTGCAAAAGGAAGTTGGAGAAAAAATTGCAGGTTCTGCTCCAGACACTACTTATATGTCTGCGTTTGTTCAGACATTTTTTGACGTATTTTACTCAGAAACAGTGCCCAGACAAAAATTTAAACCGGAGCCTAATGTCGATGGCGCGGTACTTACTATGACCAGGAAAAGGAAGTTACCCTTGAATCTTATTCTAAAGTACGAGGGTTTTCTCCACAGAGGGTTTTCTTCCCCCCGAAAAATGCTCAACAAACCATTTAAAAAGGAGGAATTGGAAATGGCCGGAATTAACCCTACAATAAGGCCTCAGAACCTTTCGGCTGATCAATGGTTTGCTTTTTTCAGAATTCTCCATAATATACAGGATTACAATGACGAATAGCGCAAAGATAAGCATTATAATACCCGCCCTTAACGAAGAAGATTACATTGGAGGTTTGCTTACTTGTCTTTGTAATCAGACGTTCAAGGATTTCGAGGTTATAGTGATTGACGGCAATTCCTGGGACTCAACCCGCGAAAAGGTTTTCGAATTTACAGGGTTGCTCGATTTAAAATGTATAAATGCCCAGCGGAAAGGGATTTCGTTTCAGCGTAATTTAGGCGTTACTTACGCGCAGTATGACAAAATTATTTTTTTGGACGCTGACGGTTATATCCAGGATGATTTTTTGGAAAGAGTCTACAATTACATAACCGTTCATTCCGATGTAGATATAATGACCACTTGGATCGAACCTCTATCTACAAAAAAAATTGATAAAGTTCTCTATTTTACTTACAACCAGTTTTATTTGGATCTTATTAAAAAGGTTAAACCACAGGGCGGTGGAGCCTTTATTTTTATTAAAAAAGCGGTTTTTAACGCTCTTGGGGGTTTTAACGAAAAGGCGTACGTGGCCGAAGATCACGATCTTTTCGCAAGGGCGCATAAAGCCGGATATAAATATGCGCTAATTAAGCGCCCGTCAATAAAAACTTCTGTAAGGCGTTTGGAAAAACAAGGTCGTTTACGTTATATATGGACTATGGGAAAAGGGGCAATTTATATGCACCTGGTAGGGCCAATTGAAAGCAGTAAAATTATTGACTACATGATGGATGAAGGTGGGGCTTTTTATAAACTGAATATTTCCAACATTCAGCATAATTTGGAACATAATCTAAGATTTCTCAAAAAAAAGCGAAAATGAGAAAATACCTCGTTATCTCCTTATAAATAAAATGAGACCCGGAAAATACTTTGCTGTTGCTTTTGTATAGTCCGGATCTCGTATCCGGATTGTAACTCCGGCACTCTCCGTTTTACCCCGCCCTCCCAGGCGAGAATATTTAATTTGAGTTTAAGTTATCCTATAAAATGCCAAAGGTCAATGATATACTTTGGGCATGCTGCGGCACATAGTTCAATCCCCGGAATGGGCTGAATTTAAATCTAAATACGGTACTCCCGCAATTGAGGTAGGCGGGGTTGTATACACAAAACACAAAATCCCATTTACCGCGGGCTACTTTGCCTACTGCCCCAGAGTTGTTCCCTCCGATGTGGATTTTGAGGCGCTGACAAAATCGTTAACTGAGCAGCAATGTATTAGCGTAAATTTTGATGTTCCGAATGTCCTAACAGACACAAATGAAGAAAAACAAGCACTTTCAATATTCTCAGATCATAAATGTGAAAAATCCCCGCGTAATCAGTTTGCCCAATCCAACATAATTTTGGATTTAAATAAAAGTGAAGAAGAACTTTTAGCCCAAATGCATAGTAAGCACCGCTACAATATCCAGTATGCCCAAAAGCATGATACCGTTGTAAGGATCGCCGAATCATTGACAGACTTTAATGATTTTTATAGTTTGTTTGAACAAACTGCACAAAGACAAAAATATTTCGTCCGTCCGAAAGATTATTATCAGATTTTGTGGGAAATGTTTAAACCAAAAGGAATGTGCGAAATCTTAACAGCATATAACAAAGGACGCCCCTTGGCCTCATGGATGTTTCTTATTTATGATAACGTTTTGTATTATCCCTACGGAGGTTCTTCGGAAGAGGCTAAGAATTTACATTCCAGCAACTTAGTCGCATGGGAAGGTATTAAACTTGGCAGATCCAAAGGATGTACGGTTTTTGACATGTGGGGTGCTTCGGATAATATAAATGACCATAACGATACCTGGTGGGGGTTTACAAATTTTAAATTGAAGTTCGGTGGAAAATATATTAAGTATATGGACTCATACGACATGGTGTTAAATGAGCCGGTATACAGAATGTTTAACTTTGCCAACTCAGTAAGATGGAAACTACTCAAAGCAATCGCCTAGAAAAAATCAAAGATGTGCGTCAGAGTCCCGCCTGGGGTGAGATGCTTAAATATTATGGTTGGAAACTTTACTATACCTCAAGTGGAGTGATGGTTGCCGTTATGAAAGTTCCTTTGCTTGGGTCATTAATAAAAGTGCAACGTCCTAAAATCCTTACAGAAACCGACATGGATGAAATTACTGATTTATGTAAAAAACATCGCGCGCTGTTTATAAAAATAGATCCGTTCATCGGTCAAAATATTCAGCTGTTAAGAGATTACGGTTTTATTCAAAGTAGTTTTCCGTTATGTCCTACTAAAACAATGTTTATTAACTTGGAATTAGAAGCAGATGTGTTGTGGGACAAAGTTTCTCATAGCGGAAAATATTCAATTAATCGTGCACGAAGAGAAGGCGCAAAGCTTTATTTTTACCGAAATCCTTCCACAGAAAAACTTGAGGAGTATTTTAAAATATTGGCTGAAACCGGGAAGCGTAAGCATTTTTACGTAGAACCATTTAGATACAACAAATACAAAAAGGAGTGTTTCGGATCAGAATCGTTTTTAGTAATGGTCTATAGCAGGGACGGCAAGCCGGAGGGTGGTAAGTTTTTTGTAGGTTACGATAAAAACATACTATATGTAACCGGAGGCACAACTGCTAGAGGCAGAAAAACAAAATCCGGTTATTTGTTAACTTGGGAAGCCATTTTGTATTTTAAGCGATTAGGCTATGTAAATCTTGATTTAGAAGGTTTGTTCGACAACAGGTTTCCAGGATTTACAAGCGGTTGGGAAGGTTTCAGCCATTTTAAGGATAAGTTTAACGGGGATATATTTTTGTTGCCGGGACCTCAGGTTAAATACGTGAACCCAGTAATGAAATTTTTTTCAAAGTTTAGTCCTATAAGCATGTAAAAAAAGGCGGTCTGTTTAGATTTACAAAACAGCCCGCCCTTAGTCTAATTTCGTCCTTACTTAGGCCAATCAACAATGTAGTAGATGACTACAAAGCCGATGAGCAAGACGGTGTAGATCACGTCCAGGACGAGGATAATTCTGTCCGTGAGACTGCCGCACAGAATGCGCCTTCCAACACGTTGCCGCTGGATTGAATCCGTCGTCATTAACGTGAAAGCCCATGCAACAAGCGTGAACGGGGACATTATCCAAGCCATATGTTTCTGGAGCAAAAAAGGCAGTGCAACGGTCAAAATCATGAAGGCTATTCCGGTAGTGCAAAGTGCAGGTTTGATGATTTCTGCCCAAGACACCCCCATCAGGGTCTTCACATCGTTACGTGTTTGGGGCTTTTTATCTTCCATGGCTTTGCTGCCTTTCTATACCACCGTGAGCCGGAGGCTGATCACAAATGCGATCGTAGCCAGGAGAAAGACAAATCCATAGAGAAGCCAGATTTCCAAGGTTTTCTTGCCCTTGAAAGTGGAAAGGCCCCAGACGCCAACGCTGGCGAACAGAACCGTTACCAGGTTGGCCAACAATGTCCAATGCCGTAAATTGTCCGGAGTGTTTTTGAACGACTCGGAAAAGTACCAGACCAGCAACATGCCGGCCAGACAATACCCGAGCAACCGTCCGAACATAGGCACCTCCCGCCGTTCAGAGAATTCCCGCCGTTGTTTTGACATATGATCCTCCCTTCCTTTGTTTTTTTATTAGTGATTAGCGAAATGTACGCCTATTGAAGCATAATTAGCCTTTATATGCAAAAGGACAAATCTCTTTAAATTCGCACCAGGTGCAATGCATTCCGGGGTTAGCCTCGAATTCACCCTTTTTTATTTTACCTACTATGTCTATCACTTCACGTTTTGCCTCCATCAATTGGGTATCAGTTCGAGTTGTATTGACTTTAACGCCTTCTTCTACAAAATACAGACTCATCTGTTTTGGGTCTAATCCTAAAGCTTCTTTCGCTCCAACTGCGTATAAAGCTACCTGCAAATCTTTATCGACCTCTTTTTGTGTTTTTGTTGAACCTGTTTTATAGTCCAGAATTTCAACACCGCCTTCGTCGAGAGGATCGATGCGGTCGATTCTTCCCAAAAATTTTATGCCGTCAATTTTTAAGCTAAACGATTTTTCTAAGGCAACAGGTTTTACTTTGCCGGGTACATTTAAATCGTAATAATTTCTTAAAAGTGTTTTTCCTTTTTCGAATCTTGCCTGACGATGTTCTTCGTTTAAATATCCTAAAGGCTCCCAATTTTTTTCGTAGATTGCCATTAAATCTTCAAAAGTAACAGGAGTATCAAAAACCAGACGGGTATGCAGTTCGTTTAATGTGTTATGAATTGTGGTTCCAAAACTTAAAGCATGATTAGGCAAAGTGGGAATATTCAAAATATATTTATACTTGTATTGCAAAGCGCAGTTCATATAAGATTCGATTTGGGAATAACTCAAAAAATCAGGTGTAAAATCCGTAATTTTATTCGCCAGCGTTTCCCTAAAACCTGCAGTGGAACCAAACAAGGTTTCCTGTTTATTAGTATCCTGAAAATTTTTTGCAATCTCTGTTATCGCTATACCGGTTTCTTCTAAGAAACCGCTTGGCTTTTTTTCCCGTTTTCCACCATAATCTTTTCCCAATGTAATAATCAAATATTTTTGTGCCCGGGTCATTGCTACATAAAATAAACGGCGTTCCTCTTGAATATGTTCATCTCCCGTGGGTAAAGTTTCTTTAATTAATTCCGATGGAATTTCGATAATGTCGCTTTTGTTTCTGGTAGGAAACCTGTCGGAAACTACATTAACAATAAAGACAACAGGAAATTCCAACCCCTTTGACGCATGGGTTGTTAATAAATTAACCGTATCAATATCCTCAATTTCGGCCTGAGCCGGATTATCGCCGGCTTCCAACATTAGTTCCAGGTAATCAATTAAATTGACAACAGTTGGGTATTCTTTATTTTCCGAGTGAAACTCAACTTCAAACCGTTTTATTATATTTAAAAGCAGGTCCAGGTTTTTTATTGCCAGCTGTTTTTCGATAGTTTCTTCGGAAAGGTATAAGTTTAGTATCCCTGTGTTGTGTACAAGCTGATAAACAAATTCCACAGGTGTGTGTTTAGTAATATTTTGCTGATACAGGTTTATTTTTTCGTAAAAAGAATGTATATTCGGGCTTTCCGAGTTTTTTACAATATCCCACATGTCTTTCCTTTGAATTCGGGATTGTGAAAGAATCTCAGATATTTCTTCGAAAGGGAGTTCAAAAGCAGGAATGTTCATTACTCTGTATAAGCTAATAGAATCCTGAGGATTAATAATTGTTTTTAGCAATGCAATAACATCTCTTACTTCTTCCCGATCGTATAAACCTCTATTGCCTACAAGCTGGTAAGGAATTCCTTTTTGTCTTAAAGCCATTACAAAAGGTTCCAGGTGATTATTTGCGCGGGCTAAAATAGCAATATCTTTGTATGTATATGTCGGCTCGGCTCCCAGTATTTCATAAATCTTCGAAACTACAAAATCTACCTCATCTTCAAGATTATCAGCAGATATTATGATCGGGGCTACTGCAGATTCTTTTGTCAGAGCTTCTAACTTTTTTGATATTCCAAGTTTGGATTCAAGAGTGTCAGGATTATTGTTTTGAATTAATTTATACGCCGGATCCAAAATTTTCTGAGAAGAACGATAATTTTGTAACAGTGTAATCATTTGAGAGTTAGGAAAATCCTTCATAAATTCCAAAATGTTGGAAACAGCCGCACCCCTAAATTTATATATTGATTGTGAATCGTCCCCCACGGCGAGCAAAGTTCTGTCATTAGTATTACCGGGAAAAAGCATTTTGATTAATTCATATTGCGCGTAATTTGTATCCTGAAATTCATCCACCATAATGTGTTTAAATTGTTTTTGATATTTTTTTAGGATATTAGGTCGTTCAGCAAAAAGTTTAATTGTCCATGTTATTAAATCCCCAAAATCTAAGCGCGAGTTTTTCATTTTTAAATCCTGGTAAGATCTGTAAATCTTTGCTAATTCACTCCAACGTTTTTTTTCTTCGGGTTCTCCGGTTTTTCCATTGACGTTTTCAGTATATTTAATTAAATCTTCAGGAGAAATATTTTCATCCTGTAATCTTGATATAAATTTCAGGACAGCGGAAATAAACTTGGTAGGATTTCCTAAAGGCAAAAAATATTCAATTCCCAGCTGAAAAATATTTTTGCGAAGCAAAATCCATTGTTCTGGACCAGACAAAATTTTGTAGGAGGGGTCAAGTCCTATTTCCAGACCTTCCGCACGCAAAACTCTATCAGCAAAAGAATGAAAGGTATAAAGCCATGGTTCTTCGTATCCCAAAGGCATTATATCGTCTACACGTTCCACCATTTCGTTGGCCGATTTGTCAGTAAATGTGAGTGCTAGTATTTCATTTGGTTTGGTGTTTTTTTCTTCTATTAAATATCTGATTCTCTCGGTTATTACTCTCGTTTTTCCGGTACCTGCACCAGCCACAACAAGCAGCGCGCCTTTTGTATGTTGTACAGCTTTTGACTGTGTTTCATTCAGTTTTGGTTTATTAGATTTTGGCATATTTTTCATGCTAATCTTCAAGCAGGGGACTCTCTTTTTTTTCTTCGCCTAACAATTGCGCGTTCTCAATTTTTCCGAACAGTCTCAAAAATTTCAGCTTTACTGTTTCCATAGATTTGTATGAACTTCCGATATGTCTTTCCAACACACCTAAATCCTCATTAAATTTTTCGGCTTCAATTTTTATCCCCGATAATGCTTTTAATATATCTCCGGCGTGCTTTTGCAATTCGTTTTGCTGGTACGCAACTAACAAAACTTTTAGAAAATAAGAGATTGTATTGGGAGAAACCATGATCACGTTTCTCTGTTTCGCGTATTCTTCTATTTCGGCCGTGTTAACAATAAGTTCGTAGTACACATTCTCGGACGGAATATACATTAACGCCTGCTCGGTAGTCCCTTCTTCAGGAATAATATATTTACTTGCGATTTCATCTATTTTTCTTTTAACATCGCTGATGAATATTTTTTTAAATTTGTCCCGTTGATCTTGCGTTTCCGCGACAAGCAGCGCTTTAAAGTTTTCCATTGGAAATTTAGAATCTATAGGAATAATACCTTTGTCAATAAATACAACCGCGTCACATGTACTTCCGTCTTTAAATTTATACTGAGTTTTATATAAATCGGCGGGTAGCAAATTAGCTAATATTTCGTATAAAAACTGTTCTCCCAGACCACCACGTAATTTTGGGGATTTTAAAATATTGCTTAGGTCTTTAATATCCGTCCCAAATTCCTGAATACCGCCCATTTGTTTCTGAACATTGCGAATAACCTCGGATGCGTTATCAAGTCTTTCCCAAATGAGTTTGGTTTGTTCATTCATGGCGAGTCTTTGATTGTGAAGTTGCTTATCTAAGGTGTCCGAATTTTTGTCCACAGTCAATTTCATATCTTTTAACCACTGGATTAATACGGTATCTTCGCCCGACTTCAGTTCTTCCTTTAGTTTCGAGAATTTTGCGGATATAAGATACATTATGATTCCGCTGAACACACCCAAAATTAAGAGGATTACTATGAATATCTGAGTATCAAACATAATTTATTATTTGTATTAGAATACTAAGTATATGCCTAGTTTCATGTATGGCGCCATTTTTGTCAATTTTCTGCTTTTGGTTATAACAGTCCTCTGGCTTCTTTTAAAATCGCCGGATTCCTTGATAAGCATATTAGTGTTTTTGCTGTTTCTTCTTGGAACTTTGAGTTTTTTATTTTCATATCCTTTGTATTTCATTTTTATCAGAAAAAAACACTACAAAGGATTGGAGAAAAAAGTTTATAGAATAAGCCTAAAGTGGTCGGTTTTATTTGCATTTTTAATAACAGGGCTCTTAGGTTTACGGGCCTTTGATCTATGGAACGTTTTAAATTTGGGACTATTCTTTGCGTTATGGGTAGCTTTACTTTTGGGCATGCTAAAAAACCAAGTTTAGTTTGAGGTTTTGTGATAGAATTTCCGCAATGACAGCAAAAGTATTAATAACAACAGCGATAGATTACGTTAACGACGTAATTCATATAGGTCATGCCTATCAAAAGGTTTTAGCTGATTGTGTGGCTCGATATGAGAGACTGCATTTGGGAAACGATAACGTGTATTTTTTAACCGGAACAGATGAGTACGGTACGACCAATGAAAAAGCCGCTGCTAAAAGAAACATTACCCCAAAAGAACATGTCGATGAAATTTCAGGTTTGGATAAAAAACAAATAGATTCTTTAAATGTTTCTTATAACCGTTTTATTAGAACTACCGACGAAGACCACAAAAAAATTGCTCAGGAATTTTTTGCCAAGTCATTGGCAGCAGGGGACATTTACAAAAGTCATTACGAAGGTCTGTATTGCGAGGGCTGCGAGTCGTATAAAACCATTTCTGAGCTCAACGAATCCGGTCAATGTAATTTGCATCCTACCAGACAGATCCAAAAAATAGACGAGGAAGATTATTTCTTTAGATGGACCAAATACCAAAGTTTCTTATTAGAATTACTGCAAAACGAACGATTTGTACTTCCCGAAGGTAAACGTAAAGAAATGGTTGCGTTTGTTGAACAGGGATTAAAAGATATTCCGGTTACCAGACCAAAATATAAAGTTACCTGGGGCATAGAAGCACCTAATGATCCCGAGCACGTTATATATGTTTGGTTTGATGCTCTGATTAACTATTACACTGCGGGTTTGCAAAACGGCTTTTGGAATGACGAAACTAATATTGTTCATTTTTTAGGTAAAGATAATGCGCGTTGGCATGTTTTACTTTGGCCGGCTATGTTAAAAAGTGCGGGTTTGCGTATTCCCGACACGATATATGTCCACGGATTTGTGAATTTAAACGGCCAAAAAATCAGCAAGTCCTTAGGAAATATTATTAGGCCTGATGAGTTAGTTGCCCAATTTGGCGTCGATCCGGTTCGTTATTATTTACTTAAACACGGGCCGATAATTGATGATGTAAATATTTCTCTAGACCATATTAAAGAAGTTTATAATTCCGATTTGGCCAATGGTTTAGGAAATACCGTAGCACGTTTAGCCAAAATGGCTGAAAAATCCGGATTAAAGTTTGAGTTGAAAAGTTTTGGAAGCGAGATATTTTCCGAAAATTGGGCAGAACCTTTTAAAGATTACCGTGTAGATGTAGCGCTTCAGAATATTTGGAAATTACTCTCTGAAGTGGATAAACATATAAACGAAAACCAACCTTGGGCTATCACCGATCAGGATAAACTTAAAACGGTATTAACATATGAAGTTGACCAGGTTAGAAAGATCGCACTGTTAATAGAACCTTATATTCCAACAACTGCCAAACAAATACAGGAGATTTTAGGTAAAGAAATTATTAAATCTTCAGCTCCTTTATTTCCACGATTACAATAAAAAAAGAACCCAAAGGAAAATAGTATCCCTCCAGGTTCTTGTTTGTTGGCCGGTCAAGCACGCTAGATATTAAGCATGCCCAAAAGGCCGAAGATCGAGAAGATCAAGCACGCCGTCCCGACAATACTCGTCGCGAGTGATTTGCTCAGTTCCTTGAGCGCGATGAGCAGTTCGGTGGCAGTGTAAAATACAATGCCCACGCCTGTAAACAGCACGAAATCGCTTGGCCGGGTAGGAGGAATCGCCGCGATGATTGCTGCGATCAGCAGGATAGTGAAGGCCGCGAAAAGAGTAATACGCGCCTGGCGCTTCCTCCGTTCCTGCATTTCTTCCAGGGTTGCCGGCGAAAAGCGGGCAAGCCAGTATTCCACGGGAACCCACATTGCCGTTGTGACTGTTGGGTCGGGATTGGCCGGGGCAAAGGTCAATTTTGGCAGCGCGTCTTCTTCCGCCGAACCCTTAGCCTCGAATTCGCCCAGGCTAATGAAATAGTCAGCGTAAT
>JAAZNL010000020.1 GCA_012798315.1 candidate division WWE3 bacterium | reverse complement strand
TTCTACAACCCAATAAAAAAACATTGTTGAAACCAGAGACATAGTCAAAATACTTGGCAGTATATATCTGTCTAATTTTTTAGATGGTACGGTAATCTCGGCAAAGTAAAGAAAACTATATGCGAGCAGAAATACAATAAATTTATTTTTGTCGTCAGAAAATTTTTTGCTTATTAAAAGATATAACGCACCGAAAAAACCTAGTAGCATCCACACAGAAGATCTGAAGGCTAAAACCACAAAATAATATAACGTTCCCGGGTCAGCAACTTTTTGTCCAAAATATATTTGCGAATGATCAGTTTCAATACCCACATCAGCAATTCCCTGGTACAATCCGGTTAAAGCTTTTAACGGATTAACCCACATTACAGGCCAAAGGGCCACAAAAACTAAAACGCAAATACCAAACCAAGTTAATCCAAGCAGTACGGGTTTTTTAAAATAAGAGATTTTTAGTTTTTCTTTATAACCTATAAATCCCGATAAAAATACTAAAGAAAATCCTACAAAAGGTAAAAGAAACAGTGAGGAAGTTTTTGTTAAAACGGCCAGTCCCCCAAAAACTGCCGAAATATACAATCTTCGTTTTTTATTGGTATCAATAAAGTAATAGTAAAGCCATAAAACGCTTGCCAACATAAAAGTCGACATTATTCCTTCCAAGTGAAAAACTCTTGTAAGACCTAAATAGAAAGGTTCTAAAGTGATAAGAATAAATGCTAAAAAAGCGAACTTTTGTCCAAATAATTTTCTAACCACATAAAAAGAAAAAGAAAGAACCAATCCAATTACAATTACCAGCAAACCTTTTTGTATGCTATCCAACAAAAACAACTGTTTTATATTCGTATTAAAGGCTTCCTTGAACAAATCCTGCGTTAATAAATTGGAAATTTTTACACCTGTTGAACCGATCCACATTAAAGTTACCCCAGGGTGATATTTTTGAAATGTTTTTTCAAATTGAAGACCGTAAACTCCGGTTCCAAAGTCATAACTACGTTGTTTCCATTTCCAAACGTCCGTATTAAAATTGTCGTGGCCAAGATCTACAAGGTGCACTAAAACAAAAAACGTAAATATTATTATTTCGGACCTTATATTTTTTATTAGTTTCATGGCTACCTGGTTATTCTGTATATTACAATGGCCGGACCATTATTGTAATCGTTATTAATGGTTTGTACTTTCTGCAGTTTATCCCCGTATTTTAAAATTCCAAACGACTGATCATTTTGAGTACTTGTCTCCGTTGTAATTACGTATCCGGTTGTATATTTGACTGCTTTATCTAAACCCTTCTCAGACTGTTTTTCGTACTCCTTCATAATCGGTGTAAAGTCATCGGATGAATACACTAAGTGGGTGCCAGCACTAATATTGCTCTTTAACCATAAAGATAAGGTATTCCTGGTGTCCGGATTACCGAAAATATATGCTTGTTTAACTGAGAAATACAACGGTACGATCAGAAGTAAAACGTAAATTGCGAATACACCTGTTTTTAACTTGGGTTCCAGCTTTTCGTACAAAAATGCACAAAAATAGCCGAATAATACAGCTATAAACGGGTACGCAACCATATAATAGTGTGATCTGGGTTTGCCAAAACCGCTTACGTAGGCCAAAAGAAAAGTACCGTATAAAAAGATAAACCACGCGTAGTAATCAATAGTTAAAGTTCTTCGCAAAACCGCTTTAATAATCAGAACTATAAACGTAATAAAAAATACGGCTAAAAAGGTATACCCTAAATCATCTGATACTCTGCTAAGCATTTCGGAAACAAAGCGAATAGGGCGTTCCGAAGTCGGCACACTTCCTACATTTGTAAACTGCCAAAGAGCCCCCTGCGGTCCGTCTGTTCTGACAAATGTTTTATAATCCATAACAGCATACGGTGTACCCAGAATAAAGGCTACAATAGCCACACCTACTGCTACCAGCAAATTCAAAAAACTATTCATATTTATAATCGATTCTTTGTTTTTTATTGTTCTCATCAAATGAGCCAGAGGAATCATCAAGGCGGCAAGTCCCCCGTTATATTTAGTTGACGCGGAAAAACCCAAATACGCACCGGCACCTGCGTAATTATTGGCGTCGTCTTTTTGTAAAATTTTGACTGAAAAATACAATGACCACGCAATTAAAAACACCATAGGCCCATCTGGCAGCGAATAATGTGTATGTCGTACATGGAAAGGAATTAAAGCAAAGGCTAAGCCTGCCATAAGTCCTGCTTTGGTACCAAACAATTTTTTGGCCGTTAAGTACACGGGAATTACCGTCAGCGCACCCAAAGAGGCCGTCAAAACGCGGGTAATTAAATAATAAATCAACTCATCGTCCCACAATAACGGAAAAATGCCCTCAAGTGTCGTTTTGAGATCCAATTGGACCGCGATATCGCGCAGTTTGGCAAAGGCCATAAAAACAAAATAGTTGAAGTATATGTATAAATGGGGCCAATCGAAATGACCCGGATTCGGAAAAAACCTAATCCCCAACGCCGACCTTACAATAGTAGGTTCATCAGGGTGGAATATATACGGAAACCCGTTTGTAATCCCGTGCAACCGCAAATAAAAAGCCAGTCCCAAAATGAAAATGAAAATAAGTTTATTTAGGTCTTTTAACATATATCCTCCAATATTCTAACCCATTGATATATATCGAGGAATCTTTAACTAATTTAAAGGGACTTCTTTCTACTCTCGGTGGAAATTCCTCGTTAGGACCCAATACAGCCAAGTCATATTCTTCCACAGCCACTTCCCTAATATCCCTAACTAACCTGCTGGGGTATATTGATTCAATAGGCTTAACATCAACAAAAGCTAACCTGGGATAATATCCGTATTTTTTAAGGATAAAATCTTTAACATCGTATATACCCACCCCAAAAGGTTTTTGGCCAATAAGAGAATTAGCATACGTAGCATTACCTACAACAGGTGACGTATACGTAAAATAAAAGGGAAACAGTTCAAATAACGGTACAATTACGAATATCGAAAATCCCAGTAATCCGGCTAAAATAACAGCTTTTTTGTTTTTATAATAATTGTGTATGGTATTAAAGAATAATAAGGTGCAGTAGGCAAAAACCGGATATTCAACCAGCATATAACGGTCAAGTTTTTTGCTAGGTACTGTCATGATTATGAAATAGCCCAAATAAAATCCTATTAGCAGTAAAGTAAAGTTGTCAGATAAAAGCTGCTTAATTTTTGATAAATGCAAGAAATTACGAAAACTTTTTAAAGTGATAATTACATAGGCTAAAAATCCGGATAACAGAAAGGGCGATAGTTTTATTAATAGAACTAAAGGATAAAACAAAATACCGCCGTCCATTACATCTTCACCCAACACTATGACGTCATGCCCCTTACGGACACCGACTCTCATACCTTCGGAGAACAAATTCGGGATAATATACGCAGCGTTTACCCAGAGTGCCGGAAAAAAGGCAAAAACACTTGCGCAAAATGAGACTATAAAAATAAATACCATCAATAAATTATGTTTAGACTTTTTATTTATAAAACCGATTAATAGCGTATAGAGAACCAGATAAGCAAAAAGCACAATTCCA
The DNA here is from genome assembly GCA_012798315.1 of candidate division WWE3 bacterium. Taxonomy (GTDB): domain Bacteria; phylum Patescibacteriota; class WWE3; order UBA101185; family UBA10185; genus JAAZNL01. Next base: position 51,974 of record JAAZNL010000020.1, on the reverse strand, counting down.
ATTGTTTTTGTAAGAAAAGCCAGTCCTACGGAAATTCCGGTTAACATAAAATATTTTTTGGAATCATTTTGTAAAGCTAAGTAATACAGACATAGCGATAGAAATAGAAACAAACTCAGTAATATATCCAAATGATAAAGACGTGAGTTTCCGACAAAAAACGGTTCCAAACTTAAAATACTCATTGCTAACAGAGATTTATTAAAACCAATAATTTTTGTGAGATAAAATACTATAACCAAAGTTAAGATGAGTTGAGCTAAAACCAGGGAAAACTTGGCCACAAAATCAAAGCCCATAAAATTGTACATATCGTATTTGTCGTTGCCCGGAATTTGGCGGTATAACTCAATAGCGGGCGCCGTGATCCACATTACCGTAACCCCGGGATGATAATGCTGATAAGTCTTGTTTAAATCACCGTATTTGAGACCATTTATAAATTGCTGGGATCTGTAATGCCAATTTACTCCGTCCGGATTTATTATATCGTTCTGAAGTCGCGGAACACGGGTTACGAGATACACCAAAACAAATATTAATATAAGACCAATACGTTTTAATGACATACGTCTAATCGGATTTACCAAGGGCATAAAGTACTCCGCCAATCAAACTGACACCAAGTCTGAAAAGGTGATACAAAACGGATGCCGCCAATGAAAGCTCCTGCGGAACTCCTAAAAACGCGAAAAGGCTTATATATAAAGCATCCTGAACACCTATTCCATTTAAAGAAGGAATAAAAAATGTTGCCAAAGTGATAACCGGGAACGCAAAAAGCGCAAAAAATGGGTCCAGTTTAATACCGAGCGATAAAAATATTGTGTATTGAGTTAATACAGAAAAAAGCTGAACAACCACCGCAAGAATAAAAACATGGAAAATAAGGGTCCAACGTCCTTTATATACCATTAATGATTCGTATATTTTTTTTACTATTTTTATTTTCTTAGACAGTTTTTGCAGAATATAAAACCCGATATACATAGACATTACAAACCAGACAAGCAGCAAAATAACCCAAAAGTGCAAAATGCCGGTAAAACTTAATACCGAAAACAATACCAAAATCAGAACGCCTGTAAAACGTTCCGTAAACGTAGAGGTAAAAGCAAATGTATTATCGTTTATACGCTTCCCCAATTTAAATACCTTATAAACATCTCCTCCTATACTGGTCGGCATAAAATTGTTAAAAAATGACCCAATAAAATAAAGGGAGGTCAGATAACCTAATGACACTTTATTCGCGTTTTCATGGACAATTAGCTGTTTCCAACGTAAAGAGCTTATTACATAGTTAAGTACAATAAAAGCAACAATCGGAACTAAAAATAAAAGATCCATCAGTTTCAGATTTGTAATTAAAGTTTGTTTATCTACCTTATACAATATGTAAAAAATTAGCCCGGCACTTACTATAATTTTTAAAACCAACTTTTTTAAACTTTTTCCCTTTTTTTCCATTTCCTGGTTTTCTTTCATATTTCCACCATTATTTTCTTCCACTAAGTTTATTTACCACTTTGTTTTTAGCAGATATTAATTCACTTTTTGTTATCAATTTCGAGACAAGTAACGCATATATAAGTAAGCCCATCAATACAATAAACGCTCCCAATTTTACTATTCCCGACACATAAGCCCCGGACCAGCCAATAAAATACAACTGTATCAGAAGCAACACGTGATCGTGATTAAAGAACACAAAGGATACTTTTCGGCTTATAAAATAGAGCATAACGACCAAACAACTTAACGCTCCTATTGTAACCGCCCATGCCATGGAGTTAATTGAATTAAGTTTAAAAGTTAACAAAAAATATGATCCCACGGACATAATTAACATGAACAAAAAACTAAAGATCATTTGTTTTGTCATTTTTACAGGAATTAACACGCTGGAATTTACAATGTTAAGAACCGAATATATTACAAAAGCTAACACCAATACCGGAACTAAATCCAATGACCCGTTATATTTGTCAGAACCGACCACTAAGGTTATTAGTTCTTTACTCCAATATGTTGCAATTGCGGCCGACAAAATTATTAAAGCAAAAACTTTATCAAAATTATATTTAAACGTACGTTTAAAATCTTCAATATCCGACTGATACTTCTCCGACAAAACTGGTAGGTTTACGTCGGTAACCGCATCCGAAATACTTAAAATCTTTTTTGCAAAAAGCGCGGCAAATGCATATATTCCTACAATTTCTGCGCTATTATTTAGTCCCAATAAAGTACCTCCGAGTTTTTCCCAATTTGTATAAATAATCTTTACTACATATATACCTATGCTAATCGAAAAAATATCCTTAAATAACAGCTTGTAATCTTTACCAGAAGGAAGGTGCATTTTGCCCCGCAATGGTATTAAGGCAACAAAAATCAAAAACAAAGTGTTTAGCACGTTAAAAGCAAAAAAAGCATAAAAATACCCTGGTATCTTAAACAAATACACAAGCGGGATATATAACAAAATGCTTACAACCGAAATAGCTACCTGATATATGAAAAGCTGCTTAAACCTCTGCATACCTGAAATCACCGAGTTTAATATACTTTGAAAACCCTGAAAGAATAATGCTGCGGCATATAATTTTAGCGGAAAGCTAATTTCCGGACTTTTGTACAAATCATTAGCGATTTTATCGGAGAAAAAGTAAAGTCCGAATACTATTGGTAAGGTAATTAAATACCTGATAGATATGGATGTAACAAAAATTTTAAAAACATCCTCTGGTTTTTTAGCTCCGGATATTTCGCGCGTACTCGCACTGGCTAAACCCAAATGCTGATAAATTCCTAAAGCTCCTCCTATTGAGACCGCCAGCTGAATAAGCCCCCATTCCTGAACACTTAAAATTCTGATTATTACAAAACTTTGAATTATTCCAAGAGCCATTGCCATGCCTCTTGATAAAAAACTTATAAATTGCCAACGACCTAAATCTTTCATTCCACCTCGATATCGCCTAAATAAATGCTTTGAGATTTTAAACTGTTTGTCGCGCCGATAAAGAACATCGCGTCCCCGGGATCAATATAATCCGGAAGCTGAAAATCAACGTTTTCGATGTAGTATTTCCCCTTTTCCCAATCGTCCGGCTCCAGTAACCCAAATGAGGGTAAATTTGCCATCTGATATATTTCCCCGTTCTTTCGGTTAATTAAAGTTATAAAAAGTATATATCCGTCCAGACTGGCGCTGGCCTTTTTTGTGTATACAAATTTTGTTTTTACGGTTTCTCCAAATTTAATTTTCTGCGGAATTTCATAATCTACAAGCGTAAGCCCGTCCTGAATTGTATAAGACATTTTTTCTTCATATCTTAAACGTTCCTGGATAGGGAGTATTTGCATCTTGTCTGTATCAGTCTCCTTTTTGTAAACAAATAAATTTCCACAACCCATTTGAAAGTTATACTCAGGATTCTTCAAAATATCGTATACAATCTCTTTTAACATTGATGGGTTTATACCCAACACAGTAAAGATCTTACGCGCGAATACATCTACAATGACATAATCGGCCTCATCGTATAACGCGGGAAAGATCGCGTAAGTTTTGCGCATTGACAAATGACTACCCAAATAATCGGGCCCTGAAACCGAAGCGCCATCAGGTATCATAGTAATAATTTTGGACGCACATTCTCTGTCCTTATTTTCTAAGTTTGTTACTTTTTGTTTATCCCCTATTTTTAACTGTTTTTCCGTCACACCAGTTGAATCCGTTTTTGCATCAGCAATTAAAACAGGCAAACGTCTCTCAATAGCCTGTTTTACCCACATAAAAACAGGGTTTTCATATTTTGAAGTCGTATAAAACGTAGAAATAACTAAAAGAACCGGCAATGCGTATTTAGCGAATTTTACCAATTTACGAAGTTTCGTACTGGCTAAAAAAGTTAATACCGACTGATAAAAATAAATTACCGAAATTAGCAGCACGGGTACAATCATAGATATGCGGTGGTTGTATATTTCAGATATTCCACCCGCCTCACTTCCGGTTAAGTAATTAACAAGCAGATCCGGAACTGCCAATATAAAAATTTGCGGATACAACAACGGAGTATAAGCAAGAGGTTCAAAAGTTTCCCTAAAGTTCTCCATTTTATCCCCGGAAAAAGCAACCTTAACTACAACTTCGGGATTAGTAATCACCCCAAATATAACTTCACCATAAGAGTCACCAAACTCCGTGTACCTGCTTAAAAAGTAATTATCCAAAGCGACATTACGCGCAGTATCCTGGTTTATCCCAAGTTTTCGGGCAAACCTATCATATCCGTCACTACGGTAACGCGCATAATGAGGAATTATTACAAAAAAGGCCATTACAAACCAAAACAAACCAGACATAGTTAGAAATAGACCCTGTTTGACCGAAGGGGTTCTGAAAAAATCCGATATATATTGAGAAATACTATTAGTTCTTGGCTTAGAAAAATATCCGTAATTCCTAAACAAAATTACAAAAACGCCAAACAACATTATATATAATGGAATCTGTTCTTTTCCCAACATTGTAATAACCACACAAATCCAAAAAAATATTAAGTTTCTGCCGGAAAAATTCTTTTGGTTATACATTTTTTCAAAAAGTAAAAAAGTTAAAAAGAAAAACGGAATAGCTAAAGTGACTCCGTGGTACGCCGTTTTTGCGGATAAATAACCTACGGCAGGATATAACAAATATGCCAGCCCAAACAAAAACGAAATCCATTTGGATTTGTTACTTTCATAGCTAATTGCATACATTAAGAGTGAGGAAAAAATAACCAAAACCAATTGAAATATTACTAAAGTCATTGGCGATTGCCAGAAAATGAATAAGGGAATTACCAATAAAATAATAGGATCTACGTGGCTCATTGCCCATCGCGGAACGTCAGCGCCAAAATAGTCTGTTAGGTACATAAAACGGCCATGAAGCGTGTTCCATACCATTTGAGTCATGTTCCCAAGGTCAAATTTTCCAAAATCAAAATTGTTGTAACTAAAGAGAGTCATTCTGATATTTACCGCGAATAGAAATAACGAGATAAGTACTAACAATACGAACGGAATATTTTGTTTAATCCATGTAATTGTTTTTAACATTAATCTACAAATTTAAATTTAATAAGCGTAGAAACAGCGGCTATACCATCTTTCCATGTAATCTTTTTACCTTCGCTGTGAGTTCTGCCCTTGTAAGATATGGGTACTTCTCTTATTCTCAATTTATGTTTTAGAATTTTGGCCGTAATTTCGGGTTCAAAATCGAATCTTGGAGATTTTATATCTATACTTCGGACAAATTCTCCTGGCATAAGTTTATAGCAGGTCTCCATATCGGTGAGCATTACCCCAAACAACATGTTGGTTATAAGGGTGAGCATTTTATTTCCAAAGTAGTGTAAATTGGACATGTCCTCGTAATTTCCTGAAAATCTCGAACCGTAAACAACATCCACACCTTCTTCTTCCAAAGCACGAATCAATTTTTTGTAATCGTTGGGATCGTATTCTAAATCAGCGTCCTGAACTATCACGTAATCGCCGGTTGAGTTTTGAAATCCCAATTTTAATGTGTCACCTTTTCCTTTATTTTCCGGTTTATAAATAAACTTTACATCAGGATTTTCTGTTTCCATTGCTTTTAGAATGTCTGTAGTGCCATCCTTGGAAGCATCGTCGACAATAATGATTTCCATTTCTATCCCGTCTACCGCTTTAACCCGGGAAAGCAACTCCCTAATTGTGTTTTTCTCGTTATATACAGGTATTATTACCGACAGCTTCATAGTCATTAATCCTTACTTTAGTCCTTAATTTTGTACACTCCGGTGAAAAAATTTCCACTGTTAACATTATACCTAAAGATCTTAATCTCCTCTAAATACGGAACGCCGCTAAAGTCCGGTTGCCAGGACATATCATGTTCGTTCGTGATCATAACAATGGAAGCTCCCATATCGTTTAAAATCGGGCGGCTTAACGAACTTTCATTTTGTATCTTTACATATTTTCCCGAAACTTTATGTTCTTTTCCGGGATAGTAATTCAGATACCAATCAGCCACACTATTTATATCGTTGTGTACAACAAGACCACGATACTGCGTGGAAACAAATTTAGAAGCTTCTGAAATACTTTTATATATATCTTTGTGAATCCATAAAGTGCTTACTGCCCACACAAACACAGAAACTATCGTTAACATATAACTGAGTACAAAACGTTTTTTAAAAACAGATAATATTAATAATAAATTTATAAATATTATTAAAGCGAATACCGGTTTAATAACTATCAAAAACTGAAGTTTTAAAAAGTACTGAGCAGTGGCGTACACGATTATTGACCCCAGCGATATTGTCAAAAAACACAGATTGTTAAACTTAGACTTCTCTATATGCTGCATCGCCAGAATCAGCATAATTACCAAATAAGGTATTACGCTAACGAACAAGCGGGGTATAGCGGCAGGCCAAAGCAAAATTAAAATAAGCGAGAAAAAAATAAAAAAAGAAATAAAGTAATTTGTTAATATAAATTCTTTGATTTTGCTTCTACCTAGGTAAATAGATACAGGGGCAACAAGAAATCCGAATGAAAATACCAGTGAAACTACAAAGATAAGAACGGTCGTTAGAGTATATTCCCGTCCCGATGGTTCGCTTAAATAGCTGGAAGAAAACGGGTTCTTGTACACCATGTATGGAACTAACACGCAAACTGAACCAATTACCGAGAAAATAAAATGTTTAAAGTTGGCAAGAAACTGACTTAATCCTTTTTGATAAACATTTCTAAATAGCAGGCCTGCCCAAAGGGCTCCGACCAATAAATATCCTTCAAATCGCAAAAGAACTGAAAATGCACTTAATACCCCCAATACAAAAGAATTTCTCCAGTTAAGTCTTGTTTCATAAAAATAAAAAAGTAAAACAATACACATAACAAACAGTGAAAATAGAACGTCAGCGTATATCCGCAGAGACCAATACAAATACACCGGATTTAGCCAAAAAAGCAAAAGCGCTAAAGTTAAGTAACTTTGAGATTTTATAAAACGTTTAGCTAAAAAATAAAAGGCTACTATCGACAAAATACTGACTACCGTCATTACGACCCGGCCGAACATTAACGGATCCATTCCTTCGGGATAATTTGCAATAATTAATGAAAATAACGGTGGACGTTTTTCATCTATAGGGTAAAAACCGGTTCTGGAAAGCTGGGCCGCCCGCAAAATTCTATAGGAATCCCCCCACTCCGCTGCGTTAAAGTTTATTAGGAATATATGCGAAAGGATTGAAAGAGCAAGTACAATACCTACGCTATTTTTTTGTATATTTTTTAACAAACGCATAAACTTGCTCAATCTCATTTACCTTATAATCCCACGAATATTTTTGGCGAATTTTATCGGTATCTACTTTTGGCGGATTGGCAATTATGTCCTGTATACGAACGGCCATCTGCCCGGGGTCAAGGTTGTCTAAATACATCAAACCAGAAATTTCCTCTTCCAGCTTAAAACCGGATACTAAACACGGAACACCGCACGACAGTCCCTGCATGACCACTTTCGGTAGTCCTTCCCAGCTTGAAGGTAAAATAAACAAATCGGATATTTGATAAGCAATAGGCACCTGTGGATAAGGAGTATATCCAATCATAGTAATACGATCTTCAAGATTCGCGTGCAAAATTGCCTGACGGATTTTTTGTTCGTATACCGGATCAGTCTGTCCTACAATTAACAGTTTATAAACATCGGGTAAGTTTTTTAATACATCAACCAAAACATGTACATTTTTTCTTTCTAAAACCATGCCATGATATAAAATGACTTTATCGTAAATATCGTAATTCAGCTCCCGTCTGGATTTCTCTTTTTCTTCACCTCCCGCTGGTACAAACAAATCGGTATTGACACCGCTTTCAACCACAAAACAACGCTTCAAATCAGCGTCATAGTGTTTTTTTGCTTCCTCAAGGGTTTCGTGACTGACAAATATACAGGCTGAAGCTGACTTTATTGCCCATTTATCGGACAATACCTGAAGCGGCCATTGAATAAATTTAGAATGGGGTGATATATATTTTCCGGCTTCTTCCATGGCAACCCAACGTCCCTTAGCGGTATTATGAAAGTGAGCAACCAAAGGAATCGATAATTCCTCTGACCACGGAAAATATTTCATCAGAAACAAACGATACAAATAAATCCATATGGCAAAATGTCCGTGTGAATGAATTACGTCCGGTTTGTGACTTTTGCGCCAACCTAAATATTCAAAAAATAAAAGTACTGATGAAGTAAACGAAATAGTCGCAGGAAAAGGTTCCCTCATAATAGGATGAAACTTTACACCTTCTATTTCCTCAAGTTTGCCGGCTTTTGGCCATCGTCCGCAAAATATTTCTATTTCGTGATTAAGTTTTTTTGGGCTAATGTAACTTCATAAGGATGCGGACTAAGTCCTCCCCAGGGGGGAGGCCAATCGTATATGATTCTTAAAATGTTCATTTTTTCATTACTTTCTTAAATACATCTTCGTACTTTTCAATCATAGCATCTAGAGAAAGACTCGAGTACGCGTTTTTCAGCGCATTAGAAGAAAATTTTGATAAGATTTCCGGATCATTTACCAGATTTACAAGTTTATGTTTAAAACCAATATCATCGTTTGGTTTTAACACATACCCTGTTTCAGAATTTTTAACAATGTCCGTAACGCCTCCTTTGTCAAAAGCAACAACAGGAAGACCCGCAAACATTGCTTCTACTAAAACCATAGGCAGACCTTCTTCGCGTTTGGTAGGAAACGCAAAGACAGAGATTTCTTCGTTAAGATAATAGTTCACAACATCCTGATACGGGATTTTACCCAACAGTTTAATTTTGAAACCGTTTGGCATATGGGAAATTTGTTCATTTATGAATTCTTTTAGAGGGCCATCTCCGACAATATAAAGTGATATATCTTTAAAATCATCAGAACCAAACATCTTTAACAGTAAATCTATACCCTTATCTTTTGTAAGTTGCCCGACAAACAAAACTCCTTTTCCTCTTAAATTCCTACCTTCGCGGACTTTAATAAACGGAGTCGGATTAATTCCGTTGTTTATAACCGTTATATTTTCTTCGGGAATAAAAGTTTCATCTACCAAATTCTTTTTTACTGCAGTAGAAACTGCGACAACATGGGTAGATTTTAAAATAAAATCACGCTGGCGTCCGAAATACTGACGCAATACATACTGACCGTCCTTTAAAACTTTTAACGCGTCCTTAACATTACGTATATTTGTAATCTGAGTTTTTAATTCACCCAACGTTGTACCGTGTGAAACTGAAACAACAGGTATACTGTGTAACTCTTTTCGGGCAATAATACCTATGGCCGCGGAACTCTGCCCCAAAATTAAATCAAACTTGCTATCGCTATTTGCTTTTTCGAAGACTTTGTAGCTTTGGTTGTACCAACTGTTTTTGTTAAAAGAGGATAAAAAGTATCTATAACTGCTTTTTACAAAGATATAATCAACGCCATTTTCTGTAACATTTTGCAAAGGTTGATCTCTGGTTGGGGAAAAAACCACTATTCTATGACCCCTGGCCGCTAAACCCTCGCAAAGCAGCTTATTTTGCGTTTCCAGGCCACCGTGGCCCTTATGGTAAGTTGTAGATTTTGTAAAGACCGCTATTTGCACTATTGTATTTTACACTAGTTTCAAGCCAAATTCTCGCTAAACAGATGATCCAATTCCACAATATTCTTAGTCACGTCAAACATATCACTAGCTAATAACTTTGCCGTCTGTCCAAGACTTTGTCTAAGATCCGAACTGCTTATTAATGATTTGATAGCCTCCGCCAGCAAATCTCCCCTGTTTGGCTCCACAAGCAGGCCTGAAACACCATCGCGTACAATCTCGGGAATACTTCCGGTTGTTGTGGATACAATTGGCAGTGCTAAAAATGCCGCCTCAACAAGTGTGTTAGGAATACCTTCGGCATCGCCCTCGGAAGTTTCTATACTGGGTAACACAAAGGCATCCGACTCTGACATATACTTTAACACTTCATTATTTGGCATCCCCTGTCCTTCCCCAAGCACTTTAACAGTATCCCCCAACGATAATGCGGTAATTTTTTCGGTTAATTCCTTATATAGATGACCCGGTCCGATTATATTGATTTCGCAAGATATACCAGCGTCTTTTAGAATCTTCCCGGCGTCAATCAAATAGGTAAAGCCTTTTTTCTCAACAAGTCTGCCTACCGAAACTATTTTAAATTTTTGCGTTTCAACAGCTGTGTTTTCTCTGATAGGCAATACAGACGGATCCATGCCGTGGTAATGCAACAACACTTTTGAAGCGTAATCGGGCCCTACCAAATTAACACACTTCTCCCAGGCCTTCTTGTTACAAACCGCTATAAACGAAGCTTTCTCGGCTTTTTCGCGTACAAGTTCCGGTATTTTGGTAACATCATCGCTTGTGGCAAATACATCACGCGCATGAGCTGACACGCTATAGGGCAAATTAAGAAATTCTGCTACATAATACATTAATGAGGAAGATTCAGACAAAAAATGCGCGTGGATATGCGAAACACAAAGCGTTTTAACTACATGGGAATAACCGATTGCCTTTAACAACAGGTAAAAGTTGCTAATTAACCCTCGAGGTTTGTTTTTTAAGCTTATCTTAAAAAGGCTTCCAAAAGTTAACCATTTTATTTCCGCGAGTCCTATTAAAATATCCAAAGGTTTAACACGACTGTAAAGTACGCTAACCGCAGGATCAGCCATAACGGGTTTGGATCCGGGGCTCAGCGATAATACGGTTACAGAGTAATTTTTTGCCACTTTCGCAAGTTCGGCTATTTCCCTTTGAATAAACGTTTCACTCAATACCGGAAACGTCGGAACAAATATTAACAGTTTTTTGTTAATGACTGCCATTCTTTATTAGTGTAGCACTATAGTTATTACCCGCACCATTAATCTTTTCTAAACCGTTGGTCCTTTTGCCTATTGCAAAATAGGTAAATCCTTGAGCTTCTGTAGTGTCTTTGTCAAAAGAATTTCGGCCGTCAAATATCACAGGCTGTTTTAACAAGCTTTTTATTTTTGCCAAATCAAGCACCGCAAACTGCTTCCATTCGGTTAGGACAAATAACGCGTCGGCACCTTCCATAGTTTCGTATTCATTTGAACAGTAAGTTATGCTTGTATCACCTAATATTTTGCGGGCGTTATCGGATGCCGCAGGATCGTACACTTTAAGCTGAGCGCCAAGACCCCTCAGTTTTTTAACTATTTCGACGGCAACTGAATCACGTATATCATCAGTGTTGTCCTTAAATGCTAAACCTAAAATGGCGAGAGTCTTACCGTTTAAATTTGTACCCAGGAAGCGAGTAGCCTTAAACATAAACAAATCTTTTTGACCATAATTAACTTCTATTACACTTCTTAATAACTTAAAGTCGTAAGAGTGATCTGTAGCGGTTCTGTACAGTGCTGACACATCCTTAGGAAAACAGCTTCCCCCATAGCCGATACCTGCTCTCAAAAAAGCTGAACCAATACGTTTATCAAGACCCATCCCCTTAGCTACCATGGTAACGTCAGCACCGGCTTTTTCGCACACCTGAGCCATTTCGTTAATAAATGTAATTTTGGTGGCCAAAAATGCGTTCGCGGCGTATTTAATCATCTCAGCAGATCGCAAATTTGTAGCAACAATCGGAGATCCTAGGTGTGTATATAAAGATGTAAGTATTTCTAAGGCTTTTGGTGAATCCGAACCTATCACGGTCCTATCCGTATTCTGCATGTCTTCAACAGATGAACCTTCCCGTAAAAATTCAGGGTTAGATGCTACATCAAATTCCACCGGGGAAGCTAAATTTTCAGTAATTATTTGTTTTACTTTTTCGTTCGTTCCAACAGGTACAGTGGACTTGGTTACAATTACTTTGTATCCATTTAGGTTCTGACCAATCTCTTTGGCCACTGTCCACACTGCAGATAAATCCGCGGCACCTGTTTCACTCTGAGGTGTACCCACACAGATAAATACAATTTCTGCCTCTTTGATACCTTCCGCTATTGAAGTTGTGAAACTAAGTCTGCCTTCCGAAATATTTTTTAAGACTATTTCAGAAAGACCCGGTTCATAAATAGGCATTTCTCCTGCTTTAATTCTTTTTATTTTTTCCTCATCTATATCGACACCAAATACTGTATTACCCCAGTCTGAAAATATAGCTGCTCCTACGAGTCCTACATAACCTGTACCTATTACACACAACTTCATACAAATCCTCCTGTTGATCTGAAGATCGAAAAAAATTTATTACTGTTTTTGTCAAATGGAGTATAAACCCCTGAGATCGTTAAAACGTACCTTCAACACATCCATTGCCATTTTTATTGAATCCTGCAACGGGTTAAGTCTATTAGTCTTTACATAAGTCCATATAACCGGAACTTCTTTAATTTTATATTTATGTTTTCGTGCCAGGTATAGAACTTCCACATCAAAGGCACCTAAATAAGCCTTATCAAGTTCTTTGGCTTCCTGACCATATATTTTTAACCGATTAAATATTTCTTTTGCCGAGGTTTTAGTAAACAGTTTGAAACCACACTGACTATCTTTAATTCCCGGCAATGCTATTGTTCGTACCCAAAAATTAAATACTCTTCCCATTAAGTGTCGATAAAATGGTTCGTCTACCCTTTGGGCGCCGGTACCTTCCCGCGAGGCAATGACCACATCAAAACCCTGATCTTTGATCCAAACCGAAAGCTTTCTCAACTCACCAATTGGAGCTGACAAATCAGCATCAGCAATATAAATTAAATCCCCATCTGCAGCCTGAACCCCGCTATAAACGGCATATCCTTTGCCTTTATGCTTATTTTTAAGGAGGATTACTTCTGGGTTATTTTTTGCAAAATCTTCTACAAGCTGAGCCGTGGCGTCTTTACTTCCGTCATCCGAAACAAACACATTAAAAGAAGGAGCATAGCTCCTCATAAAAGTCGTAACAGCAGTTAACGTGGCAGTAATTTTGTTGGCCTCATTAAAGGCGGGTATCACGATACTGTAATCCATATGTTTATATCTACCTTAGTTCCCTCCCTTTTTCCTCCATATAATTCTACTATAAACAGTAAAATTCCACACAAGCCCGAATACGATACCTATGAAAAACGCTATATTTGAGACAACAAACGTATCACCAAAATGTTCTGTTGCATAGTCCACAAGCATGCTTCTGATTTGAATAGGCACATATGAAGATGCAACGTAAATAATAAAACCCAAAACTTTATGGCTGGTTGATTCAATTTTTCTTTCGTTGAACGACCAAAAATTATTCAATGTAAATGTGGTCATCATTGCTATAAAACCCGAGACCAACGCGGCAGTGTGAGAAGCGGGCAAAATAAGTCTTAGTATATTAAAAAGTGTAGTATCAACAAATAAACCTGCAAATCCCACCATTACAAATTTATAAAAAGCTTTATTTTCGTACATTCGGAGCATTAAAACAACTTTTAAAGAATCTATAAAGTTGTTACGCTCCATTTTTGAAATTCCCCTATCGCGCAATCCAAAAGCAATCGGAATTTCCGCAATTTTGGCACCGAGACGGTGCATTTTGTATAAAAGATCTATTTTATACGCAAAACCACCAGAAAGAACAGAATCAAAATCTAATTTCTCGGCAAAGTTTTTTACCCTGGAAGCTTTAAATCCCGAAGTAAAATCGTTTACACTCCAAATATTTAAAACCAATTTTGAAAAAATATTGCCGCCTATACTTATTAATTTTCTGTAAAATGCCCATTCCTTTGGAATAGAACCACCTGATGTGAAGCGCGAACCTATAACGTAATCATACCCTTCAGAAATTTTCGCGACCATTTTAACAACGTCATGGGGATCGTGTTGAAAATCAGCATCCATTTCAATTAAAACATCGGGAGCCATATTCTCCATGGCGTATTTAAAACCATATATGTATGCTGCACCCAAACCGGATTTTTTTTGTTCCATTAAAAGATGCACATTTGTAAAATGCTCCATCTTTTCTTTTACAATGTTAGCCGTTCCGTCCGGGGAATTTCCTTCAACTACCAGCAATCTATAGTCGTTAGCTGGATCCTTTGCGAATACCTCCTGAAGAACGTCTATCAGGCGTCCGATATTTTCAGCTTCATTATAGGTAGGAACTACCAATACTATTCTCATATACTAAGGGCAGTTAATAATAGCAGGAAAACAAAAGTACCCAAAAGAATATATTCAGATACAATTTCCTTACTCAGTCTGTCTTCTCGGCTATGATGAATTATACCCCATAAAACATAAAGTAACGACTCTAGGCCCGAAATTACTCTTAAAATTCCCCGATTTTCCCGAAAAGCTATGAATGCAATCAAAAGAGCTATGCCCAATACTCCAAAGACCAAATATTCTGCCAAATGCCTTTCTTTTTCATTCATACTTAAAGAATACTCCCGGGCACTAAGACAATCCAGATACCAACCAAAGCCAGAATCAGGAATGAAAGGTGCACAATGGTATGTCCCCCCAGTTTAATAATACCCTTTTTACTGCTGTACCAAACATCAAGACCTAGCAGGAATGCCACAAAACCACCCATTATTAAGGTAAGCCATCTTGATGCCATTCTTACATCCATTAGGGGTTTTACCGCGCCTGGCTCCTGATACACGGGTTTAGCCGCCGGTTCTACATTTGAGTCCGCCGGGACAGGAACAACTTCAGGGGTTTCCTCCGCAGGAACCGGGTTCATTTCCACGGCCGGTTTATCTTCCGAAACCTCGGCCACCTGTACCGGCAATCTTGGTTTACCGAACATTTGAACGACAAGTGTTGTTTCGTAGCCATTTAATTTTCCGTCCACAATCGCAAAACCCATTTCCGTGTAGTTTTTATTTAGCAAATTTTCCTTATGTGATGGGGAATTGTACCAGGCGTCTACCACATCTCCCGATGTATTAAAGTTTTTTGCCAGATTTTCTCCGGCATAAATATAGTCATAATTTTCACCCAATATAAAATCCCATGGTTCTGTACCATCAGGCGCAACATGCGCCCAATAGTTATTTTGAAACATGTGTTCGGCCTTTTTCTTTGCGGCTTCGGAGAGAGTATTGCTGTATTTGAGGGACGATAGCCCAAATTCCGATCTTTTTTTGTTAGTCTCTGTAAGCAAATCGGAAACATTTATGTTGGTTGCGAAACCAAGAACATTGGGAAAGATTAAGGGAATTACTCTGAACAATCCGGTTATAATTAATACTAAGGCGCAATACACTATTAATGACTTTGTGGACAACAAAACGGAACGCTTGTTTTCCTCAGCGCTGGGTAAAAAACGGTGTATAAATCTATATTTTTCTACTGCGTGATAATCCCGTCGCCAATCTACAACAAGATCATCCCTCTTTGACAAATCTTTGGACATTACACAAATTATACTCGAGAATGGCTTTCTATTGTAGAGGAACGCCTTTTTTTACTAATTGTTCCTCTATACGCGAAAAAACTTCTTCGGGCGTTCCGAGCCCTGAAACTTCAATCACCTTGTTTTTAGCCTTAAACTGGTTAATAACATGCATCGTATCCGTATAAAAAATATCAAGTCTGCGGTTCACGGCATTCTCGTTATCATCGGGACGCTGGGATAAATGCCCGTCGCAGTATTCAAATTCTTCGGGATCCTGAGTCAGTATGTTTACGGTTTTTCCATCTAGATCACAAACTCGTCTGCCTGAAATCCTTTTTAACGATTCTTCCCTGGGTAGAGTTATCAGGATTACGTAGTCCAATGGGGGATAAAAATAATCCAGATCAATATCTTTCCTCATCCAGCCATCTAAAATATAACCGTTAGCACAGTCGGGTTTGGATATTCTATCTTTAATAATCTGGGCCACAAATTTTTGGTCTACTAATTCCCCTTTATTCATTTGAGATGAGATTAGTTTTTTATACGGATGTGTATCGGAAAGGTTGCGAAGCAGTTCACCATTTGTTACCAAAGGAATTCCTAAAGCGGCGCTTAACATACGCCCTTGAGTTCCCTTTCCGCATGCTTGCGGACCCATCATTACAAAAATCATGGCAGCTCCTTATAAATTTGCAAAGCTCTTTATTATTGGAGTCCTGGAATACCCAGGTCTCCTGCTTGTCCTCTGAGTTTTTTTTCCAGTTTCTTATCTACTTCTTTTAAAGTTTCGTTAAGCACATCCCTGAGTTCTTTATATTCTTCACCGTCTATTTCGATCTTTTCAATACGTTTATCACCACGTACCACAATCTTGTAACCTTTTTTTTCAACGCTTGCAAAAACCTGTTCTTGCTGTTTTTTAACTTCGTCCTGTAATTTTTTCCATTTAGCTATGTCTTTAATTTTATCGAACATATTACCTCAAAAAACTATCATAATTTCTGGTTACCATCAACGATTCCATTTGCCTCACAGTTTCTAGTACTACTGAAACCACAATAAGTAATCCTGTACCGCCAATAGATAAATTTGAGACACCTATATATTTTTGCACTAAATAAGGCAAAATAGCGATAACACCAAGAAAAAGAGCACCAGTAAACGTAATTCTATTAACAATCGCCTTTAAAAAGTCTGCTGTAGATTTTCCCGGGCGTATCCCCGGAATAAATCCACCGCGTTTTTTAATATCATCGGCTACTTTTTCGGAATTAAACTGAACCGAGGTGTAAAAATACGTAAATCCGACAACTAAAAGAAAATATAAAACGTTGTACCCTACTGAATTTGCGTTAAAGTTTTGCGCCAAAAAATAACCCGCTTTTTGCGCTAAACCGTTGGAAGACGTCTGCAGTGGGCCGCTTATCATAGAAGGAATTAGAACAAGCGAAACCGCAAAGATTATTGGAATAACACCGGCCTGGTTAACTTTGATCGGTAAAAAATTGGATATTTTTTCTGACCTTACGCCGCTTCTTCCGTATTCAATGGAAACATTTCGTGTGCCTTCGTTAATCAGTACTACAGCAACTATTACCGCCAAGGATAACGCTACAAATAATAGTGTATTACCAAAATTATAAGAAGTCACCGAGGCTAAATATCCGGTTATACCTGCAGGTAATTGGCTAATAATACCCACAAATATTAACAATGATATACCGTTGCCGATTCCGTACTCTGAAATCAATTCACCGAGCCATACCAGTAAAATAGCACCGGCAGTTAAAGTAAGAACAAAAATAATTAAATCCAACGGAGATAAAGTACGTATAACACCTTGTCGATTTAACCAAAAATAAATTCCGTAACCCTGGATCATTGACATAGGCACGGTGAGAAGTTTGGTATACATATTTATCTTTTCACGACCATACTCTCCTTCTTTTTGTAACTCTTCTAACGAAGGAATCATCATAGTCAAAAGCTGCATAGCTATAGATACATTAATATATGGGGCTAATCCAAGTGTAGCGATCGAAAAGTTTTGAAAGCCACCACCACTAAAGAGGTCAAGAAGACCAAAAAAAGCGTTACCTTGGATGTAAGAACGGATTGCGTTTAAGTCAATTCCGGGAACGGGGACATGCGCCACTAAACGAAACACTACTATCAAAATAGCGGTTATCGCGAGCTTTTTGCGTATTTCAGCGTTTTTTAAAAAGTTAGCTACCATTTACCGAAGCGACATTACTCGGTTATTTTAGATCCTGATTTTTCAATTGATTCTCTAGCTTTTTCCGAGTAGTCAAAACCTTTAAAAGTTAATTTTTTAGTTAATTGACCATTTCCTAGAATTTTCACACTAAAATTCTTTTTAGTAAGTCCCCGTAAAATTCTATGTTCTACCAATTCTAAGGGACTTACCTCTGTGTTGTCATCGAAAATGTTAAACACATCTAAACCTACAGTAAAAATTTTAGACATATATTTTCTGCTAAATCCACCAAGTTGAGGTAATCTCTTATATAGTGGGACCTGTCCACCCTCAAAACCTATACCGGGCTTTGCGCCTGACCTGGACTTTTGACCTTTTTGGCCTTTACCAACTGTATGGCCGCCTTTACCACTGCCTATACCGCGTCCTACTCTTTTACTTTTTCTTTTCTTTCCTTGTAATTTTTCTAATTTTTCTAATTCCATATATGTTCCTCAATCACTTTTTAAGTTTACTAAGTGCATTTATTGTGCAGCGAATATTACAAATTTTGTTGCTGGAACCTAACATCTTCGCTGATATATCTTTTATACCGGCTAGTTCAACAACAATTCTTACCGTACCGCCTGCAATAACACCGGCTCCTTGCGAAGATGGTTTCAATAAAACGTGCGCTGAGCCATAAGAATCTTCAATCTCGTGAGAAATTGTACCGTTGTTAATCGGAACTTTTACCAGGCTTTTCTTAGCACTACCAATTCCTTTAGCTATTGCGGTAGATACATCGCGGGCTTTGCCGTAACCGACTCCTACCTGGCCTTTCATGTCGCCTACAACCACAAGAGCCGCAAAACTAATGGTGTTGCCACCCGAAGTTTTTTTTGAAACCCTTTTTATTTGAATAACTCGTTCTACAAACTCGTTATCTCGTTCTCTTTGGTTATTGTTATCTCTCATAATATTAATCCTCCTTCGCGGGCTCCATCGGCAAGTTGTTTAACTCTACCATGATATCTGTAACCATTTCTGTCAAAAACCACTTCTTTAATTTTTAATTTAACAGCTTTTGTCGCTAATTCTTTACCTAAAGTAAATGCCTCTTCACTTTTTGTAGTAGGTTTCTTTGTAACTTTGGGATCAGATCCTACGGAGGCAACGGTCATACCTTTGTCATCGTTTATGATCTGCGCATAAATGTGTTTATTAGACCTAAATACGGTTAGTCTTGGTCTTTCCGCAGTTCCTCTTATGTCTTTTCTTATTCCCAGTTTTCGACGGGCTCTTCTTGTTTTTCTTAATACGACTTTATACATATTTTCATCATACCTTTCCGGACTTTCCCTGCTTTCTTCTTATAACTTCACCTTCGTATTTTATGCCTTTACCCTTGTACGGTTCAGGTTTTCGCAATTTTCTAATCTTAGAAGCAACCAAACCAACTAACTGTTTATCTATTCCCTTAATGAGAATGTTTACATTATCAGTAACTTCCAAAGTAACACCTTTTGGTGTGTCAATTACTACCGGGTGAGAAAAACCCAAAGTCATTGTCATTTTTGTGGGGCTATCCTGTTTTGCTCTGTAACCCACACCGACTAATTCTAGTTTTTTTTCATATCCTGTGGTTACACCATTCACCATGTTATTTATCAAGGCTCTGGTTAATCCCATAAATGCGCTGGTGTTTCGTGATTCAATTATTTGTTCTACTGTTACCATGTTACCTTCAACCTTAAGTTTAACCTCAGGTCGCAACGCATATTCTAATTCACCTTTAGGTCCTTTTACCTTAACTAGATTTTTTTCTACTGTTAAAGTAACGCCTGTCGGTAATTCAATTGGTTTATTTCCTATACGAGACATATTTATCTGACCTCACAAATAACTTCACCACCCAGTTTTTTCTTTTTAGCTTCTTCTGAACTCATAACTCCACGCGATGTTGATACTACCTGTACACCATAACCGGCAGCTACTGATTTTAGCTCAGCAGCAGATTTATATATTCTTCTGCCAGGTTTTGAAATTATCTTTATGTCGTCCAAAATTGGCGTTGAACCTTCGTAATCAAAATCAATTCTTAGTTTTTTAAAATGGGATCCTTCCGGTTTAAATACTTTTACATCTTTTATAAAACCCTTAGCTTTTATTATTTTTGCAATTTTTTCAGCGTGTCCACTATGTATAACTTCCACATAGGCTTTTTCAGCTTTTATTGCGTTTTTAATTGTAGTTAACATGTTAGATATTCTATCCATAGTATTTTTACCAGCTGGACTTTTTTACGCCGGGTAGCTCTCCTTTGTGAGCAAGTTCTCTAAAACATTTTCTGCACATTTTAAATCTATTGTAATAACCTCTAGGACTACCACACAAAGGACATCTGTGATAATTCCTCACACTAAACTTCTGAACTTTTTTCTGTTTTTCAATCATCGATATCTTAGCCATATTAGTTTTTTGTATCCTTTCTAAAAGGCATACCCAATTCCTTTAAGACAAATCTATTTAAATCCTTATTTTTGCTGTTAGTAACAATTGTAAGTTGTATGCTTCTTATACCTTTTGTGACGTTAGCATTTACTTCCGGAAATATAACATGCTCTTTTACACCCACGGAATAGTTACCACCTTCATCAAAAGCTGTGTCCTTTAAACCTCTAAAGTCTCTTACTCTAGGCAAGGCAATATTAATGAACTTATCAAGGAATGCCCACATTCTATCACCTCTGAGTGTTACCGCATAGCCCACAACATCCCCTTTTCTAACCTTAAACCCGGCTTCAGAAAGCCTTGCAGCTCTTGGATAGGGTTTTTGCCCTGCCATAGCAGCTAATTCACCAACAAAGGTATCAAGTGCTTCTCTGTTTTCCCTAAAAGAGCCTATACCGGCGTTAATGGATATCTTCTGTAATCTGGGAACTACCATCACGTTAGGTAACTTAAATTCCTTTTTTATTGCCGGTACGATCTTTTCGATGTATTTTTGCTTTAATCGGTTCATTTTTCTAATACCTCACCATTTTTTCTTATTAACCTGTATTTTTTGGCGTCTACAAGTTTAAAACCAAGCCTTACAGGTCTATCAAGCTTATCATTAAAAAGCATAACGTTAGAAATTGCAATAGACTTTTCAACGTTAATAATGCCACCTTCTTTGGACACTTTGCCCGGTTTAACGTGCTTTTTAACAAGATTAATACCCTGTATAAGTACGCGTCCTGTTTTGCCGTAGACCCGCAAAACACTTCCTGTCTTACCTTTGTCTTTTCCCGTAATGACATATACCTTGTCACCTTTTCTTATTTTACTGCCAAGAACCGGGTGCTTTGCATTTTTTTCAAAATTACTCATTACCAAACCTCCTTAGCCAAAGAAGCTATTTTTAAAAATCCTTTGTCTCTGATCTCTCTTGCGATCGGCCCAAAAATTCTGGTACCAACCATAGTTTTATCTTTTTGTATTAAAACCGCTGCGTTATCAGAAAACCTAACGTAACTACCATCTTTTCGTCTTATCTCTTTTTTGGTTCGGACAATGACCGCTGTAGCAACGGTATGGTCTTTAACAACACCTGTAGATGAAACACCGTAAATAGACACGGTTACAACATCACCTGCGCGGGCGAATCTTATCTTTGAACCACCTGGTATACCTATTAGTTTTAGTTTTTTTGCCCCTGAATTATCAGCGGGTGTTAATGTTGTTCCAACCTGAACCATATTACTCCTTTATTTCCCCTAACTTTGCCAAAACTTTCCAATTTACAGTCTTTCCCATTGGTCTGGTTTCTTCTATTTGTACATAATCTCCGGTTTTTACACCAATCTCGTCGCGTGCCTTTAAGTTCTTAGTTATTTTTATATCCTTACCATAAAATCTGTGTTTTTTCGGAACATTTACAGATACTACTACTGTTTTATTCATACTGTCTGAAACTACGGTTCCTTTAAAAATTCTTTTTGGCATTATTTATCTCCTCGTAAAACTTTGTTTTCTTTGATTACAGTTATTATCTTAGCTATTTGTCTTCTCAACATTAAACCTTTTTTATTATTTTTTTCCTTACCTTGCACCCAATTCATTCGGTTATCACTCAATTCCTTTTTAATTTTTTGTAATAGTTCTTTTAATTCAGTTTCAGTTTTGTTTCTTATTTCTGAAGTCTTCATATTATTCCTTCGATATAAACTTGGTCTTTAACGGCAGTTTAGCAGCAGCCCGGTTCATAGCACCCTTGGCGGTTTCCTTGTTTACACCGGAAATCTCAAAAATAATTTTTCCCGGTTTAACAACTGCTGCGTAATGATCAGTTAAAGCTTTTCCACTTCCCATTCTTGTTTCTGCAGGTTTCTTTGCGATAGCTTTGTCAGGAAAAACTCTTATCCATAGTTTTCCGCCTCTTTTAGTCAAATGTGAAACAGCTTTTCTTGCGGCCTCTATTTGCCTTGAGGTAAGTAATCCTCTATCAACAGATTTTAAAGCGTATTCACCAAAGGCAATATATGAGCCTCTTACTGCTATTCCTTTGTTAATGCCTCTTTGTTGTTTTCTAAATTTTACTTTATTAGGTAATAACATAAGATTCTCCCGTAAACGTTAAGCTATTTCTCCCTTATATACCCACACTTTAATTCCGATTGTGCCATAAAGCAGTTTACAGTGAATTTGGGCATAATCAATATCTGCTCTGAGTGTCTGCAAAGGTATTGAGCCCAAACTGAATTCTTCGGATCTCGAAATAGTATTGCTTCCGCTCAAAACACCTGCTAATTTAATCTTTATTCCTTTTGCTCCTTTGTCTATTGCGGAGTTAATCGCAAAGACAGCAACTCTTCGGTAAGGAACTCTTTTTTTAATTTGTCTGCAAAGATATTCTCCAACGAGCTGAGCTTCAATTTCAGGGGTTTTTACTTCCTCTGCCGTAATTTTAATTTTTGAAGGTGTTAGTTTTTTTAATTCTTTTTCCAGGCTTTCGACTCCGGCTCCGCCTTTTCCAATAACCAAACCGGGTTTTGAAACCTTAATAATAATGCTGATCTCGTTTTCGGTTCTTTCTATTTCTACAGTTTTTAAGCCTGCAGTACTTAATTTATCCTGCAAAAACTTTCTGATTTTAATATCTTCTAAGGCTTTATCGGCATATGCAGTTTTGTCTGCATACCATCTAGAAGACCAGTCTTTTGTTACGCCTACTCTGAATCCAATTGGATTTATTTTCTGACCCATGTTGCGGCTACTTCCTTTCCGATAAACCTAAATAAATATTGCTGGTTCTTTTAAAAATCGGTGCACTTCTGGAACGGGAACCAACTCTCATTCTTTTGTAAGTTGTTCCGGCACCAACCCAAACTTCAGATACGAATAAATTTTTGTCCGACAGCTTCGCATTGTTTGTGGCATTTGCCTGGGCTGATTTTAAAAGTTTAAGTAAAATTTCAGCGGCTTTTGTAGAATCAAAAGCCAATATCACTTTAGCTTCCTGTAAAGGTTTTTCCCTGATAAGATCAGCTACAGGAGCAACCTTTTTTGGTGATATTCTAGCTTTTAAATGTTTTGCGTATACCTGCGATTTATCCATATTATTCTTTCTTAGACGAATGGGCTCTAAATGTTCTGGTAGGTGAAAATTCGCCTAATCTATGCCCAACCATTGCTTCAGTTACAAATACCGGAATATGTTTTTTACCGTTATAAACATCAATTGTTAAACCGACCATATCCGGAATAATTGTGCATCTTCGAGACCAGGTCTTTATTGCTTTTCTGTCGCCGGTCTCTTTAGCCTTAGCTACTTTTTTCGCCAGTTTTTCGTCTATATAAATACCTTTTTTAAATGATCGTGTCATATTATTTTGATCTCCTGTCCTTAACTATAGTAAAGTCAGTTCTTGATCTCTTTCTGGTCTTTACACCCCTTGTTTTCTTACCCCAAGGAGTCTTTGGTGAAGGCATACCAACACCGGTTGATTTGTAGGAACCACCGTGTGGGTGATCTTTTCTCGGGTTTGACATAGCAACACCTCTTACAGCTGGTCTGACGCCCAAATGTCTGTTTCTGCCGGCCTTACCCAAAACAACATTGCGTAAATCCATGTTTGTAAGTACACCAATGGTAGCATAACACTTAGACTGCACCTTTTTGACTTCACCACTGGGAAGTTTGATGTTTACAAAGTTTCCCTCTTTGGCCAAAATCTGAGCGGAATTTCCTGCGCCTCGGGCAAGTACTCCACCGCCACCCGGGTTAAGCTCAATATTATGAATACTCATACCAAGTGGAATATTCTCCAAAGGTAATGCATTTCCCAATACGGGCTCGGCAGAAGGACCTGATACTATTGTTACCCCTACCTGTAAACCTTCGGGAGCCAGTATATACCTTTTTTCCCCATCTACATAGTGTAAAAGAGCAATATCCGCACCTCTGTTGGGATCGTACTCTATAGTCGCTACTTTTGCGGGAATATTAAACTTGTTTCGTTTAAAATCTATTAACCTATACAAATTCTTCGCACCGCGGGACTTGTGTCTTGTACTTACCCGGCCGTGAGACCTTCCTGCGGGACCTACCAAACTTTTAGTTAACGTCTTCAACGGTCTTACATCATCAACATTTCGTATAAGACTTTTTCTAAATCGTGTACTTGGTGTTGTAGGTTTATAACTTCTTATCATGTTTATTTGCCCTCTTTAGGAAATAAGTCAATTTTTTGACCTTCCTTTAACTTAACAATTGCTTTTTTCCATTTTGGTGTAGTTTTAAATCTATACGTTTTCAAAATTCTTTTCTTTTTACCGGGCATAATCATTGTCTTAATTTCTAGAACATCAACACCAAAAACTCTTTTTAATTCAGCTTCAACAGCACCTTTGGTAGCTCCCATAGCAACCTGGAAAACATACATATTAGCATTGGTTAATCCCATACTTTTTTCGGTAACTATTGGTCTTACTAATTTCTTGTCCAAATTCATATTATAATTCCCCGCCTAAAAACTTTTTTTCAAAGGATTCTAATGCACTTTTTTCAAAGATTACATTTTTAGTGTTCATCAGATCATAAACATTAAGGTTGTTGGCAAGTGTAGTTTCAACATCCTTAATATTCGAAAAACTTTTAACAATATTTTTATCGTGAGATCCCAAAACCAATAAAGTTTTGCCCTTTAAACCGGTATTTTTTACAAATACATTTGCAACTTTTGTCTCAGGCTTTTCAAAGTTCAACTTTTCTACAGCTGATAATGCACTCTTTTGCGCTAAAAGAGACAAAGCTGATATAAAAGCTGAATCTCGAACTGATCGTGAAACTTTAATTCGCCAATCTTTTGGTTTTGGACCATGCGCTATTCCGCCGTGGCGCCAAATAGGGTTTCTTTTTTCTCCGGCTCTGGCGCGACCGGTTCCTTTTTGAGCCCATGGTTTAGCAGCACTCCCCTGAACTTCACCTCTCGTTTTTGTAGAGCTTGTTCCCTGTCTTTGATTTGTAAGGTACACGTAAATATATTGTTTGATAGTTTCAAAATTAGGATCAACACCGAATATGGCATCATTTAATGTCAATTCTCCTGCAATATTACCTTTTGTATCGAATAAATTAACCTTCATATATTTTTATCTTTACTGAAGAATTTCTGGCACCCGGGATCGGACCGGAGAGCATTAATTCCTGCTTTTCCAAATCAACCTTCACAATTCTTATCTTCTTTAAAGTTACTTTGTAATTTCCATGGCGACCTGCCATTTTTTTACCGGGCCATACTCTACCGGGGGTTTGACCACCGATAGAACCAGCGGATCTGGGTTTGTCTGACTGACCTCTGGTTGCCATCTCACCTTTAAAATTCCACTTCTTCATGGCACCGGTAAAACCTTTACCTTTTGAAATACCCTGAACCTCCGCCTGCTTATTTTCTAAATCAGCATTCAGTTCTGTTTCGGCCTTTATCAGAGTTACCGGTACCACCTTTCCGGTTTCTAAAAAGACCTGGCTCATTTGTAATTTTTTTCCTTTTATCATCATATATTTACACGTAAAAACACTTAAGGCGCACAA
This sequence comes from candidate division WWE3 bacterium, assembly GCA_012798315.1. Classification (GTDB taxonomy): domain Bacteria; phylum Patescibacteriota; class WWE3; order UBA101185; family UBA10185; genus JAAZNL01. The sequence continues at coordinate 26,174 of JAAZNL010000020.1, read as the reverse complement.
AGGCGCCTATATAGTAGGTTCCTTGTTTTTACTTTCTAATCTAGGTTTTACTTATTACACCTATCATTAATGTTTTAATCTTCCAAGTTTCCGATTATACCAAAAAAACGCTGTAACAACAGTACTTTCTAGGATCGATACGTTTACCAGTACCGAAGGTACGGACGGCGAAACCGTCACATTTTAGCCACCCTCAAGCGGCCAAGACGTTATTACATCTTGATCGAGATGCCGACGCCAGCCGGAAGGGCTAAACGTGACAAGTTCTCAATCGTGGAACTGGTCGGATTCATCACGTCAATGACTCTCTTATGAGTTCTAAGCTCAAATTGCTCTCTCGATCTCTTATCGATATGAGGTCCCCTAATAACCGTAAATTTCTCTATTCTGGTTGGCAAAGGTATAGGACCAATCACCTTAGCGCCAGTTCTTATTGCAGTATCAACGATTTTAGAACAACTGAGATCAATTATTCTACTATCGTATGACTTAAGCTTTATTCTGATTTTCGAATCTGTTTGTTTTTTAACCATAAAAGTCTAGTCAAATAGGGCTCGGCGTAGCCGAGCCCCATCATTTATCAATCTTATGCTATTACCTTTGTAATAACTCCCGCTCCAACTGTATGACCACCTTCTCTAACGGCAAATCTTAACCCATCTTCTAAGGCTACCGGGGTAATAAGTTTAACCTTTAAGTTAGTTTCATCACCTGGTAAAACCATTTCTACACCTTCTGGCAAAGTAATTTCACCGGTTACGTCAGTTGTACCAATGTAGAACTGGGGGCGGTAACCGCTGAAAAACGCTTTGTGTCTTCCGCCTTCATCTTGTCTAAGGATATATACCTTAGCTTCGAATTCGGTATGAGGTTTAACGGAGCCGGGTTTGGCCAAAACTTGACCTCTCTCAACACCTGTTCTTTCAATACCTCTTAACAAAAGGCCTACATTGTCGCCGGCTTGACATTCCTGCATTTGTTTGTGGAACATTTCGATACCGGTTACAACTGTCTTAACGGTATCTTTAATACCAACGATTTCAACTTCTTCGTTGAGTTTAACAGAACCTCTTCCTACTCTACCGGTAACAACGGTACCTCTACCTGAAATAGAAAATACGTCTTCGATAGGCATTTGGAAGGGTTTATCAAGTTCTCGTACCGGAGTTGGAATATACTCGTCGACTGCTTTCATTAACTCTTCAATACTTTTGACTGCTTCGGCATCGCCTTCGATTGCTTTTAAGGCTGAACCCTTTATTATTGGGGTCTTATCTCCGGGGTAGCCGTATTTTGTTAATAATTCTCTTACTTCCAATTCGACTAAATCCAATATTTCAGGATCCTGAACCATATCGCACTTGTTCATGTAAACGATCATTGCTGGTACGTTTACCTGTTTTGCCAAAAGGATATGCTCTCTTGTTTGAGGCATGGGTCCGTCCGGAGCGGAAACAACTAAAATTGCGCCATCCATCTGTGCGGCACCGGTGATCATGTTCTTAATATAGTCGGCATGACCAGGAGCATCGATATGGGCGTAATGTCTCTTATCAGTTTCATACTCTACGTGAGTAATATTGATGGTAATACCTCTTTCTCTTTCTTCAGGGGCCTTATCAATATTTTCGTAGGCTGTGTACTGAGCTTGTCCTTTAGCGGACAAGACCTTAGTAATAGCTGCTGTAAGAGTAGTCTTACCGTGGTCAACGTGACCAATAGTACCGATATTGACGTGCTCTTTATTTCTTACAAACTCAGCTGCCATAAATGTCCTTTCTTAACTTATAGAAAAATATATACGTTGTTTTTTTCGTTTTTTTGAGCGACTTGAATAGCTTTTCAGCCCGCCCAAAAAGACGCAAATGCCATTATGAATAGCAGTTGATAGTTAAACAAATAACTACAGAAAAATCAAGAGTTTTTCGTAGATACGGGCAACAAATGGCCCATTGTCCATGTCGATACCTATTTCTTCGAAGCGTTCTTAATCGTCTCTGCTATTCCAGAAGGTACTTCCTCATAATGGCTTGGTTCCATGGTAAACGAGGCTCTGCCCTGGGACATACCTCTAAGTTCAGTCGCATAACCGAACATTTCTGCCAAAGGAACTTTTGCCTTAATTACTCGAGAATTACCTCTGTTTTCCGTACTTTCGATTTTACCTCGTTTGGATGACAAATTACCAATGATATCTCCCATAAAATCGTCCGGAGCTATGACCTCAACACTCATAATTGGTTCCAATAAGAACGAATCACCCTCACGTTGCGCGCCGCGTATTGCTTCTATAGCCGCCATCTTAAAGGCCATTTCAGAGGAGTCTACTTCGTGGAAAGAACCATCGTGTAAAGTGGCCTTAAAATCTACTATAGGATAACCGGCTAACGCGCCACTCTCTGCGGCCTCCCTGACACCTTTTTCAACTGCAGGTATGTATTCTCTTGGTATAGCTCCACCAACAACGGCGTTAACAAATTCAAAACCTTTACCTCTTTCCAAAGGTTCAATCTTAATAACAACATGCCCGTATTGACCACGACCACCTGATTGTCTGATGTGTTTGCCTTCTTTATCAATCGGACTTCTGAACGTCTCTCTATACGCTACCTGAGGCTTACCCGTGTTAACCTCAACATTAAACTCTCTTTTCATTCGGTCGACGATTATGTCTAAATGTAATTCACCCATTCCATATAAAACGGTCTGTGATGTTTCTTCGTCGGTTTTAACTTTTAAAGTAGGGTCTTCTTCTAAAAATTTCTTAATGGCATCCGACATTTTATCTCGATCTGCTTTGGTTTTTGGCTCCAACACAATGCCAATGACGGGTTCCGCAAATGATATAGATTCTAAAATCAACGGTACTTGTTCAGTGCAAAGAGTGTCTCCGGTTTTAGCTTCTAAGCCTACAGCTGCGGCAATTTCACCTGCTTTAATTTCCTTAATTTCTTCCCTGTGATTCGCATGCATTAAAAGTATTCTGCCTAATCTTTCTTTTTTATCTTGCGTAGCATTCAACAGGTATGAACCGGCATCAAGTTTTCCCGAATAAACTCTAAAGTAGGTTAGTCTGCCTACGTAAGGATCGGTTTGAATTTTAAAGGCCAAGGCTACGAACGGGCCATTTTCATCGGGCATTAAATCTACAGTTTCATCACTTTGCGGTTTATGGCCAATAACGTGTCCGACATCCTTGGGAGAAGGCAAATAGGCAACAACACCATCAAGCAGTAATTGAACTCCGATATTACTCAAAGCGGATCCGCAGAATACCGGAAAAATCTTAGCCTGAATTGTCATTTTTCTAAGTCCTGATCTGACTTCCTCATTGGTCAAAGTTTCACCACCCAGGTATTTTTCAATCAAGGTATCGTCTGATTCAGCTACTTTTTCAATTAGTATATTCCTATATTCTTCTACTTTTTCTTTCATACTTTCCGGAATCGGTACTTCTGTAATTGTTTCGCCTAATTTTCCCTCAAACGTGTATGCCTTCTTTTCAATCAGATCAATGATTGATTTAAAATCACCCTCTATACCAATCGGAAGTTGCACAGCCACGGCGTGAGGAGTTAGGCGCTCTTTTATTGAGTCGAGAGACATATAAAAATCTCCGCCCACCTTGTCCAGTTTGTTTGCAAAAAATAAAAGCGGAACGTGATACTTTTCAGCTTGCCTGTAAACGGTTTCTGACTGAGGCTCTACACCCTGAGAAGAATCTAATAAGATAACCCCTCCGTCCAAAACTCGAAGTGATCTTTCTACTTCTGCTGTAAAATCAACGTGGCCGGGAGTATCAATAATGTTAATTCTAGTGTCTTTCCAAAAACATGTGGTAGCCGCGGAAGTAATAGTGATACCGCGTTCTCTTTCCTGCGCCATCCAGTCCATTTGAGCCGCACCTTCATGAACTTCACCAATTTTGTGGGACTTACCGGTGTAATATAGAATTCGTTCTGATGTAGTAGTCTTTCCTGCATCAATATGAGCAATAATACCTATATTTCTAATCTTCTCTAAAGGATATGTTTTATTTTTTTCTTCGGCCATAGATCACTTATAGCGCAGTTATCTGACGTAAATAATAACCGAGCGGAAATTAATTAAATTTAGCAAAGTGAGAAAATGCCTTATTAGCTTCTGCCATCTTGTGAGTTTCATCTCTCTTTCGGATAGCATCCCCTACACCGTCATAAGCATTTTTTAACTCTTCGTATAGTTTAACCTGAATTGGTTTGCCTTTTCTTGATCTGGCGGCCTTAATTATCCATCTTACAGCTAAGGCTTCTGCCCTATCGTGTTTTAAAGGCATAGGAACCTGATATGTTGCACCACCGACACGTCTGGATCTGACTTCCTGTTGAGGCATAACGTTCTTCAAGGCTTGTTCAAACATTCTCAGACCTTCTTTTTTATCTTCGGCCAGCATATCAATTGCATGATAAACCGTAGATTCGGCTATTGTTTTTTTACCATGAAGCATAACTGTGTTAACCAAACGGGTTACCATTTTTGATTTATGAATTGGATCGTTTTGTATTATTCGTTTTTTTAAGTTACCTGCTCTCATACTTATGCCTTAGCCTTCTTTGCTTTCTTGGTACCGTAAATTGATCTGGACGTTGATCTTTTCTGTACACCTGCAAGATCAAATGTACCACGAACGATAGTGAACTTAATACCCGGCAGATCTTGAACCTTACCGCCTTTAACCATTACAACAGAGTGCTCCTGTAAATTGTGTCCTTCTCCGGGAATGTAGGCAGTTACTTCCCTTTTGTTCGAAAGCCTGACCCTGGCAACTTTTCGTAAAGCTGAGTTCGGCTTTTTAGGTGTTTGAGTTTTTACCTGCAAAACTACTCCTCTTTTAAAAGGACTTGGAAAACTATTAACACGCCTTTTTATTGTGTTAAAGGCTTCTTTTAAAGCTGGTGTTTTTGCTTTTTTTATTTTCTTTTGTCTTGCATTTCTTACTAATTGACTAATAGTTGGCATACATTTATTTCCTTTTTTTAAGAGACCTGTACTCAGGGCTCACTGATCTAATTGGGCTTTATCGCCGGTCGGAATTTTCCTTCCTATAATAACGTTTTCTTTTAGCCCTAACAAGTTATCAACTCTACCAGACGCTGCTGCATCGGTCAATACTCCGCTTGTTTGAATAAACGAAGCTGCAGATAAGAAACTGTCTGTGTTTAACGAAGCCTTGGTAATACCAAGTAAAGTTAACTTTGCGGTTGCTGGAGTACCTCCTCCGGCAATTACTTCTTCGTTTTCTTCTTCGAAGTGAGCTTTGGTAGCTATTTCTCCCACCATAAATTCTGTGTCGCCCGGATCCTCAATCTTTACGTGATTAAACATCTGTTTAACTATAACTTCAATATGTTTGTCGTTAATAGCAACACCTTGAGAAGCATATACCTTTTGAACTTCTTCAATGATGTATCTCTTTGTTTCGTCAACGCCGACAGTTCTAAGTAAATCTGTTAAATCCAAGTGTCCTGAGGTTAATTTGTCGCCTTTTCCAACGTATTGACCATCTTGGACAATAATTTCTGCAATCGGATCTACGCTGTATTCTACCAACTGATTTTCCTCATGTGGATCAATAGCGGTAACTAAGATCTTTCTGTCATCACCATTTTTAACAATTTTAACAGTACCCGCAATTTCGGTCATTGTGGACAAAAATTTAGGAGCTCGTGCTTCTACTAATTCTTCTACTCTTGGCAAACCTTGGGTAATATCCTTGCCAACAATACCTCCCGTGTGGAATGTTCTCATTGTCAGCTGGGTTCCGGGTTCACCAATGGACTGCGCGGCAGAGACACCAACAGCCAAACCCATTCTTACTAGGTTTCCTGTCATTAAATCAGAGCCGTAGCAGCGGGCACACATACCTCGGCGGGTTTCGCAGTGTAAGGGAGATCTAATGTAAATGTATTCAACTTTGGCTTCTTCAATTTTTTGGATATCATCGCGGGTTAACATTGTGTCTCTTTTGACCAATACTGTTTTTCCGCTTTTGACATCCTGAGATAGGATTCTGCCAAAAACTCTATCCGCAAAGGTCATTAAGATGGTACCTTCGCCAACTTTCATTCTTCGGCCCTTGTCAGTACCACAATCAGCTTCTCTAATTATTACGTCCTGAGAAACATCCACTAATCTTCTGGTCAAATAACCCGCGTCTGCTGTCTTTAAGCCTTTATCTACCAAACCCTTTCTAGCTCCTCTGGCGCCTACAAAGTATTCCAAAGCGGAAAGACCGTATTTGTAGTTGCCTAAAATAGGGAATTCTACGACTTTACCTGTCGGGTCCATTTTAAGACCGACCATACCTGCGATTTGCTTAACCTGGTCCCGTGAGGCTCTGGTTGAACCTGACTTAACCAAAACTTTTACAGGATTTTCGTCCTCTAAATTATCCCAAACGGCATTATCTAAATCGGCTATAACCTTGTTCCAAACTTCTTCAGTAAGTCTTTGTGCCTCAGACTTGGTAATTAAACCTCTCTTGTAGTTCTTATCAATTTCAGCAACTGATTTTTTACCTTGATCCTGTAGATCTTCTCTTAGTTTTGGCACTTCAATATCGTGCAAAGATACGGACTGACCTGCTAATGTACCGTATTGTAAGCCGTAGTTTTTAATCGAGTCTATTAATTTAACAACCACTATGTGTTCTTCCCTGTCGAACGCTTTTTCCAAGAGCTTTACTACTTGTTTCTTATCAAATGTCTGGTTCATAAATCCAAATGCCGTCGGTACAATTTCGTTGAAAAACACTCGTCCCGGGGTAGTTTCGGTTAATTCGCCGTTTATATACATTTTGATCGGTTGTCTTAAATGAAGCTTGTTTATACCACTCTCCATTGCATATATCATTTTACTCTTGTTGGATATTGGTGTTACATAGGGCTCTAAAGCGTGATCTACCGAAGTCATGTAATAAACGCCAAACAACATAATTTTTGTTGGAATAGACATTGGTGCGCCATTAGAAGGATTCAACAAGTTATTTGTAGAAATCATAATGGTTCGTGCCTCTTCTTGTGCCTCCTCGGAGAGCGGTACATGAACGGCCATTTGGTCGCCGTCAAAGTCTGCGTTAAAACCGGAACAGACACAAAGGTGTAATCTGATTGCGTTACCTTCAATTAGTTTTGGATAAAATGCCTGTATACCAAGCTTCCAAAGCGTTGGGGCACGATTTAAAAGTACCGGATGGTTGTAAACAACCTGTTCTAAAATGTCCCATACTTCAGAACTTCTTTGTTCTACAAAGAACTTCGCACTTTTAACGTTGGGTGCATAGCCTTTTGCTAAAACTTCTCTTAGTATTAACGGCTTGAATAGTTCTAAAGCCATCTCTTTTGGTAAACCGCATTGATCCAAATTCAATTCCGGTCCATTGATAATAACTGCTCTACCTGAGTAATCTACACGTTTACCAAGTAAATTAAGTCTAAAGATTCCTTGTTTACCTTTAATCATGTCAGACAGGGATCTAAGTTCTTTTTTACATCTTGTTACTCTTGTTTTTTGTCTTTGTTTTGAAGAATCAAATAAGGCATCCACTGCTTCCTGAAGCATTCTTTTTTCGTTTCTTACAATAATTTCAGGAGCACCAAGACTTAATAAACGATTCAAACGATTGTTTCTGTTTATTAATCTTCGGTATAAATCGTTCAAGTCTGAACTGGCAAAACGTCCGCCTTCCAGCTGAACCATTGGTCGTAAATCTGGAGGTATTACAGGAATAACGCTTAAAATCATTCTTGAAGGATCAATTAAAGATCTTCTAAACTGTTCGACGACCTTTAATCTTTTGTATATTTTAGCTGCCTTTTGACCTTTTGCTGTCTGAGATTCTAATCTTAATTTGCTCGAAAGCTGATTAAGATCCATTTTTTCTAAAATACCTTGCAAAGCTTCTGCACCTATTTCTAAGGTACAGAATTTGTCTAAGTACATGTAAAGTGAAAGATACTCATTGTCAGAAATTACTGAGAAAAGCTCCACACTCTCAATTTTTTTCTGAATTAACTTAAAGCTTTTTTCCTGTTCTTCAAATCTTTTATCGTAAGAATTTTTGATGGTCTGCATTTTTTGTCTGATTTTGTGTTCTTCTTCCTGTGCTTTTAGTTCGTCTTTGGATTTATTTAATTTGGAAATCTCATCTTCAAATTCTTTTAGTTTCAAATCAAGCTCTTTTTGGATGGTGATCTTGGATTTTTCTAAATCCTTCTCTACCGCAGAAATTGCTTCAGCTTTTCGTTTGCCGTCGATATCGGTAACAATAAATGAAGCAAAGTAAATAACGGATTCCACGTTTCTGGGTGTTAAATCCAGCAATAATGCCATTTTTGATGGGATTCCCTTAAAAAACCAAACATGCGCTACAGGAGTAGCCAGTTTGATATGTCCCATTCTTTCTCTTCTAACTCTGGAGTGTGTAACTTCTACACCGCATTTATCGCAGATAACGCCTTTGTAGCGTATACCTTTGTATTTACCGCAATAACACTCAAAGTTTTTTACAGGTCCGAAAATACGTTCGTCAAAAAGACCCTCACGTTCAGGTTTAAAGGTTCTGTAATTGATGGTTTCCGGCTTTGTAACTTCACCGTAAGACCACTTCAAAACCTCATCGCTAGAGGCAAGATATATTCTAATTCCGTCGAAATCTCTTAGTTGGCTCAAATCTTTCATATTATTTTTTATCCTCCTCGGAACTCACTTCTGTGAGCTCACCTTCCTCGTAAACTTGATCTCCTGGAGCAAGCTCTTCTGCCTTCTCATCTTCCGCAGAGGCTGCAGTGTCTTCGGTTTCAGTAATCAGAGCTTCGAGCCCCAATCCTAATCCGTTAAGTTTCCTAACTAATAATTTAAATGTTTCAGGCACCGTAGAATCAGGAATTATTCGGCCTTGAATCATTGCGCTGTACGCCTGAGTTCTACCCAGCATATCATCCGACTTGATTGTTAACATTTCCTGTAATATTGCGGCCGCGCCATATGCTTCAAGTGCCCAAACTTCCATTTCCCCGAATCTTTGACCTCCGAACTGGGCTTTACCTCCTAAAGGTTGTTGTGTAATCAATGAATAAGGTCCGGTGCTTCTGGCGTGCATCTTTTCTTCTGACATATGAATAAGTTTTAAGATGTATGTATCCCCCACAACAATTTCCTGATCAAAGTAATCTCCCGTTCTACCATCAATCAGTTTCATTTTTCCTGATACCGGTAAATTCGCTTTCTTCAGTTCTTCAATAATCATTTCCTCGGGAATGGCTTGTAAGGAAGGCACTTCGTATGTTTTTCCAAGTTTCTTACCCGCCATACCTAAAGAAGCTTCAAGTATTTGTCCGACATTCATTCTTTTTAATACTGCTTCAGATGAAAAGATGATATCTACAGGGGTTCCGTCTTCTAGTAAAGGCATATCTACAGCGGGTACGATGGCTGAAATAACACCTTTGTTACCGTGTCTGCCAGCTAATTTGTCGCCGATTTCAATTTTCTTTTGTTGAGCAACGTAAACAGTGATTTCTTCTAAAGTTCCTGCCGGTAAAAGTTCATTTTCTTCTTTTGTAACTTTTTTAATTCCTATAACAACACCGTGTTCTCCATGCGGCATGTATAACGAGTTATCTCTGACATCTTTTGCCTTTTCACCGAAAATGGCACGTAAAAGTCTTTCTTCAGCTGTCAAGTCTACTTCACCTTTTGGAGCGACTTTACCTACTAAAATATCCCCTGATTTTACCTTGGATCCGATAGCTACTATTCCGTTTTCATCCAGGTTTCTAAGAGATTCTTCAGAAACATTTGGTATATCTCTGGTTATTTCTTCAGGACCTAATTTAGTTTCCAGTACCGGAATTGTGTAATCCGAAACGTGAATAGATGTTAAGACATCTTCTTTAACTAATCTATCAGAAATAGCTATACCATCTTCAAACTCTAAACCTTTGTAAATCATATAGGCAACGGTTACATTAGTTCCGATAGCAACTTCCCCTTGATTAACAGCGGATCCTTCGATTAAGACGTCGCCTTTTTTAACTTTTGCTCCGGATGATACTATTACAACCTGGTTAAAACATGTGTCAGAGTTTGTTTGAATAAATTTCTGTGCCTTGTATTCTACTTTGTTTTTCTTCTTTTCACCCTCATAGGCAACTACAACCCGTGTGGCATCAGCAAATTCTACTTCACCGTTACCTTCGGCAACAATAAGCGCGTTGGTATTTAGTGCTAATTCCCTTTCGATACCAGTTCCAATAATTGGTTTTTCGCATTTAACAAGCGGAACTGCCTGAGACATTTGTTGAGTACCCATTAATGCACGGGCAATATCGTTGTTTTGTAAGAAAGGAATTAAGCCCGCTGACATTCCGACAACTTGTCTTGGTACAACTTCAATATATTCAGCATTTGAAACATCCCCTAAAATGAAACTACCCGCTTTTCTTAAAGGAACTTGTTTGTCGGTAATGTAACCATTATCGTCAATCTCTACAGACTGATCGGTAATAAACACACTTTCTTCGTCATATGCCGCCAGATATACAATTTCGTCTGTTAGTCTTACTCTACCGTCAGATTCCTTAACCAACTTGATATAAGGAGTTTCTAAGAATCCGTACTCGTTAACCTTGGCATACATAGCCAAGTAATTAATTAGACCTATACTCGGACCTTCAGGAGTTCTGACCGGGCAAATTCTACCGAACGAAGAATAATGCACGTCTCTGACGGACATACTTGCTCTTTCTTTAGTTAGACCACCAGGACCCAAAACTGAAATTCTTCTCAAATGATCTAGCGCGGTTAAAGGATTTTGCTGATCGTGCAATTGGGATAATTGACCGGTAGCAAAAAAACTGTGCACTGACGCGGTGATAGCTCTTGGCGATATTAAACTTGTTGGCTCAGGTAAAGATTCTCTGGGGGAAAGACTCATTCTTTCCTTTATGTTCTTTTCCATTCTTAAAAAGCCTATTCTGACCTGCCACTGTAAAAGTTCCCCTACACTTTTGATTCTTCTGTTGCCTAAAAAGTCGACATCACTTGGTTCACCTAATCCGTTATTAAGCTCGATTATTCTTGAAATGATCTTAATCAAATCCTCAAGTTGAAGAAGTCTGTGTTTAGGATCATTCGGGAAGTTTAAACCAAGCACCTGATTTAGTTTGAACCTTCCGACCGGCCCTAAACTATATCGTCGCTTGTTAAAAAACATTGCATCAACCAGGGATTTCGCGTTTTCTAAAACCAGTGGTTCGCCCGGTCTCATTTTTCTGTATATCTCTAAACATGCTTCATCGTATGAACTTGCCGGATCTTTAGCCAGTGTACTATCTATGTAATTCATTTCCGGGTTTGTCTCTACCTGAGAAAATACTTGTTTAATCTGATCGTCTGTCTCTAAGCCAAATACTCTCAATAATGTCGTAACGGTAATTTTTCTTTTTCGGTCAATTCTGACACTGATAATGCCTGTTCTGGAGGTTTCGATCTCCAACCAGACACCGCTGCGAGGTAATATTTTGGCTCCAGCTAAAAACTCCCCTGTAATAGGGGAATTCTCACCGGTGAATAAAACACCTTCAGATCTGATTAACTGGTTAATTACAACTCTTTCAACCCCGTTAATAATAAAAGTTCCCCTTGGAGTCATAAGGGGAATATCGCCCATGTATATTACCTGCTCTTTTTTTTGCTTTCTAATGGGATCTTCCAAGGTAGCTGTTACGTACCATGGAGCGTCATAAGTGCGGCCGTTGCGTAAAGCTTCGGCTTCTGAAATATTTTCTTTGTCTATTTTGGGCTGCGACAACTTTATAATCCAACCCCGGCCCGAATTGTCTTCAATTTCACCTAGCTCATCCAGGATCTCCTGAAGTCCAACGTTTTTGAGCCAATCGTATGAATTGACTTGGACGGATATTAAATTGGGTAAAGGAAGCGCAACTTTTCTTTTAGAAAAACTATGTCTCATGCTATTTTTTTGTTTATTAACGTTAATTTTATGACTACTGTTTCATCTACCTATCGAGGTAAAATGAGTCCGGAGTGACCGTTAGAACGTACGATACGTTACCACAGTACGTTTATACTGTCAACAAACTATTTTGTAAAGCCTATTCTATTTAACGGCCAAAACATAAATATGACTCTACCAATTATCCTATCTTTAGCTACAATCCCAAACGACCTGGAATCGACCGAGAAAGGTCTGTTATCTCCTAACACGATATATTCATTGTCATTTAAACGTATACCTCGGCCTTCTATGATACTATATCCCCCTTTTGTGCACAATGTTTTATCTAAATAAGGCTCTTCAAGCTCAAATTTTCCACCTTCCCTGGATATTTGAATCTTGCAATCCTTAATCTTAAAAACATCTCCGGGAATACCGATAATCCTTTTGATAAAATGCCGATTTTCGTCGGGAGGTCTGATAACCACCACTTCTCCGCGTTTAAATGGTTTATAAAATCGGGTTACATGTTCAACCAAAATTCGTTCGTTAGTATGAAAATTTGGCTCCATACTGGAACCTAGCACTACCTCTATGGAAGCAATTGTGGAATATATCAAGCTTATTACCGCTATTGAAACGACAATAGTCTCAACTGTTTCTAAAATAACATTCTTAATAGACATACGACCTGGTATTGTATACTAACATTAGTTTAACCCAAAAGTAAGAAGATATGAAAAAGAAAAGAAAAAGTCCCAATCAGGGTCACAGTCAGGAGCAAAAGAAACCCTCAGTAAATACAAGTTTTTGGGCCGATTACGACACGACAAAAAAAGTTCACATAAATAAAGAAACGGTAAGAACTTTCCTAATAGAACAAACTCCGTTTATTTTGCTGGTTTTTTTAATCTCTATAGTGGTTTATGGGAATTCCCTTGCTGGGGACTTTTTAATCGCGGATGACATTCCGGGCTTGGTGCAGAACCCTACAATCGTAAACTTTCAAAAAGCCTTGGATACGGGAAAAATTAACACCATAATAGACTCCGGTCTGTTTCAAATAGGCAAACAAACTCCGTATATATTTCATGTACGTTCAGTAATTTTGCACGCCATTAACGCAATATTGGTGTATTTCCTGGCGTCGTTGATTTTTAACAAATCTATATCGCTTGCGTCGTCGCTTTTATTTCTGGTTCACCCCATTAATACCGAAGCTGTATCGTGGATTTCCGCCTGGATTTACCTTGCTCTCACACTATTTACCCTGCTGGTTACAATTTCGTTTTTGCTATACCGACGAACCGGCCAAAAAGGCTTTATGGTTGCGGCCATAGTAATTTGCGCCACATATATTCTTTTCTTTACCGATAATTGGGTTTTTACAATTCCCCTGATAGTAATTATTGTGGACCAACTGCTTGTTGAACGTAAAATTAATTTTAAAGTTATAAAAAATTACATACCGTTGTTAACATTGGGAGGTTTTCACGCGGTTTTTTTACTGACAACATCCTTAACCGAAAGAATCAATAACCTAAAAAATTTGTACTATAACGATGTTTCGCAGGCTACTCCGTTTATTCAACGGGTGCCGTATACGGCGTTTATGACATGGAAACAATACGTATGGCCTAAAGATCTAACTATCTATCACGAGGGTTACGTAATTTCAGAACAGTACTTTGCGGTAATGGTCGCTTTTACAATAGTTGTTACCGGTTTGATTATTTACTTTTTATTTAAAAACAAAGTTGTAGCCGGTTTAATGAGTTTACTTTGGGTTTCCACGCTGCCATCTTTCAGTCCTATTCCCGTCGCATGGCTTATGGCAGACAGATATTTGTACAGGGGAAGTATGTTTTTCAGCATGCTGATAGCCTTATTTATTTATTACCTTGAAAAAAAATATAAACTCAGCAATTTTCTAAAAGTGGGTGGAACTGCCGTGTTTTTAGCCTATTCAACACGAACTGTGTACAGAAATGCGGACTGGCAAAGCGACAAAAATTTATGGAACTCAACACTTAAGGTCGCCCCATACAGTGCGCGTGTTTACAACAACTTGGGTGATGTTTACTTTAAAGAACATAATTTCCAAAAGGCTATAGAACACTTCCAGATAGCGCTACAGCTTAAACCGGATTTTGCAGATGTTGTACACAATCTAGGTTATACATACTTAGAACTGGGTAACTATGATTTAGCCCGGGAATATCTTGTTAAATCGTATGAAATGAATCCTTATTTATATCAATCTTTATATAAACTGGGATTTTTGGAATACAAGCTTGGTAATTTAGATCAAGCGGAAATGTATTTTAGTCAAACTTTACAGGTAAATCCAGGGTTTGAACCGGCAGTACAAGCAGTTCAGGCTATTAAATCCCTAAAGCTTCAACAGGGAAGCAACAAAGAACCCGTCAAATAAATCGTTAGGTATCACCCGGATACAATTGGTTATTGAGCTGTCAAAAACTTTTTTTCCATTTTTACATAAACCCGCAATAGTGTTTGTTATCGGAAGATTAATTGGTTCAAGTTTTACATCTTCAAAGTGTTTTAATGCCCAGTCCACTACCTCTTCATTTTCTTCTAATGAGTATGTGCAAGTTGAATATACCAGTCTGCCACCCTTTTTTAATGCTTTAATGCCGCTAGCTAAAATTCTTTTTTGTAATTTTGATATTTTTTTAGCCAACTTTGGATTCCATTTGGATAGTAACTTATCATCGTAAAACCTGATATTCCCTTCATTACTGCAGGGCACATCGGCAATAATTTTGTCGAACTGATTTACAAAAGAAGGGTCATATTGAATATCCGCTGCGTTGGCTCTTATGATTTTAAAGTTTTGAACATTTTGAGCCGATAAATTAGATTTTAATGCAAATAATCGGGCTGAATTATTATCAATACAAGTAATATTTACTTTATCCCCTGTTAAATTGGCTAACTGCGAGCTTTTACTACCAGGAGCAGCGCACATATCCATGACTTTATCTCCGGGTTTTGCACCTAATATAATTGCCGGTATCATGCTGGAAAAACCTTGTATATATAAATCTGTGTTTGCAAATGCCGGGGTATCGGTTAAGTCGTATGAATCTTCAACGTAAAAACTGTTTGGAAACGGTCCTTTTTTGTATTCTTCTACCGGCAAGAGGTTTTCATTTTTCTTCAGAGTTACATACCTGAAAGTTTTGTATCTGGGTTTATTCAAATTCTTTAAGACTTCCTCTGACAAAGCAGGGTACAGCTCCTTAATTTTAGATGTAAATAAAACTGTTTTATCCATGAGAAAATCTTACGCCTTACCGAGGCAGTTTTTATGCCTTTCCATAGCAGTTTTTATGCCCTTCCGTGGCAGTTTTTATATTTTTTTCCGCTGCCACAAGGACAGGGGTCATTTCGGCCTACTTTTTGTTTGCCTGAGAGAACTTTCTCAATTTTTATGTGTCTTCCTTCTGTGTCAACCAAATCCGGGCTTTGTTGCGATTTTGCAGCCATTTCTTCTCCGACACCTGATTCCAACTCACCATGTCTATAACTTAGATTTCTGCTGTCCACTATTTCTTTTTTCTGGCTTGGGGCATATTCAAGGCTGATTCTACTCAGTCTATCCGCAATTGTTTGATAAATTTTTGTTACTAAAAGTTCAAATCTAGCGTGACCCTCTTTTTTATATTCCACCATCGGATCGCGCTGGGCATATCCCCTAAGACCTATTCCTTCACGAATTTGGTCCATATCTACTAGATGTTCCATCCATAAAATGTCCAAAATATCCAAGCTTACCTCACCGACAACTTTGCGCCATAGTTTTTCGCCTACGTCTTTAGATTTGGTTTCCCAAACGGTCATATCGAAACCGGCCTCCTGAACCAGCTTGTCTATAAACCATGATTCGTACTCGGTTATACCCTCGCTGATCTCTAAAATTCTACGCCTTAACTTATACACAACCTCTCTGTGGACGTTCATAACGTCGTCATATTCAACGGTTTGTTTTCTGCGGTCGAAGTTAAATCACTCAACTCTCTTTTGAGCGTTCTCAATAGCCCGGGTTACCAAACCAGCCTCTAAAGGCATATTTTCGTCTATTCCGAATTTATCCATCAGTCTGCTAACCTGATCTCCACCAAAAATACGCATTAAGTCATCTTTAAGCGAAACGTAGAATTTGGAAGATCCGGGATCTCCTTGCCTTCCGGCTCGGCCTCTTAGCTGATTGTCTATACGCCTAGATTCGTGCCGCTCTGTCCCAATTACATGCAATCCGCCGGCTTTTTTTACAGCTTCCTGTTCCTCACTATAGGGTGGATCGCCCCCTAAAATGATGTCTACACCTCGTCCTGCCATGTTTGTGGAAATTGTCACTGCACCCCTCTTGCCTGCTTGAGCAATGATTAGAGCTTCGCGTTCATGGTTTTTAGCGTTTAGAACCTCGTGTGGTACACCACGGCGGCGGAGAAGTTCGTGCAGTTGTTCGCTTTTTTCAACCGATGTTGTACCTACAAGCACAGGCTGGCCGTTCTTGTGTCTTTCCTCTATTTCATCGGCTACAGCCTTAAATTTGGCAGATTCAGTCTTATAAACTACATCATTCGCGTCTGTACGACTTATAGGTCTATTGGTTGGAATAACTACAACGTCTAATTTGTATATTTTGTAAAACTCTTCGGCTTCAGTGGCTGCGGTACCCGTCATACCTGCTAACTTTTGATATTTTCTAAAATAATTCTGGTAAGAAATCTCACCCAAGGTTTTTGATTCTTCCTGGATTGCTACGTTCTCTTTGGCTTCTATTGCCTGGTGCAGTCCATGGGAAAAACGGTTATTAGGTAGCTGACGACCTGTGAACTGGTCTATTATGACCACTTTTCCGTCTTTAACAACATAATCCTTATCTTTTTCATAAAGTGTACTGGCAGATAACGCCTGCTCAATTAAATGGACCATTTCAAAGTCTTCTTCATAAAGGTTTTTGGCACCTAAAAGTCTCTCGACTTTACGGATACCCAAATCCGATAGAGCAACGTTTCTGAATTTTTCTTCTACTTCATAATCCGAACCTTTAATCAGAGTTTTTACTATACGGCTAGCTTCCATGTATCGGTCAGAAGGCTTTGCATCGCTTCGGGAAATGATCAAAGGAGTTCTGGCAACATCAATAAGTATGGAATCGACCTCATCGACAATGGCAAAATTATGATAACCCCAATCACCGATAGGATTGGTCTGGACCATTAATTCGAGCGAGTGCACCATGTTATCTCTTAGATAGTCAAATCCGAAATTATGATTTGTTCCATATACGATATCGCAGGAATAGACTTCCCTCTTTTGCGCGGGACGTAAATGTTTTGTGTAACTGTCTTCATATGCTTGATTTTCGAATGTAGTATCAAATACCAAACCGGAAGTGTCTTCCATGATTACGCCAACGGATACACCTAATGCTTCGTATAGTGGGCCCATCCATCCGGCGCCATGACGCGAAAGATAATCGTTAGGGGTAATAAGGTGAACCCCTTTGCCGGTAAGAGAGTTTAAATATAAAGGTAGAGTTGCAGTAAGTGTTTTACCTTCTCCTGTTTTTTGTTCTGCGATTTTCCCTTCGTGAAGTGTAACGCCGGCAATTAACTGAACGTCGAAGTGGCGCATATTTAAAACGCGTTTGCCGGTTTCACGAACTAGCGCGTAAGCCTCCGGTAGTATTTTATTTAAATAATCGTTTTGCGCGGACGCATCAAGGTCTCTTAGCTCATTTTTCCAATATTCGGTTTTGCTTTTGACTTCATCGGGCGTTAACTTAGAAATTTCCGGTTCGAGTTTATTAATTTTATCAACGATAGCACGTATTCTATTGATTTGGCGTTCATTTGAGTCAAAAAGTGATTTAAACATAACAAACTGATTATAACATTGGAAAATTAGAACATAGCCAAGCCCACGGCTATGATGAGGATGATCCTGTATATAATAAAAACCTGAAGACTTTTGTTTTTCAAATAATTTAACAAAAACTTTACCGCGAACATTCCCGTTACAAAGCTACTCAAAAAACCAGCGAATAACTGTATAAAAGAAATGCCGGTTAATGCCCAATCGGTGGAAAGTAATTTAAATAAGGCAGCGGCAATAACAATCGGAACTGATATTAAGAAAGAAAAACGTGCGGCGTAGTCACGCTTTAGCCCCATAAGCATACCGCCTGAAATAGTAGCACCTGAACGGGAAACTCCGGGGAAAAGAGCCAAAGATTGAAAAAAGCCTATGACCGTGGCTTGTGATATTGAAACTTTGTCTTTTACCCTGGAACCGTATGCATCAGCCAAAACCATCAAAATTGTTCCTACCGCCATAAATATAATTACGTGAATTACATCTCTGAATACTGACTCTATTTTGTTCTCAAGAAAAAAGCCTAAAATTGCAGCCGGTAGAGAAGAAATAAATAAAAGCATCAAACCGGGCTGGGATTTATCTTCCGGAAATAAACTGTGTCTTTGTAGAAGATCTGTTAAAAATCCTTTCACTAATTTCACATAATCTCCAAAGAAAAAAACTATTAACGTAATTGCTGTCGCCAAATGCATCGTGGTATCAAAAACAAGGGGTTGTTCAGTCATACCTAAAAATTTAGGGACAAGTATTAAGTGTCCTGAAGACGATATGGGTAAAAACTCAGTAGCACCCTGCACTATTCCTAGAATAATTGCTTGAAATATAGACATAGTTATTTAAAGGGGTCGTCCGTAAATTAAAATATTATCTGAATTTGTATATCCCGCAACAACGGTACATTTAACATTAGATAATTGGTTTTCCAGATAATCAATAAAGGTATTCACATCGTCCTGGTGCTCGTCCACATATATTCTGTTAAAAATTAACAGACCGTGAGGGTTCATAAGTTTTTTTAACGCAGCAACAAAATTTCCCGACTTACCCAACTCTGGATATTTCTGTCCCACGTAAATATCTACTAATATTGCATCCAGACTGTGTTCCGAAATACCGTATTTATCTGATTCGACCACCACGCGCATAGCGTCATCTACTATAACCTGCAAATTTGGAATCGAGCCCAGCTCAAAATACTGATTAGCAATATCCACCATTACCTGATCCACTTCCACCGCCGTTATTTTAGTATTCGGGAAATTTCTGCTTATTAAATGAGCTATTGTTCCTCCGCCCAAACCCAGAATCATAACATTTTTCATTTCAGGCATATTTTCTTTTAATACTTCAATTACCTTACCCCAATATAATCTCGCACATGCAGGAGAGTCCGGATTTAAAGACTGGTCTATGTTATCAACTTTTACTTTTAGAGTATTGCCAAATTGCACAACCTTTATGTGGCCGTTATATTTTGATTCAGTTTCGTAAATAACCTTGGGACCTTGTATGCCCGTAAAAATGTTCATATTGTTTCAATAACCAAGCTGTTTATGCTCATTATCACATTAAGATTTTTTCGGTTCAATGATTTCTATTCCCATAAACGGTCTTAGTACCCCAGGAATTACTACTGAACCATCTTTTTGCTGGTAATTTTCTAAAATTGCTATTAGCGTTCTACCTATAGCTATAGCCGTAGCATCGTTCATGTACATAAGTTTGCGGTCGCCGTTTTTATCGCGATAACCTGCGTTTAACCTTCGGGACTGGTAGTCTGTCATGTAATCCGAAGTATGCGTTTCGCGGTATTTACCTTGACCCGGAAGCCAACACTCAATATCAATATGTCTGTAATCCGGCTTACCCATATCGCCGGTACAAACATTTACAACCTGATATGGAATGCCCAACTGCTGTACTAAATACTCCTGAATCGCGACAAACAATCGTTGTTCAGATTCACCCTGTTCCTGCGCGGCAAAAGATTCCATTTCAAGTTTATCGAACTGATGCACTCTTAAAATACCTTTTACGTCTTTACCATAGGATCCTGCTTCCCGTCTGAAAGCCGTTGAATACCCAATATAACGGATAGGAAGCTTAGCATATTCAATAGTTGAATCTGCCAGCATCGGACCCAATGTATGCTCAGCACTTCCCACCAAAAGCACATCGTCCGAAGGTATATAATAGCGTTCTTCAATAGGATCTAGCCTATCCATTCTTTTCATTACTTCGGGTTTTACAATAACCGGAGGCACTACGGGTATAAATGTTTTTGCACTGGGACTTCCGGCTTTCTTTGCCAAGTCCGCAATGACCACTGGATCTGTAACCGTTTTTAAGCAGAACTGTACCAACGCAAATTGAAGCAAAACTGCTTCATTTAATAGGTAACAAAAACGGGATCCCGACACTTTACCTGCGGTTTCCACATCAATAATCCCCAATGCTTCACCTATATCCATGTGTTCCTTGGGCGTAAAATCAAAAACTTTGGGCTCTCCCACTTTACGGGCTACCACATTTTCAGATTCATCAACTCCATACGGTACATCTTCCGCGTAAATATTAGGTACAGCTAATTGCAATGTATTGAGTTTCTCAGAAATAGCCGTTAACTCGGTTTCCAGTTTAGTCAGTTCAGATTTAACGTCTTTTGCTTCCAAAAGTATCTTAGAACGGTCTCCTTCAGTAAGTTTAGAAATATCTTTTGATAGGTTATTTTTCAGATTCCGGTGAATTTCAACCTGTTTAAGCAGTTCCAAATAGGTATCATAGGTACCCAAAAGTAAGTCTATATCAACGGAATTGGACATTTGCTTATCATTAACAGCTTTTTTAACTTTTTCTTTATTTTCCTTAATGTATTTAATATCAAGCATACTTTTCCGGAATTATTGAAATTTTAGGACTTAATGGTAATATAGAGTTCGATTACCGAAAAGTCAACGAAAAAGAAGCGATAACAACAAAAGTCTAAACCAGGAGCATGTTATTGACCTTAGTTGAGGGTTTTGGTAGAATTCTCGGCGTTGTACAATATGGACACAAAGGAATTAATAACAAAAGATGGCAGAGTAACTGAATCACTCATGGGGGGTATGTTTAAAATCGAGATAGATGATCAGGGAGAAACTAAAGAAATCCTTGCTACCCTATCGGGAAAAATGAGGAAGTTTAAAATAAGAATACTGCCGGGGGATAAGGTTAAGGTAGATTTTTCACCTCACGATACTACTCGAGGAAGAATTTCTTACCGATATAAATAGGAAATAAAGAAACGTCTGGTATTATACCTAAGGGTATGAGAAAATCGCTTCGCGTTTAGGAAAAATGCAGTATGTAGAAAGGGCAGCGGTTACCCTTTCAAAGGAAATATATGAAAGTAAGATCGTCAGTAAAACCAATTTGTAGAGAATGCAAAATTATAAAAAGAAAAGGTGTGGTAAGGGTAATTTGCAAAAGAAACCCTAAGCACAAGCAAAGGCAAGGATAAAAAATGGCTAGAGTATCAGGTATAGATTTACCAAATAATAAAAGAATAGAAACAGCTTTAACTTATTTATACGGAATCGGAGATACTACAGCAAAGAAAATTTTGACCGAAGCCAAGGTGGATTCAAACAAAAGAGCAAAGGACTTAACTGATGCAGAACTAGCATCAATTCAAAGCACATTAGTTGCCATGGAAATACCGGTTGAAGGCGAATTACGAAGAATCGTAAGTTCTAATATAAGACGTTTACAAGAAATCGGTTCCTACAGAGGCACCAGGCATAAAATAGGTCTTCCGGTAAGAGGTCAGAGAACACGTTCTAACTCAAGAACTAGAAAAGGAAAACGTAAGACGGTAGGAGGCCAGAAGAAAAAGTTAGCTAAGAAGTAAAGTCTCGAAAGTGAGTACGGCATGCCGTCCTCCTTTCTCGCTATGCTCGAAAGTAACATATGGCAGAAAAAAAACAAACAAAAACTAAAGCAAAAAAACAGGCAGCAAAGAATGTAACAAGCGGAAAAGTTTATATAACCGCAGGTTTTAATAATACTATTATTACGATTACCGATCCTGAAGGAAATGCACTTGTATCAGGTAGTGCCGGTAAAGTTGGCTTTAAAGGCTCTCGTAGAGCCACCCCATATGCAGCCACCAAAGCAGCCGAAGCTTTAGCCGCTAAAGCAGCTCAGATGGGCGTAAAAGAAGTATCTGTAGTTGTAAGAGGTCCCGGATTAGGAAGAATTTCTTCAATCAAGGCTTTAAAAACTGCAGGTTTAAATGTTATATCAATTTCGGATACTACACCCATCCCACATAATGGTTGTAGGCCAAAAAAGAAACGAAGAGTTTAGTTCTGAAAGTATTTATCTATGGCAAGAACCACAGGACCAAAATGTAGATTATGTAGAAGAGAAGGCACAAAGCTTTATTTAAAAGGGGCTAAGTGTGAAAGTGATAAATGTACCGTCCAAAAAAGACCTCAGGCACCGGGACAACACGGTACTTCCAGAAGGGCATTATCAGAATATGGCAAACAATTAAGAGAGAAGCAAAAGGCAAAAAGGATATACGGTATCTTAGAGCGACAATTTGCAAAATATGTTAATGAGGCTTTAAGGACAAAAGGAGTAACAGGCGACGTATTAATTCAAAAACTTGAGTCAAGACTTGACAATTTGGTTTACAGAAGTGGTTTTGCAGTATCTAGAAATCAGGCTAGAAAACTTATTAGAACAGGCTATTTGTTGGTTAACGACAAACCGGTGGATATTCCGTCCTATCATTTAAGAATAGGCGACGTAATTAAACCCGTGAGTTTTGATAAGATACATCTACGCGAAGGTTTTGTACTTCCTGATTGGCTTGAGGCTAATATAAAGGAAAAATGCGTAAAATACGCAAAAGCCCCAAGTAAAGAGGATTATCAGGAAAAAGTAGATGTAGCCTCTATTATTGAGTTTTATTCTAGATAATTTTTAGGAGAAAATAATGAATTTAAATTTAGAAAATCTAAAGATAAGCACAGTCAGCGAAGATAAACACGTAGGAATTTTTGAGATAGAACCGTTACCCACAGGTTTTGGTACTACATTGGGTAACACCCTCAGAAGAGTTTTACTCTCATCTATCAGAGGTGCAGCGGTAACTCAGGCAAAAATTGCAGGGGTAAGCCATCAGTTCACAACTATTCCTGGCGTAAAGGAAGATGTTGTAGAAGTTACAATGAATTTAAAAAAACTGAGAGTCCAACTGCACGGGGACAATCCTGTAATTGTAACCATTAAGAAAAAAGGCCCCGGAGCTGTTACTGGTGCTGATATTATAACCAGTTCTGAAGTCGAAATAATGAATAAGGATCTTCATATAGCTACCTTGGCTGATTCAAAATCCGAATTTTCTGCTGAGCTAACAGTTGAAAGCGGCGAAGGCTACTCACCAATGGAAGAAAGACAGACTAGTAAGATTGGTGTTATTGTGTTGGATTCCGTGTTTTCACCGATTATAGGATCTATGTACAAAGTAGAACCTACCAGATTTGGTAAAAGAGCAGATTACGATAAGTTAACTCTGACTATCGAAACCGACGGCAGTGTCTCACCCACTCAGGCATTAAAAGATGCAGCTGACGTTTTAAGAGCTTTTTATCAAAGTATCTTTGAAGGCGGAAGTCAAATTGAAGCCGCCCCGGAAGAATCCGAAACTGATAGCAAAAAATCCAAACATACCGAGGTTATCGCAATTGAAGAACTGCCATTGCAAACAAGAACAATTAATGCATTAAAGAAACATGGTATCGATACGTTAGATCAACTTTCTAAGAAAACAGATGATGATTTAGCAGATATTAAAAATCTCGGAGAAAAGTCATTAAATGAAATTAAGAAATTATTAGAAAAAGAAGGTTACAGATAATGAGACACAGAGTGGCAAAAACAAAACTTAGCAGAGATATGGATCACAGAAAGATGTTATTAAGAAATTTAACAGCATCACTGATTGAGAATGAAAAAATAAAAACTACGCATGCTAAGGCAAAGTTTGTACAACCATACGCTGAAACAATTATCACAAAAGCAATAAAAGCTTCTAACACAAAAGATAAAGTCTTAAAATTTAACACACTAAAAGAACTGAAAAACGCGTTGTATTCAGAAGATGCCGTGAAGAAATTAGTCGATGATGTGGCCAATAGATATAAAGAACCTACAGGTGGATATACAAGAGTAACAAAAATCGGAAACAGGGATGGGGATAATGCTGAAATGTCTAGAATTGAACTTACAAAATCGGCCACTAAGAAACCTTCAAAGCCGAAAGTAGAAGATAAAACCGAAGACAAAACTGAAGACGTTAAAGAGTTAAAAGAGGTTGTAAAAAAGCCAAGAGTAAAAAAAGAATCTAAGGAATAAAACAATGGAAGGTACATACACACCACAAAAAGAAATATTAAAGCAACAATGGCACTTTATAGATCTGGAAGGTAAAGTTCTCGGAAGAGTTGCTGTGGAGATTGCAAAATATTTAATGGGTAAAAATAAACCAACATTTACAAGAAACATAAATGTCGGAGATAAGGTTGTTGTAACTAATGCTGAAAAAATCAAGGTTACAGGTAAAAAACTAAAAGACAAATTATATATATGGCACACAGGATATCCGAAAGGCTTAAGACAGGTAAATTTGGAATCTATGCTGGAAAAACATCCTGAGAGAGTTATTGAAGAAGCTGTAAAAGACATGTTGCCAAATAACAAACTCAGAAAAGAAAGAATGAGCAATTTGTATATTTATAAAGGAAGTGAGCATCCACATAAAGCTCACAAAAAAGAAGAAAGTAAAGAATAATGACTAAGAAACAAGTTGAAGAAAATATAACAGAAGAAACAAAGGTAACGAAAAAACAAGAAGGTCTTTTTATAGGTACCGGCAGAAGAAAAACGGCTGTCGCCAGAGTATTTATTAAAGAGGATAAGGGAGATTTTACGGTAAACGGTAAGGACATTTCTGAATACTTCGCCGATGAGGTATCACAAACCGTATGGATAAAGCCTTTTCACGCAATAGGTGTATCTCACCCTAAAGCAAAATATACAGCTACAATAAGGGTTACAGGTTCAGGTGTTCAGGGACAATTAGATGCTGTAGTTCATGGTATTGCGCGAGCCTTAGCCCAAATGAGCGAAGAATATAAATCTATTCTTTCTAAACAAGGACTCTTAACAAGAGATCCAAGAATGGTAGAAAGAAAAAAGTATTTCTTACACAAAGCAAGAAAAAGACCACAATACTCCAAACGTTAAGAAATTATTTTTTCCAAGTCACAAACGTATTGTTTTATTAAATTCAATTTACGGGTTAAGTTGTCTTTGTCCTCCACCCCAGCGGACAAGAATGGCTGGCCATACGTGGCTGTTATTTTATCCAACACCTTTAGTGGGGGCACGCACCGCCCATTTTCGTACGCTGATATAGTTTTTCCGGTTAAGCCTATTTTCTTTGCGAATCTATCCTGAGACAAATTAAGACGCATCCGTATAGATTTTATTCGCAGTGCCAAATCATTATTAACCATTATTCTCTCCTTATTAGAATTAAATACGTTGATACTCAGGTTGATGCAATGTATGTTGTACAGTAATGATTAATTCTCGCATTAGAGACTTAAATAAAGATGAAAAACCAAGAGAAAAATTTATTAATAAAGGTGCCGTTTCTTTAACGGATGAAGAACTTATTGCCTTACTGCTGTGTACGGGAGGAACCGATCTATCGGCTATAGACTTGGCCCGTGAAATTCTTAAAAGCGCCGGCGGTTTAGCAAATTTAAACAAATACGATATTCAAAAACTTCTTAGCCACAAATATGTAAATAGTGCCAAAGCGGTTGTAATTAAAGCGGCTGTAGAAATCGCGCGCCGAATTAATTATTATTCTGCCCCGTCCACAAAGCAAATAATTAAACCTGAAGATGTTTTCAACATACTACGTAAGGACTTTATAGGACAAACTAAAGAGTGTTTAATGTTAATTTCAATCGATTCCAGAAACAAGTTTATTTCTAAAGATGTAATTTCGGTAGGTTCTATAAACGAAACAATAGTATCTCCACGTGAAATATTTGCTGTAGCGTTAAATAAAAACGCCGCGTGTATTATTATTGCTCACAACCACCCGTCTAACGATCCCGCTCCCAGCAACGAAGATATAAACGTAACTAAAAAAATTTCCACGTTAGGTAAAGCAATGAATATTCCCCTACTCGAC